>CAKPKP010000028.1 GCA_934167495.1 uncultured Clostridia bacterium | reverse complement strand
ATACATTGAATTAGGGACGCTTTCAACTGGGTGTGGTAAAATCATTCCGCTGTGCAGAGATTTTTGACACAAAAAATGTGTGTCATTTGGTGTGTCATTGGGGACGGAGATTTTTGACACAAAAAATGTGTCATTTGGTGTGTCCTAAGGATGAAGATTCTTGACATCAGTTAAAGAAATAAAAATGAGTTTATTAAATTTTTCTATATTTTAAATTGCATAGTTAAGCCGCATTTTTTCCATTATATAAAAATTTCGACTAGATATAACTAGTCGATTTTGGTTTTACATTAATAAAGATTTACAGTACTTTAAAACTGCAGAAGCTATTCCTAAATCAATACCAATTGATAATTCGTTTTTTCTACAATTTTCCATAAAAATACTCCTTATTATTTATTAGAAATATATATATCACACATGTCATTTTTTTACAATATTTTACATTAATATTTATTATTTTTATTCATTATTATAAAGAATTTTCCACTATATGTTGTTTTTTTGTAATTTATTGTATAATATTGTAAAAATATGATTAATTTAAATGAGGTTTAAAATGAATAGAAGATTACCTGCTTTTATATCAACTATTTCTAATAGTTTTTGCGATTTTACATTAGATTTTGCTGTTAATAAATATAATATGTATTCAGTTCTTTTTGGAACTGCTGTTGGATCATTTATAATCCAACTAATATATGGAATAATTACTGGATTTACAATAACTCCAACATCTATAATTTTTATTATTATAAATGGTTTAAGTTTATTACTTGGATACACATTATATGTTCAATCATTAAAAAGATTACCTGTATCACTTACTGGATTAATAGAATCTGGAAATTTATTTGCTTACTTATTTATAGATTATTTCTGTGGATTTCTTGAAATAAATGCATGGTTTATATTTTTGTTTTTATGTTTTATCTTCTCAATATTTTTATTTTCATCCGATACTTATAAACAAAAAGATGAAAATAATATAAAAAAAATAAAATTCTCAGGAATATTTATATTGTTATTATCAATGTTCTTTTATGGATTAGAGCCATATTTAATACAATTTGCTAATAATAATGGAGCTAACGAAGTTGCAATTAATTTTGGATATTACCTTTTCGCAATTCCATTTTTTTTAATAATGATGATTAAACATTCCAAGGATAACTTAAAAGAACAACAAAATAAAAAAGGATTAGTAAAATTTATTTTGTTAATATCATTTTTTGAAGCAATATATTATCTATTTGGAACAATGGGATATGCAAATGATGCAGCTATTATTAATGCTATAATTCAAGAGATTCGTGTATTTTTATTATTTATTTTATCAATTTTATTTGGTACTGATAAAATAACACTCAAAAAAGCAATAGCTATGGTTATAGGCATTTTATCAGTACTAGGAATTTACTTATATTAAGTAATTTTACTATATTTTCATTGTATCCTATTGATATTTATTATAAATACACAAAATAAAAAGAAAAAAATATTGAAATTACTTATTATTTTATATATAATAATAAGTAATGATGCGGGTATAATTTAGTGGTAGAATGTCATGCTTCCGACCTGATAGCGCGAGTTCGATTCTCGCTACCCGCTCCATTTGAAATCAACTTACGGACTTAAAAAAGTTTGTAAGTTTTTATATAAATAATCTTCAAAAAAGAGGAAAAAATTATCAAAATAATTTAATCCTCTTTTTGTATTTTTTTGAATATAAGAATAAAATCTATGCCTAGCCAGCACTGAATTTATACTCCCATATAAATTCTATTATTGGAATTCCCATCCCCTCAATCAAAGAAAGTTTTTATAAATTTTTCAAAGGATAAAATGTCATTCAATTGTTCCATCATTATATTCTGCGGAAACTATAAATTGATTTGCAACATCTTTTACAGATTGTTTATGATATGAGTTAACATTAATATTTTCCTTTGCCTTTAACATCAAATGCAATTTCATCATAATATATTTTATTTTCTTTCAACCATTTTTTTGCAATTCTTTCAACGTCTTTTTTTTAAAGATCAGGAAACCATTCATCATTGTTTTTTTTGCAGTTATTATATAAATTAGATTACCATCATTTTTCAATTTGTTTATAACTTCTGAAGCATATTTTTTTGTTAGTGATTTAAATACTAAATCTTCCTATATGTATTCCAAAATTGATGAGCAATATCTTCTTCCCATAAAAACATATCAGTAGTATCTATAGCATTAATATTTTCTAATCTGTATTTTCCTAATTCATTACAAAATTTTGTACCATAATATATACAAAAATTATATTGTGAATTTAAAACACCATGAATATCTATTTCAATATTCATAAAGAATTTATTCTCCTTTTATCTTTTATAATTTATTATTTAGCATATTTTTACTTAAATCTAATATTTCTTGAAGTTCAAATACGCCATCATCTTGACTAATATGACCTTTGTTTTCTACTACACAAGTATTAGCATTTAATTTATCTTTAAACTCTTTTTCTTGTTCTAATGATACAAAGTAATCATCACTAGAGAAAATACAATTTATATTATTAGTAAACAATTTAATTTTGTCAAAATTCATTGGTGTATTAAGCCAAGGTTGAGCTGTATTATATGATTCTTCATCGGCTACTGCTTCAGGTAATAACTCTAACCAAGGAGCAACAAATAATATTCCTCCAATTTTACATACTTCTTTAGTTTCTAAATATCTCATAATAGTTTGACAACCAATACTATGACCAATAAAATATGTATTTTCCTTTAAAAACTCTACTTTTGAATTTAGAGTAGATACCCATTCATTTATATTGGGATTTGCAGTATTTGGCATATCAAACTTAATTACTTCTACATTATCATTATTTAATTTATTTTCTATCCAAGGATACCAACCATCATTACTTGTTCCATCCCAACAATGCACTAGATAAATTTTTTTCATTATTTTTTCTCCTTTTAATAAGTGTTACAATCACAAATATTATACTATAAAATATTTAATTATTCTAGTTTTCCATATATTTAATTGAACTTATTTAAAAATATATAGTTTAATGATATAATAAATAAAAATTATTTTTGTTAAAAGGATATGTCAATGGGTATGTCAATGGGGACGGAGATTTTTGACTCATCAAACAATGTTATCTATTAGAAACAAAAAAGGCAATGTTAACTGGGTGTCACCTCCATGGTAATCACATCAGACTTAGCATTGTCTTTCTTTTTTTATAAACCGATGAATAATTAATAATAATATATTAATTAAATTGATATATATTTTTTATAATTATTATCACAGGCAAGTATCTCTGTTTCAAAGATTAAATTCAAACATATTATATCAATGAACCCATGTCAAAAATCTCTGCACAGCGGAATGATTTTACCACACCCAGTTGAAAGCGTCCCTAATTCAATGTATAATAATAT
>CAKPKP010000027.1 GCA_934167495.1 uncultured Clostridia bacterium | reverse complement strand
GCGTCGTTTGACGCTGGCAATGTTATAAGCCCTTCCAGGGCAAGTTCAAACCACGCGTTTTACACGTGGTTATGATTTAAAAGGAGCAAAAAACATCATGAGAGAATATTTTAGACTCAAGGTTAACGAGGCTTCAGCAATGGCACTTCAGGTTATTGAAGAGGGGGCAACAGAGAAAGAGTTGGCAAAAGAATTTAACATATCAGAAGACTCAGTCAGACGGTATTTTAAATTCTTAGAAGGAACAAATCCTACATTATGGCAGCAGATGAAAAAAGCTCAGAAATATAGACTAAGTATCATATTGTATAATATGGTTTGTAAATCTGGACTTCGTAGTTATGAGGTGACTGAAGAACTTGGAGAAAAAAAGTTTGCAATGGCTATGAAACAATTATACAACTACGATAAAAGATTATACATAATTGTAAGAACTCGTTTCTATAATGAGTCTAAGTAAACTTTTAATCCGGTCAGTAATTACTGGCTGGATTTTTTTTCTAATAGGAAAGAAAAAGTATAGAAAACATCTATACTTATATGGTACCAAATTCTGAGGAAATTCCTATTAATTAAATACTTTGTACAACTTTGTTTTATTTATTATGGCTAATTTTTAAAATCTTAAGTAACTTGTAAAGACTAAGAGAGAAATTAAGTAATTCACTTATATACATAGATAAAATGTAACCATTTATTCCAAGCATAGGTACGAAGAAATATATAAAAGTAACAGTAGTTATCAAATCTATAACATTTATAATCATAACGCTAACTTGAGCATCTAATCCTTTTAAAATACTATCTATTACAACATCTACATATATAAATAAAACAAGTGGTGAGATGACCTTTAAATATTTACTAACATCATAATTGGTGAAAAAAATGGAGTTAATTTTATTAGCAAATACTATAAAAATTAAACTTAAAAGAATAGAAAAAATTGCAGTAAAAAAAATAGCATAAAATGAAACTTCTTTAATACGTTTGTAATCCTTTTTTGTTATATACCTTGAAAATTCAGGAATTAGCAGGCTAGCAAAAGAAGAAATAAAAAATATTGGAAATGTTATTACTTGCATAGTCATACCACTAATTATACCATAGTTAGAAAGAGCCATACTACATGACATACCACTTTTTTCTAAGCTTGAAGGAATTACAATTTGTTTTAAAGTTGAAAGTCCAGAACGAATATAAGATGTTATAGCTATAGGAATAGAGATTCGAAAGATTTTTTTTGCATAAAAAGAGCTCGAATTCCTTTTGGATATTGTATGGATTTTTTTGTCAAATAAATATAATATATACGAAACTAAAAAAGAAATAAATTCAGATATAACATCTCCTAAAATTAAAGCCAAACAAATAAAATTTAATCCTTTAGGCATAAATAAAGTAAGTAAATAGGTTGTAAATAGTATTTTTGAGGCTTGTTCAAAGAATTGAGAAACAACATTTTTGTAAATACGTCTAACAGCTGTAAAGAAGCCTGTAATAGAAGTTGTCATTGATATAAATGGAAGTGCAAAGCACATAGCATAAATAACTAAAGAATCAACCTTATCATGCAAAAAATATTTAATTATATAATTTGTATTTATAAATAATAAAAAGCTAGCTAATAATCCTGTTAAAAGACTAATAAAAATGCAAGTCCTTCCAGCTCTTTTAGCACCAAGTTCGTTATTATTCGCAAGTTCTTCAGATACCACTCTGGTACTAGCAAGATTTAAACCAGAACTTGCAAGAGTAATAACAAACATATATACAGATAAAATTAATTGAAAAACTCCAACAACTTCTGAACCAATTATATTTGATATGTATATCATAAAAAAACTACCAATTGATTTAAATAGAAGTGAGCTTACAATTAAAATAATAGTATTAATAAAAAAAGTTTTTAGTCTTCTCAAAATATCACCTAATTTAATTTATATGTTTGATATAAAAATATATTATAAAACTTTAGAATGTATTGCTTGCTATAACATGGAATTTTATTGAATTTATAGGAAATGTGTAGTATAATAAAAAAAGCAAAACCTAAATAAATTAAAGGAGGTAAATTTTCATGATTATGAAATTACCAAATAAATTTAACTTGCGGGGAGTTGAAGTTAAAGACTCAATATTAAAAATCTACAAACGTGATCGGTTTGAAGATTTAATGTATGAGCTTACTTATGCTACTAAACACTGTTGGAAATGTGTGTATTGTGGAAAAAAATTAAATAAGAAAAACAGAACGTTAGACCACGGGTATCCAAGAGATGCAGGAGGAATAAGTATTACAAACAACTTGTATCCTAGTTGTGCAAATTGCAATTCACAGAAGTCTAATCTTACTCAAGAAGAATTTTGGGAATATACTCAAATGACAAAAAAAGAAAAGAAGAGGTATATTAAAGAAATTGAACAAGAGCGAGAAAAAATGAGACGGAAAACAGGCTTCAAGTTGCCTAAAAAATGGGTAGAATATCTACCAATAGGGTTAATTAAGTATGAAGATCCTAGTCAATACTGTAGAGGAAAAAAATATTGCAGAATTGTTGAGTTCTACTATAAGTACAAAAAAATACCTAAACCAATCATAGTAGATAAAAATTATAATTTACTTGATGGGTATAATGTTATAGTTTTTTCAAGAGAATTTGGAATAAAAAAGATTCCAACAATTGTATTGGAAAATGTTGAATTGGTAACAAAATCTGCTGAGTAACTCTACCCAAAACAGCCAAATGATTAATTTCATCTGGCTATTTTTGGTAATTGTAATGTCTATATACTTTGTATAGAAATTTGCTATATGCAAATTTTGCGTGCGAACAATTAAATGTTGGCTTAACTCTACAATAAAAAAATATAAAAATTTAATCAGCCCGCTATTGTTATTATAGATATATAAGCAAATTTTTAGTTCCTTTTTGAATTATATGATGTGCATATATATGTTTCATAATTAGATTTTAATTTTTGATATGCTTCTTTTGCTGTTTGTTTATTTTTAAAAATTCCAAAAACACATGAGCCAGAACCAGTCATAAGGCTTCCAAGGGCACCGTTTTTAACTAATTCTACTTTTATCTTTTTGATTAAATCATTTTCTGTTTGAAGAGATTCAAAAGTATTATATAAATTAGCACTAATTAGTTCTATATTATTACTTTGCAGACCTGTGATTATCTTATCTGACAAATCTAAGTTTTGTACTTGAGGCTTTGCGTCTAGTAAAGCATACATTTTTTTAGTATTGAAATTTATATTTGGTTTTATAACTACAATATAATATTTAAAATTAGTATTTATAGGTATTATTTTATCTCCTATACCTTCAGCTAAAACAGCTTTATTATAAAAGCAAGGAATAACATCAGCCCCTAAACTTTTTCCAATTGATTCTATTGTATATTTAGACATATTTAAATTAAATAATTTATTTATTCCCAAAATAAAACTTGAGCAATCTGTAGAACCACCGCCAAGGCCTGCTTGCATAGGGATTTTTTTATTTAAAACTACTTTAATTCCAGAAATATTGATATATTTTTCTTTTAAAATTAAATAAGCTTTATAAATAATATTATTGCTATTATTTAAATCTTCTATATTAGTTTCCAATTCAAATTTATTAGTATTATTTTTTTCTATATAAATTTCGTCATATAAGTTAATTTTTTGAAATACCGATTTTATATTGTGATAATTATCTTCTCGTTTATTTAATATTTCTAAACTTAAATTTATTTTGGCTCTTGCTTTTAAATATATTTTATTCATTAATCTTTTACCTCATATAATAAATTTATTTTACTGTAACACAAGTAAAAACATTAATACCATTACCATTTTCCAAACTCTGTTAGTCCTTCTCCAGAAGTTGCTGTAATTCCTATACAATCCGTATTTATATTTAGTATTCTAGCTATATTTTTTCTCATTTCTTCAATTTTAGGGCTAATTTTAGGAAATTTACAATTTTATGGTTATCTTTACCAATTCCTACTTTCATATTTTTCTCAAATCTATATTAATAAATGTAATATATAACATAATTATAGCAATGAAACTATGTATCTTCAAGTATTATATAAATGTTTCTACAATAAAAAAATAAATTTTAATATTTATTGGAAATAAAAGTCAATAATTTAAATATTATATTGGTATAGAAATTATAACAATATTAAACTGAAATTAGGCAATATAGCTAAATTACATATTATAAATATGATAAAGTTTATATGAAACTAAAATAGGAGGGATATTGTGGAAAAGTTAAAGAAAATAGCCAAATATATAACAAATATATTAGCAATAATAAGTGCTCTAGTTACAGGGATAAATGCTATAGATGGCATAACAATACCATATGCAATTCAAATAATACAAGTTATAGCTGTTGTTCAAGGTGTGATAAGTACATATTTGTTAGGTCAAAGAGCAATAAATGTTAAGGAGGAAAAATAATTGGATTATAATGAATTTATAAATGAATATAACGGAAAAACAATTGATTATGATGGTGCTTATGGTGCTCAATGTGTAGATTTAATACAATTATATATTGAAAAATGTTTTACGGGAGTACATCAAATAATATATGCAAACGGGAAAGACTATTTTGAAAAATTTGAAAATTTACCAATAAATAAATTATTTACTAAAATAGCCAATACTGCGGATTTTGTACCAGAACAGGGGGATATTGCAGTTTGGGGCTCTAAATTAGGAAACACATATGGTCATGTATCTATTGCTACAGGTGAAGGAGATACGAATAAATTCTATTCATATGATTTGAATTGGGGAAGTAAAGTCGTGAAGAAAGTACAACATTCGTATAAAGGTTTTTTAGGAGTATTAAGACCTAAAGCAAAACCAAAAACATAAGATTTGCAATGTAAAGCTTATATTCAAGATATTGGATGGACAGAATGGAAAAATGCAGGAGATGTAGTAGGAACTACAGGAGAGGGGAAGAGAATGGAAGCAATAATTTTGCAAGGAAATAATGGACTAAATTTATCATATAGGGTGCATATGGAGGAAATAGGATGGGCTGAGTGGGTGGAAAACGGGCAAATAGCTGGAACAACTGGAGAGGATATAAGAATTGAAGCAATAGAAATAAAATCTAATAAGGATTTAGAAGTTCAAGAACATATACAAGATATTGGGTGGATTCCAGCTTCAAAAGGAAAAAATATAAAAATAGGGACAGAAGGGAAAAGTTTACGTTTAGAAGCATTTAAAATACTAATTTGATTAAATATTAAATTAGGTATAAGCGGAAAAAAGCTTTATAGATCTGATAATGAAATTTATTTTTTATATTTTTGGAATAAATGGAATTTTACTTCCAAATAAAAAATAGCAGTATTGAAATATCAATTCTTTCGGACATTTTATAGTAAAAATTATCGAACAGCAATAAAAAAACTCGGAGGTATTAAAACTTCAGAGTTTTGATATATTTTGCATAAAAGCATATTATCTCTTTGTAAATTACAAAGGTTGATTTATTAATAAAAAATGACATTTTTGTATATTATAAGATTATTACATTATACTTTTAAATAACTCTTATTAGATTTTATTATTTAGGAAACAACCATATTAAAAATAAGATTTATGAATTTATAAACAGAAATAGATTATAAAATTTATTAATATTATAGACAGATTTTAAATGATATTGTAGAATAATTAGCATAGGAAATGATGAGAAACAGATGTGGTTTTGCCACCTGAATTTTACGAAATATCGTAGGAGAGGTGGTGATGTTTATGATTAAAGTGATACTATTTTTAATATTATCCTTAATGTTTTCTTTAACATTAAACGTTGCCTTGACAGCAGTTCTGCATAAGAACTGGGGTGATAAGCAACTACATAAATAAAAAAAAGCTCACATCTGTAACTTTGGCGAGTTAGGTGTGAGTTTTTTCAAACTTAATTTGGCAAAACCACGTTTGTGGATTTGTCATTTCCTATATTTATTATAAGCTATTTAAAGATAAAAAGTCAAGAAAAAAGATAATAAATAGCAAGTTATATGATAGAATGTTAAGTGAAAAAGGACAAGATAAAATGAATAGTAAAGAAATATTAGCAAAAATAAGAGAACTTTCTAATGAAGAAAAAAAGAAAATCAATTACGAGAAATTAAAGGAGATAATGGAATATATGACACCTGATGAAATAATTGAATTAAGTAATATAATAGGATATCCTGTTTTTATTAGATTATGTATGGGAGTATTACAACATAAAATTATTCTATTACAAGATGGTGCAGCAGCAATAATAATTAATAGTGAAGGGAAAATATTACTTCAAAGTAGAGCTGATAGAAATCTATGGGGATTACCTGGAGGGTGTCAAGAATTAGGAGAGAGTTTTAAAGAGACTATAATTAGAGAAGTTAAAGAAGAAACTAATTTAGATGTAGAAGAAAAAGATTTAGAATTAATAGATATAGTATCAGGAAAAACTAGAAAAAATAGTTATACAAATGGTGATGTTGTAATAAATAATACAGCCCTATATTGCATAAGACATTATGCTGGAGAATTAAAAATAGATGAAGAATCTAAAGAAATGAAATTCTTTGACTTGAATAACTTACCTAAAAATCAAAATGATCCAGATTTAATAGAAGTTTATAAAAAATACAAAAGAAAACAAATAGAAGATTCG
>CAKPKP010000026.1 GCA_934167495.1 uncultured Clostridia bacterium | reverse complement strand
AAAACACCAAGAAATACAACTGAAATAGGAAGTAAAAACGGAATAGAAACAGGACCAATTCAAGTTACAATAAAATATGAAGAAAATGGCTTTAAAAGACAATACAAAAAAGAAACAGATGAAGAATGGACTAATGTAGAAAATGATATTCAAGTTAGCTTTCAAGTAACAGAAAATACAACAATACTAGCAAGATATTTTGATGGTACAAACGGTTTTCAAATAAAGAGATATAAAATTGAAAATGTAGATAATGAAGGACCAACAATTGAAAGCAAAAATATTACTTTTGAAAATAAGAATATAAATATAACAGCAAGTGCAACAGATGTATCTGGAATATTAAGATATGAGTATAGTATAGATGGAGAAAATTATTCAACTACAAATAATTTTCCAATTACTGCAGGAGGAACATATAAAGTTTATGTAAAGGCAATAGACAACGCAGGAAATGAGACAATATATAGTGAAGAGATAATAGCAAATGATTATACTTTAAGCAGAACAGCTCAAGCAGGTGGAACAGTAAGTGGAGATAGTGGAAAGAAATTTGAAAATGAATCATGCACAGTAAATGCGACTCCAAATACCGGTTATTCTTTCTTAGGATGGTATGAAGGAGCTACAAGAGTATCAACATCTGCTACATATACTTTCAAAATGCCATCAAAAAACTATAGTATAGTTGCAAGATTTAATTCAATAGTATATACAATAACATATAATGCAAATGGTGGTAGTGGAGCACCAAGTCAACAGACTAAAAGTCATGGTTATGATATAACTTTAAGTAGTACAATTCCTACAAAATCAGGATATGAATTTTTAGGATGGTCAACGAGTAGTACAGCAACAACAGCAACATATTCATCAGGTCAAAGATTTAGTGTTAATGCAAATACTACTTTGTATGCTGTATGGAAAAAAACATATACAATAACATATGATGCCAATGGCGGTAGTGGTAGTATGACTGCAGGAAAGAAGTCAGATGGAAGTGGTTATATAATTCAAAGTAATGCTTTTACAGCTCCAAGTGGATATATATTTAAAGGTTGGGCAACAAGTAGTTCATCACATACAGTTGCTTATTCAGCAGGAAGTAGTTATACAACAAATTCTGATTTAACACTTTATGCAATATGGTATTGTGATGGAAAAAATTGTTCACTTTATTATATATGTCAGTCCACTAGTTATAGAAAAGTAGCAACATCTCAGGATGGAGTAAGTTCAGGTAATGTTATATGTACAGTTTGTGGAGCAATTAAAGGAACTTGGGATCAACATGGAATGGTAGATACAAGTACTATTTGTGGAAATAGGACACATTCTAACAGAGGAGCACATCCTGAAACAGAACATTGTGATCACTTAAAGACATCAGAACATTATTATAAATAAAAGTATTAATTGAATAAATTTAGATACATGGCTTTTATAGCTATGTATTTTTTTATCTATACTTGTAATTTATTTCTATATTTGATATAATTTCATAAATAAATTAAGGGTAGGAATATGATGAATAAAGAGAAATTAATAAATATTAGATTTGATGTATTAGCAATTTTTTGTATTATAATTTTAGGAATAGCATTAGCTCCAAGAACTTTACAAAATGATACATATTATACTGTAAAAATAGGTGAATATATAGCACAAAATGGAATATCAGATTTAACTAAAGATCCATTTTCGTGGCATGAGGATTTACCATATACATTTCCTCATTGGGGTTATGATTTAGGAATATATTTAATATACAATAATTGGGGTTTTGATGGCATATATGCATCTACAGTGATTTTAAGTGCCATACTTGGAGTTACACTTTATATTTGCAACTCTAGAATTTCTAAAAATAGAATTGTATCATTAATTATATCTTTTGGTGCTTTATATCTTATGAAAGATTATATTGCAGCAAGAGCACAACTTGTAACATTTATTTTGTTTACATTAACAGTGTTTTGTATTGAAAAATATCTAAGCACTAAAAAAATAAGGTATGCCATATATCTTATAATAATTCCTATTATTATTGCAAATATTCATTTGGCAGTATTTCCATTTTATTTTGTTTTGTTTTTACCATATATAGCAGAATTTGTTATTTGTGAATGTTTTGATTTAAATGTTATATTAAGGCTAAGAATGATATTTTGGAAATTAATATATAAAATTACTAAAAATCCAAGAGTGAAAGAAAAAATAGAATTAAAATTAAAAAATATAAATGAGAAGATAGAAAAATCTACAGAGGTAAGGAAAAAAATTGTAGAAAATCCATATAAAATAATATTAAAAAAGAATAGATTAGCATTAATTATAGTAATGGTATTTATAATTTCAGCATTTACTGGATTTTTAACGCCAGTTGGAGATGCACCATATACATACTTATACAAAACTATGATAGGAAATACAACTCATAGTATAAATGAGCATTTACCACTAACTTTAGTTGAAAATTCAAACTACATGATGGTTTTATGTGCATTTTTGGCAATACTTATTTTTACAGATACAAAAATAAAATTAAGCGATTTATTTATGCTATTTGGTCTTATGTATTTATCATTTAAATCAAGGAGACAGATTTCTATATTTATAATAATATGTGCTCCAATATTATGTAAGTTAATAAGTCAAATGTTTAAGGTAAATGATGATAGTGAAATAGCCAAAAAGGCAATGAAGTTTTTAACTAATATTTTCGGAAGTATTATTACTCTAGGAATAGCCTTAATAATATCTTTAAACATTTATAAACCACATATGGAAGATTCATATGTAGATAGCAGAACATATCCAGTTGCGGCTTCAGAATGGATATTAAATAATTTAGATGTTAAAAATATTAAATTATATAACGAATACAATTATGGAAGTTATTTATTATTTAAAGGAATACCAGTTTTTATTGATTCAAGAGCAGACTTATATGCTCCAGAATTTAATACAAAAACAGGTGATAAAAAAGATGGAAAAGATATATTTACAGATGCATTAAATATTGCAGGATTAGCTGTAGATTATAATAGCAAGTTCTCTGAATATGGAGTTACACATATTATTACATATGGAAACTCAAAATTGAGTATGATTATGGCAGATGATAAAGGATATAAATTACTTTATCAAGATGATTCATTTAAAATTTATGAAAGGTTATCAGCTGTTAAAGCGGAGGAATAAAATGAAATTTAATAAAAAAATGTTATTAGTTCCAATATTAATTATAGTTGATCAAATAAGTAAATTTTTGGTATTAAATTTTCTAACAAGTGAAAAAATAATAATAGAAAATTTTATTTCATTAAACTTAGTTAATAATACAGGAGTAGCCTTTGGGTTAAATTCTGGTCAAAATATGACAAATATTTTTATAGGAATATTATTTATTTTTATTATAGTAAGGTTTTTAATTAGTCAAAAAAATAATATAGATTCTAAAACAGAAATTATTATATATATGATTTTAGCAGGTGGAATAAGTAATTTAATAGATAGAATTATAAGAAGAGCTGTAGTAGATTTCATTAATGTTAAAAACTTTTCTGTTTTCAACATTGCAGATATCTATATTGTCGTAGGTTGGATATTATTTATAATATTCTTAATATTGTATTTAAATAAAGATGTAAAAAAGATAAAGGAGTAAATTGAAAAGGTGAGAGATACAATAAAAATATTAGGTGTGCCAATAGATAACGTTACTTTAGATGATGTGGCAGTTATTACTAAAAATTTAATAGAAAAAAGTAATAAAACTTGTAAAATGATTTTTGCACCAAATGTTGAATTTATAATGACTGCTCAAAAAGATAAAACTTTTTTTGATATTCTTCAAGCATCAGAATTGTCAACTCCAGATAGTATAGGAATTATGATAGGGGCAAAGCTTCAAAAAAAGAAATTTAAACAAAGAATTCCTGGACAAGCTTATTTTAGAAAAATTATAGAAACAGGAGAAAAAGAGGGATGGACTTTTTACCTATTAGGTGGTAGTCAAGATGTAATCGAAAAAACAAAGAAAAACATTGAAAGTTTATATCCTAAAGTAAAAATAGTTGGATATCATAATGGGTACTTAGACGAAAATACTGAGAAAGAAGTAATTAATGAAATAAATATATTGGAACCTAATGTATTATTTGTAGCAATGGGAGCACCTAAACAGGAAAAATGGATTTATAATCATAAAGATGTCTTAAAAGTAGATGTAGCAACAGGGCAAGGTGGAACTTTTGATTATGAAGCAGGTAGAATAAAAAGAGCACCAGTATTTATTCAAAAAATAGGTATGGAGTGGTTATGGAGATTAATGAAAGAACCAAAAAGAATAATAAGAATGAGAGTTTTACCATTATATTTGCTTAAATTATTCTTCAAAAAAGATAAAACAAAAGGAAGGTTTGATTAAATTTGGAAATATTAAAATATGTTGTAAAAAACGAAGAAAAAGGTTTAAGATTAGATAAAGCAATTGTAAGTTTAACTGAAGAAGAATTTTCTAGAGCATTAATTCAAAAATTAATAGATGATGAAAAAATAAAAGTAAATAAAAAAATAGAAAAAGCTTCCTATAAAGTTGCAGTTAATGATATAATAGAAATCGAAAAAGATGAGCCAAAAGAAATAAGTTTAAAAGCTGAAAATATACCTATAGATATAATTTATGAAGATGATGATATTGTTATTGTAAATAAAGCAAAAGGGATGGTAGTTCATCCTGGAAATGGAAATCCAGATGGAACGCTTGTAAATGCAATAATGGCAAGATGTAAAGATTCATTATCAGGAATAGGTGGAGAACTAAGACCTGGCATTGTGCACAGAATCGATAAAGATACTTCTGGACTTATTATAATAGCTAAAAATGATAAATCTCATATAGATATAAGTAATCAAATAAAAGAGCATAAAGTTAAAAAAACATATATTGCACTTGTAAGAGGTGTAATAAAAGAAAATGAAGCTACTATTAATATGCCAATAGGTAGAAGTGATAAAGATAGAATAAAAATGGCTGTTAAAAGAAATGGAAAAACAGCAATTACTCATATTAAAGTTTTAAAAAGGTATAACAATTATACTTTGCTAGAAGTTAACATTGAAACAGGAAGAACTCATCAAATAAGAGTACATATGGCTGAAATAGGCTTTCCAATAGTAGGAGATTATATTTATTCTAATGGAAAAAATCCATTTGGAGTAGTAGGACAAATGTTACATGCTAAAAGACTAGAATTTGTGCATCCTACAACAAAGAAAACTGTAGTGTTTGAAGCACCATTGCCAGAGTATTTTGAAAATGTATTAAAAAATTTAGAATAGAGGTTAAATAATGGAAAGTGAAGAAGTAAGACTTCAAAAATATTTAGCAGATAATCGGAGTAGCATCTAGAAGAAAATGTGAAGAATATATTTTGGATGGAAGAGTTAAAGTTAATGGTAATATTATAAATGAACTTGGAACTAAAGTAAAACCAGGTATAGATAAAGTTGAGTTTGATGATAAAGAAATTAATAATAATATAAGTAAACATACATATATTTTATTAAACAAACCAATAGGTTATGTAACAACTGTAAAAGACCAATTTAGCAGAGATACTGTAATAGATTTGGTTAAAGTAAATAAGAGGCTTGTACCTGTTGGAAGATTAGATATGTATACATCTGGTGCATTAATTCTTACAGATGATGGAGAATTTGTTTATATAGTAACACATCCAAAGCATGAAATTGAAAAAACATATACTGTAACTTTAAAAGAAATTATTGAAGAAAGCGATGTTCAGAAATTAAGAGATGGCGTAGAAATAGATGGAGAATATAAAACTAAGAAAGCTAGGGTTAGAATTTTAAAAATAGATAAAGAAACTAATAGATCTAGACTTGAAATAACAATTCATGAAGGTAAAAATAGACAAGTAAGAAAGATGTGTGAAGCTATTGGAAAGAAAGTTCTAGCTTTACATAGAAGTAAAATTGGAAACATAGAAGTTAAAAATTTAAAAATAGGAACATGGAGATATTTAACAGATTCAGAAGTAAAAAGTTTATTAAATACAAATGATTAAGGAGTAAAATTATGGAATATCAAAAATTTATTCCAGAAGGTTGGCAAAATACAAACGATAAATTAACACAAGATAATATTGATGAAGCTTTAACTAATGGAAGTATATTACAGGGATTTGTAGAAAGTTGTGATGATTTTTACAACTTACATGTAAATTTAGGAGATGGAATTAAAGGTATAATACCAAGAAATGAAGTAGATGCATTAGGAAAAGATGAATATGGAACTGTTGAAGAAAAGATATGTAGAAGCAAAGTAAATAATATAGTACAATTTAAGATAACAGAAAAAAATCAAGACAATTTTACTTTATCTAGAAAAGCGGTAGGAGAAGAGGTAATTAATTGGATAAAGGAAGATTTAAAAGAAGGTATGGTTATAGATGGAATTGTTAAAAACATAAGACCATATGGAGCTTTTATTGATATTGGAGGAGGAATAACAGGTCTTCTACATATAGAAGATATGTCAATATCTAGAATAAAATCACCAGCAGAACGTTTTTCTATTGGACAAAAAGTAAATGTTATGGTAAAATCTATAAATAGAGAAGATAGTAGAGTGATTTTAACATACAAGGAATTATTAGGAACTTGGGAAGATAATATAAAAGAATTCAAAGAAGGTACTAAAGTATACGGAATAGTTAAAGAAGAAGATAAATATAAGAATGGAATTTTTATTGAATTAAAACCTAATTTAGTAGGAATGGCAGAATATAAAGAAAATATGCAATATGGTGAAAAAGTAGAAGTATATATAAAAAAGATTATTAAAGATAAAAAGAAAATAAAATTAATAATAGTATAAAGAAAGGATGTTAGAGTTATGGTAGAAGATGAAAACATTAAAACAAGTGTATCTCCATTTGCTATAAGGGAAGGGGAAATTAAAACATTTGATGGAAAGGATGGATATGTATCTATTAACCAAATAATTCACAAAATAAATATAGGACATATTTCAGATATACATTTTAAAATTCTAGAATTAGTAAATGAATTTGAATTTATGACTTCTAGACAAATATTCCAAATATTAGAACATAAAGGTGCAGATATAAAGTCACAAGATAAATTAAATAATAAATTAGAACAATTGATAAAAACCAAAATTTTAACAAGATACTATTTTACATCTGAAGATGGAAAGTGTATTTATAGAGTATATTCTTTAGAGAAAATGGGAAAATACTTGTTAAATTCAAGAGGAGTTGAATGTAAATGGCAACCAACAGATAACACAAAACCAGTTCCAATGATTAAAAAGAGATTAGCTGGAAATCAAATAATAATAGCTTTTTTAAGAAAAACAAAAGCTTTTGATTCATACATAGTAAAACCAGCATTAACAGCTAAAAAGACAGGAAAAGTATTTAAAGCCAATGCAGGTGTTACATTAACTAAATCAGGAAAATCTGTAACTCTTATATATGAAGTTGTAAGAAGAGAAGAAGATTGGAAAAATAAATTTGTAGAACGAATGAGATTATATCAAGATTTTTATGAGAGTTTTCTTCCATTTGATTCAGGATTTGAAAGAGTACCACAATTAGTTTTTGCATGTGAAGATGATAAGCATATGGTAGAAGCTTTTAAAGAAATAGTAACAAATAAAATAGAAATAGATAAAATAAAGTTATATTTCACAACAGATTTAAAACAAAACGCAACAAGCCTAGACAAGAGTTTATTAGAATTTCTTATAGATGAACAAACAGGAAAATATAAAGTTCAAAATGTAGAAATTAAGTTATTGGGATAATTAAAAAAACAATAGAATGTTAGGATGGCAATTCATTTAAGAATTGCCATCTTCAGACTGTTGACAAAGTATATTAAAAATATTTTGTTCAGCAGTCTTTTTTTATATATTTTTAATAATTTTCTAT
>CAKPKP010000025.1 GCA_934167495.1 uncultured Clostridia bacterium | reverse complement strand
CGTGCAATTCGTTTTGGAATTATACCATTCCCCCATAATCCTACTATAACAATTAAAATTAAAACTATAAAAATAATAATTATTTTTCTTTTTTCCATAAGATTACCTCACTTTCAAATTACTATTCGTATTTAACTTTATTTCGTTAATTGATAACTTTGTTCTATCAATTCTTTCACTAAATTCTCGTCCACTTTTTCATCCACAATAATTGTATTCCAATGTTCCTTATTCATGTGATAAGCAGGTATTATATAATCATAAGTATTTCTTAATATGTCTGAATAGTTTGGATCTGTTTTTACATTAAGATATAACTTATTATTAACATTCATAATTAGTGCAAACCACTTTTTATTTTTACAATGTTTCATTGTTACTGATTCAAAGTCATCTGGAAAAGGACAATCTTTGTATGTATTTTTTAATGTCAAACAATATTCTATTATTTCTTCTTTATTCATATTTCAATCCTTTATTTCTATTATTTCATTAAAATTACGCCATTTATTGTTGGATTTAATAATTTAATAAAATCTTTTGCATCTTGTTTTGTTCCAACTACACTACCATAATGAATTGGTACTGCTACTTGTGGTTTTATTTCATTTATTAATTGTGCTGCTTCTTCAGAACTCATTGTATAAGTTCCACCAACAGGAACAAATGCAACATCACACTTTACTTTTCTATTTTCTTCTGTTATATCTGTATCTCCTGCAATATAATATCTAACCTCATCTATTGTAATAATATAACCAACCCAATTATTTTCTTTGGGATGAAATTTCTTATTTACATTGTATGAAGGTATTGTCTCAAATTTAATTCCTTGTACCATATACTTTTTATTTGGCTCTACTGTAATAATTGCATTTTTATTTATAGCTTTTCTTAATAGCTTTGTTAATAATTCTTCTGGTATTATAATAGTTGTATTTTCATTTATAACCTTATCTATATCTTCCTCAGAATAGTGATCATAATGGTCGTGTGTTATAAAAACAATATCTGCATCATTATAATTTCTATCTATTTTAAATGGATCTATATAAATTGTTTTTTCTTTGTTAATTCTTATACTACTATGGTATAAAACTTCTATATTTTCTAACATATATATACTCCTTGATTTTTTCATTGTATCATAAAAAAGCAAAAAAATAAATAGTACCAAGCAATGTTATAGCTTGACTTAAACTAGGCAAAACCTCGTCATATTGTAATTTATTTAAAACTACATATTGATAATCTTCTTCTAAATAAGATAATTCTACGGCTGGTCTAAAAGCTATTCTTTTATTATCAACTTCTTCTAATAACTCTGGTATTAAATATGTAAGGCGAATATATCTTCTTTTTCATAATCTCTCTGTTCTTGAATTGTAAACAAATCATCTAGCTAAATATTTCTTACCTTTTATATCATATCTTTTTACTTTATAAAAAGCAAAAGAATTACATAAATAATCAATATAATTTTTTATAGTTTTATCAGTTATTTCAATTTTATTACTATTTAAATAGTTAGTTATATTATTAGAAGAAGTTAAATTAGAAATATTATCTATTAGAAAATCACTTAAATTGTTTAATATGTCTACATTTCTTATATTATATTTTTGTTTTATGTCTCTCAAAATTAATGCATTAAAAACATCTTTTATATATTTATATTTGTCTTCTTGAGTTTTATAAACATATGAACCTGACATTCCACCTTCTTTTACATAATTATCAAATGCTTCTTGAATATCTTTATATTTATAGTATTGTAAATATTCTTTAAATGAAAATGGATATATTTCTATTTCAAATGTTCTTCTATATATTTAACAACATCACCTATTGTAACAATTTTTTCAGCATCACTATCAGGAATTTCCAAATCAAATTCTTCCTCTATAGTCATTACTAATTCAACAATGTCTAAAGAATCTGCTGCTAAATCATCAACAAAAGTTGCCTCCATTGTTACATTTTCTTCATTTACTCCTAATTGATCTACTACTATAGTTTTTAATTTTTGAAAAATTTCTTTTTCTGACATAATAATTTCCTCCTTGATTTCTTTATTTTATTTTTTTAACTTCTTGCCAGTCCATCTACAGATAAGACTACCCCTGTAATATAACTTGATAAATTACTTGATAAAAACAAAAACGCATTTGCAATATCCTCTGGTTCTCCAATTCTGCCAAATGGTATAGTTTTTATTAATGGTTCTATCATTTCCTTAGGTAACTTTGCTACCATATCTGTATTAATAATTCCTGGTGCTACTGCATTTACTCTAATTCCTTGTGGTGCTAATTCTCGAGCTAAAGATTTAGTTATCCCATTAACTGCAAATTTAGTAGTAGGATACATTACTCCACTTGGTTGTCCATAAATGCTTACCATAGAGCTTGTATTTAAAATCACACCTTTTGTTTCTTTTAAATATGGTATTATTTGCTTTGAACAGTTAAAAACCGATTTTATATTCAAATTAGTAATCTTATCATATTCTTCTTCACTATAATCTTCTATTTTAGTTTTAGAAGAAATACCAGCATTATTAATTAATATATCAATGCAACCATATATTTCTTTTACTTTTTTAAACACTTCATTCATTTCTTCTTTGCTTGATAAATTTGGGTAAAAACCAATTACATCATAATTTGAATTCATTTGTTTTAATTCTTTTATCGCTTTTTCTACTGTTTCTTGTTTAGATCCAAGTAAAACTACTTTTGCTTCATTTTCTAGAAATTTTTTTGCAGTTGCAAATCCTATTCCTCTAGTACCTCCTGTTATAACTGCTACTTTTCCTTTTAACATTTATCATCCTCTCCTTACTACACTTTTTTATTAAACTCCCATAATATTATAGCCACTATCAGCATATATAATTTGTCCTGTTATCGCATCTGACATATTGCTTAATAAAAATGTTGCTACATTTCCAACTTGCTCTGTAGTTACATTTCTATGTAAAGGTGCTTTTTCTTCTACAATAGTCAATATTGAATTAAAATCTTTTATGCCTTTTGCTGATAATGTTTTTATTGGACCTGCTGATATTGCATTTACTCTTATTCCGTCTTTTCCTAAATTATCTGCTAAATATCTAACACTTGCTTCAAGTGCTGCTTTTGCAATTCCCATAATATTATAACCTTCTAAAACTTTAGTAGAGCCGTGATATGTTAAAGTGACTAAAGTTGCATTTTCATTTAACATATCTAGTTCTTTAGCCATCCTTGCAACTAATACAAAAGAATAACTACTAACATCAACTGCATGAGAATATCCTTCTTTACTTGTGAGGATAAAATCATTTCTTAGATCTTCAGTATTCGCATGTGCAATTGCATGTACAATTCCATCTAATTTGCCATTTTCTTCTTTTATTTTTGTAAATACATCTTTAACTAATTCATCTTCTGATGCACCATTTAATACATAAGCTTTACTACCCTTAAATTCACTAATTAGATCTTCTATTTTTCCTTTATTATCTTCTCCCATATAAGTAAAAATTAATTTTGCTCCATTTTCATAAGCTGATTTTGCAATTCCATAAGCAATACTCCACTTGTTTCTAATTCCCATTATTAATATTTTTTTATCTTTTAATAACATTTTATACCTCCTTAAATTCACCCATATTTCTAAATTTCATATATCTATTTTCTACAATTTGATTTCCATTTAGATATTTCATTTGTTCTATTTCTTTTTGTATTTCTTTTTTTAAACTATTTGCAACTTTTTTTAAATTTTCCTCATTATATGCTTTTGGTTCTTTTATAATTTTATCTATTACTTTAAGTTCAAATAAGTCTTTTGCTGTTAATTTCATTTTTTCTGCAGCTTCTTTAAACCTAGATGCATCTTTCCATAAAATACTACTATAGCCTTCTGGTGAAAGAATTGAATAAATAGCATTTTCTAACATAAATACCTTATTTGCAACTCCAATTGCTAAAGCTCCTCCACTTGAACCTTCTCCAACTACAATTGATATAATTGGTACTTTGAGCTTTGCCATTTCAAACATAGATTTAGCAATAGCTTCTCCCTGTCCTTTTTCTTCTGCTTCTATTCCTGGATACGCTCCTTTGGTATCAATAAAAGTAATTACAGGTCTTTTAAATTTTTCAGCCTGTTTCATAAATCTTATCGCTTTTCTATAACTTTCAGGATTTGGCATTCCAAAATTTCTTTCTATATTTTCTTTTGTTGTCCTTCCTTTTTGTTCTGCTATAATTGTAAAATTTTGTTTTCCTATTTTGGCTAATCCGCATACTATAGCTTTATCATCTTTAGAGTTTCTATCTCCATGTAATTCTATGAAATCATCAAATATTTTCTCTATATATTCAAGTGAAGTCTTCCTTTTGGGATCTCTTGCTATTTCTACTTTTTCCCAAGCTGATAATCTCGTATTTGCCATTAAATTTCGCCTCCTTTATGAAACATAATTAATTTATAAATAGTATCTTTTAAATCTTTTCTTTCAACTATCTTATCTATAAAACCATGTTCTAATAGAAATTCAGCTGTTTGAAAACCTTCTGGCAATTCTTCTCCTATTGTTTGTTTTATTACTCTTTGACCAGCAAATCCTATCATGGCATGTGGTTCTGCTAAAACAATGTCTCCCAGACTTGCAAATGAAGCTGTAACCCCTCCATATGTTGGATCTGTTAGAACAGATATATATAACAACCCTGCTTCATCTAATTTTGTAAGTGCAGCTGTAGTTTTAGCCATTTGCATTAAAGATATAATTCCTTCTTGCATTCTAGCTCCACCTGAAACAGAAAATATAATAAGTGGTAATCTTTTTTCTACTGCTTGCTCAATAGCATATGTTATTTTTTCACCTACAACAATTCCCATACTTCCCATCAAGAAACCACTATCCATAACACATATAACAACATCTTCTCCTTTAATTTTACCAGTTCCGACATGCTACTGCTTCAGCTAGTCCTGTTTTTTCTCTTAAAGTCTTAAGTTTTTTAGGGTAATCTTCTAATTCTAGTGGATTCGTTGTTTCTATATTTAAATCAAACTTTTTATATGTATTTTTATCTATTATTAATTCTAACCTTCTATCTATATGCATTCTAAAGTAATATCCGCAATTAGGACAAATATTTAGATTATTTCTAATTGTTTCTTTATATAATATTTCTTTACATTTTTCACATTTTACCCATTTTCCTACTGGTATATCTATATTAGAATTTTTGTTATTTGTTGGCACTTGCCTCTTCTTTATTTTGTCTACAATCATTTATCGGTCTCCTTTTTTAATATTTCTTTTTCTATAAATGAAGTATCAAAATTTCCTCTAATAAAATTAGGATTTTTAATTATTTCAAATAAAAAATCTTGATTTGTTTGTATTCCTTCTACAACTAGTTCTTCTAGGACTCTCTTCATTTTACTAATTGCTTCATTTCTATTTACTCCAAAAGTAATAAGCTTTGCAATCATGGAATCATAATTTGATGGAATTGTATATCCTTCATAAATTGCACTATCTATTCGTACTCCATTTCCTCCTGGAAAATGCAACCCTTTTATTAGGCCTGGACATGGCATAAATTTTTTACTTGGATTTTCAGCATTCAATCTACATTCTATAGAATGCCCTTTGAATTCTACATCTTTTTGTTTTATTTTTAGTTTCTCTCCTGTTGCAATTTTTATTTGCGTTTTTACTAAATCTATTCCTGTTCTCATTTCAGTAATTGGATGTTCTACCTGAATTCTTGTGTTCATCTCCATAAAATAAAAATTGTTGTCTTTATCTACTAAAAATTCTACTGTTCCAAGACTTGTATATCCAGCTGTTTTGGCTGCTTTTATAGCTGCATTTCCCATTTTATTTCTAGTTTTTTCATCAATAGCAGTGGATGGCGTTTCTTCTATCACTTTTTGATGATTTCTTTGAATAGTACAATCTCTTTCTCCTAAATGAATTACATTTCCATGTTCATCTGCTACTATTTGAATTTCGACATGTCTTGGATTTTCAATAAATTTTTCTATATATATTTCATCATCATTAAATGAATTTTTTGCCTCTTGTTTTACTACTTCATATTCTTTTTTCAATTCTTCTGCAGTATTTGCAACTCTAATACCTTTACCTCCACCTCCTGCTGCAGCCTTTAACATAACAGGATACCCTATTTTTTCTGATATTTCTAATGCGTCTTTTAATTCTTTTACACTTCCATCTGAACCAGGTATAACAGGTACTCCTGCTTTTTTCATCATCTCTTTTGCATTTGACTTATTTCCTAATAAATCAATAACTTCTGACTTTGGTCCAATAAATTTTATATTTGACTCTTCGCATATTTGAGCAAATTTTGAATTTTCAGATAAAAAACCAAAACCTGGATGAATGCTATCAGCTTTTGTTATATATGCTGCTTGTATAATATTTTTTATATTTAAGTAGCTCTTATTAGATTGAGCTGGTCCAATACAAATAGCCTCATCCGCCAAGCGAGTATGCAAAGCATCTTTATCTAGTTCTGAATGAACTGCAACTGTCTTTATATTCATTTCTTTACATGCTCTTATAATACGAACTGCAATTTCACCACGATTTGCAATTAATATTTTATTCATTTATTTTCACCTCTTTCAACTTTTAATTTTAAATAGAACTTAAACTAAAGCAAATGTCAATTCACCTTTAGCAACAATCTTTTCATCAATTGTTGCTATTGCTTCTCCTACTCCAATTGGTCCTTTTCTTTTTATAATTTTTACTTCTAATTTTAATCTATCTCCTGGTAGAACTTTTCTTTTAAATTTCATTTTATCAATTCCTCCGAATAAAGCATTTTTCCCTTTATTTTCATCCATTGAAAGAATTGCAACTGCTCCTGTTTGTGCTAAGCTTTCTGCAATTAACACTCCTGGCATAATTGGATTACCTGGAAAATGACCTTTAAAATACCATTCTTGCTCATTTACATTTTTATATGCTATTGCTGATTCTCCTGGTACATATTCTTCTACCTCATCAATCATTAAAAATGGATCTCTTTGTGGAATAATATTTTTGATTTCTTCTTTATTTAGCATTAATTTTCACCTTCTATTCTAAGTAATGGTGTTCCATATTCTACTGCCTCACCATCTTTTACTAAAATTTCTGTAACCTTGCCTGTGTATTCTGATTCAATCTCATTCATTAATTTCATAGCTTCAATAATGCAAAGTACATCGCCTTTTTTTACTTCTTTTCCAATTTCAATATAAGGTTCTGCTGTAGGAGAAGGTTTTAAATAGAAAGTTCCAACCATTGGTGATTTTATTATATTTCCTTTTTTCTCATTTTTATCTTCTTTTATTTGATTTTCAATAGTATTATTTTCTACTATTGGAGTGTTTTGAATTATTTTTTCTTGCATTTTATCTTTTTTCATACTAATTTTAGTACCATCTGGAAATTCAATATCAATTGCTGTTAATTTAGAATTTCCCATCTCTTCTATTAATTGTTTTATTTTTTCATATTCCATCTATTTTTCCTCCCATTTTTTTAGGATAATACTAGAATTGTGTCCTCCAAATCCAAGTGAATTTGACATAACAATATTTAATTTAGTTTTTCTTGGTTCATTTGGAACAATGTCTAAATCACATTCTTCATCCTTTTCTTTATAATTTATTGTTGGTGGTACTAGCCCATTTTCCATTGCTTTCACGCAAAAAATTGCTTCTACTGCTCCTGCAGCTCCTAAAAGGTGCCCTATATTTCCTTTTGTAGAACTTATCATTACTTTTTTACTAGCCTCACCCAATGCTGTTTTTATAGCCATTGTTTCTGTTAAATCATTTAAATGTGTTGATGTTCCATGTGCATTTATATAATCTATATCTTCTGGTTTTATCTTTGCATCTTTTATCGCTCTTACCATTGCATTTGCTCCACCATCTCCATCAGGACATGGAGATGTTATATGATAAGCATCTGAAGTTGAGCCAAATCCAATAATTTCCGCATATATTTTAGCGTTTCTTTTTTTTGCATGCTCTAATTCTTCTAATACTAGTATTCCACTTCCTTCTCCCATAATAAATCCACTTCTCTCTTTGTCAAATGGAATACTTGCTCTATTTTTATCTGTAGATGTACATAGTGCCTTCATATTTTCAAAACCTGCTATTCC
>CAKPKP010000024.1 GCA_934167495.1 uncultured Clostridia bacterium | reverse complement strand
ATTATGGGATATGGTTTTCTAGGTATTGGTATTATATTACTAATAATGATTATATGGGTATAAACAAAAAATTACAAGTTGTTGCTAAAACAAAATTTAAAAATGTGAGTTTAGCAATTTATTCTAAATTTAAAAACTAAAAAATTTTAGAAAAGTATTACACGAAAATAAAATTTATGCTATAATACACATATCGAGTAGCGAAAGCGTAAGTCCAGAGAAAAGGACTTGCGTTATTTTTTTTTGCTTGAAAAAATAAAAAGGAGTGTGTAAAAATGGAAGGAACACAAAAAAACAAAATGGCAGAAGCACCAATGAAAAAATTATTATTAAAAATGGGACTGCCAATGATTATTTCTATGGTACTACAAGCATTGTACAATGTTATTGATAGTATATTTGTAGCAAACATGGGAGAACAGGGGGCTATTGCCAACCAAGCATTGACATTAGCCTTCCCAATTCAAATTTTAATTATAGCAATAGGTGTTGGAACAGGAATAGGTCTAAATGCCTTATTATCAAAAAGTTTAGGAGAAAAAAGTCAAGAGAAAGTAAATAAAGTAGCTGGGAATGGAATATTTTTAAGTATATGTATATTTATAATATTTTTGCTATTTGGTTTATTTGGCTCTAAATGGTTTATTTCTTTATTTGCAGGTGGAAATCAAGAAGTAATAGCAATGGGAACAACATACTTAAAAATTTGTACTTGTTTATCATTAGGCTCAATTGGATATACTGTATATGAAAGATTTTTGCAAGCAACAGGTAAAACAATGTTATCAACAATTTCTCAAATATCTGGTGCTGTAACAAATATTGTATTAGATTATATATTTATATTTCCATTGAAGATGGGAGTGGCTGGTGCAGCTTGGGCAACAGTTATAGGACAATTTGTTTCTTTATTTATAGCAATGTTTTTTCACTATACTAAAAACAAAGAAATAAATGGAAGTCTAAAATATATTAAGCCTGAAATAGGTATAATTAAAGGAATATATAAAATAGGTATTTCTGCTGCGATTATGCAAGCATTATTATCAGTTATGATGGCAGGAATGAATGCAATACTTGGAGGAGCAAAAGCAGATCCTACAATTTTAGTAGGGTCATTTGGAATATACTATAAGATTCAACAAATAGCATTATTCTCAGCATTTGGACTATCTAATACTATAATTTCTATATTATCTTTTAATTATGGTATGAAAGATAAAGAAAGAATAAATGATTGCATTAAATATGGAATTATTGATACTGCAATGGTAACATTTATTTTAACAATAATCTTTGAAATTTTTGCAAAACCCTTATCAAGTTTGTTTGCGTTATCAGGAGGAACAAGTAAGGAAATTATTGAAGTTTGTACAATTTCATTAAGAATTGCAAGCATAGGATATGTTTTTATGGGATTTTCTGTTGCAGTACAAGGTGTGTTACAATCACTAGGATATGCAATAAGACCATTGATAATTTCATTATTAAGACTTGTAATATTTGTATTTCCAGTAGCATATTTATTTACATTATCTGATAGTGTAACAAATATAGTTTGGTGGACTTTCCCAATAGCAGAAATCTTGACTAGCATAATTTCTGCATTTATACTAAAGAAAACATACAAAGAGAAAATTGCCATACTTGAAGAAAAGGACAAAAAAGATATTGCAAGTAACAAATTAATAATTTCAATTTCAAGAGAACACGGAACAGGTGGAAAAGAAATAGCAAGAAAAGTAGCTGAAAAATTAGCATTGAAATTCTTTGATAAAGAAGAAATTAAAAAATTTGCAATTGAAAATTCACTAATTGAAAATAAATATAATGATGATGAATTATATAAATTTTATTTATCTTTAGATGCCGAAAAAGATTCAATTATAAAGCAAGCAGAAACAATAAAGTTAATTGCTTCTAAAAATGATTGCGTAATTGTGGGCAGATGTGCAGATTACATATTAAAAGATGAACCTAATTTAATAAAAGTATTTTTATATGCACCAAGTGAATATAGAATAAATAAAATTAAAGAAATGTATAAAGATACTCACAAAGAAGCCGAAAAGCATATAGTTCAATCTGATAAATCAAGAGCTTCATATTATGAAATAATTGCAAACAAAAAATGGGGAGATAAAGAAAACTATGATATTTGTCTTGACTGTTCTATTGGAAATGAGAAGGTAGTAAATATTATTTGTGATTATATAAATGAAAAAAATAAATAAGAGAACAAAAGCGGACATTAATAACTTTTGCACTTATTAAAACATTTTGAAGTCCGCGTCTTTGTTCGTGTGCGAAATTTGCAAAGCAAATTTCTGTACAAAGTAGTTATTTAATAGGAGCAAGTTATTAAGTAATAATTTTGTTCAAACACAGCAAAAGAATAACTTAAAAGCTATATAGTATTTTCATATATACAAAGAAATAAGTAGGGAATAGGGGAATAAGCTATTTTTAGAAATGTATAAAAGTATAAAAAAAGAATTTTGAAATATTAAAATAAATTTAAAACAGAAAAATAAATACATAAAAAATTTATTCTATATAAAATATAAAATAAAAATTTCTTAAAAGTAAAAAAATAAACTTAAAATTTAATGTAAAAAAATTTAGTAATTAAGATTTAGAAATTTTAAAATTTAAAATTTTGTGTAAAGTTAAATTTTTCATATAATTTTTTATTAACGAACATTTGTTAATAATGCTTGTAAATAATTTTACATTATAATTTAATAAAATAATTTAATAAATTTTATTATAAATATTATATAATTTTAGATTAAAAATTCATAATATAATTATATAATTATAACACGCTAAAATCGATTTTAAGACATTTTTATATTTAATCAAACAAATTATATGTTTATGATTAGATATGCTAATTTATAAATCTAGTGTTTATTATATAAATTTGAGTAAAATGCTGATTTTTAGGCATTTATTAAAAATTCTCGAAAAAGGCTAAAAAAGCGACGCACGAGAATCGATTTTAAGGCGTTTTTATTTTTTAGGCATATAACTTGTTGTTTGAATAATTGAGCAAAATACTGAAATATGGGGATTTGTGAAATTTGGATAAAAATAATCTAAAGTTATATAAATTTTTTAAAATATGTGGTTACAATAATGAAAAAAAATCCAACCAAGAATAATTAAAAATAATGAGGCTTCAGAATCAAATTTAAGAGAGTTTTATAAGAAAGTAATATAGTTTGTTGTTAAAATAAATAGTTTAAATAGTAGTAATAACAAGGACTAGCAAGATTTTGCGGGTAGGACCATATATGTATGGTTTTATATTTTGCTTCTATTCCTTTCTGCACAAAACTTTGATAATCCGATCAGTTTTTGTGGATTTCTATAAAAATTCAAAATTATCTATTGTATATTTTGCTATTAAAGTGGTATACTAAATTCAATCGAACGATTGAACGATTTATTGAACGATTGAACGATAATAAAAATATAAAACGGAGATGATTACATATGAATGAAAGCGAACACATAGAATTTAAAGAAAACTATACAGAAAATATATATAAAGAAATTATTTCATTTTTAAATACCAATTCAGGAACGATATATATTGGATATGATGATAATGGAAATTTAGTTGGATTGAAGAATAGCAAAGAAATAGAAGAAAAAATATCTAACGGGATAAAAACTAACATATATCCTGATGCTAGAGTTTTTGTCTCAGTAAGCAACGATGTATTTGAGGATAAAAATTATATAAGTATTAAAGTTTCAAAAGGTGTAGATATTTATTATTTAAAAGAAAAAGGCATAGTAAAAGGAACATATCTAAGAACTGGCTCATGTTCAATTCCTGCTTCTGAAGAAACAGTTAAACAAATGATAATTAGGAATAGTAGCCTATCCTTCGAAACATCGATTTCAGGTAATCAGAATTTAACTTTTAATTATATAAGTAAATCTTTTTTAGAAAACAATATTGATTTAAATAAATCTAATATAAAAGAAAATTTGCATATAACATCAAATAAAAAGTATACAAATTTAGGATTACTTTTTTCAGATCAAAATCCATTTTCCTTTAAATTAGCAGTTTATCAGTCAAGAGAGAAAGAAAACTTTTTAGATAGAAAAGAATTTAATGGTTCTATTCTTGAAATTTATGATAACTTAATCGAATTCTTGAAATTAAATACAGCAACTTATGGACTAATAAGTTCAAGCATAAGAGAAGATATTGAAGAATATCCTGAATTTATTTTAAGAGAGATTGTATTAAACTCAATAATCCATCGAGATTATAGTACATTAACATCAAATATTATTAATTTATATAAAGATGACGGAATCGAACTTATTAGTTATGGCTCATTATATGGAAATATAACAATAGATGATATTTTGGCTGGATTATCAACATCAAGAAATCCATATTTACAGGCGATTTTTATGAGAATAAAGAGAGTCGAAGCTATTGGGAGTGGATTAAGAAGAGTAAATTCATACTATGAAAAATTAGGGCTAAATTTTGAAATAAAAGCATTGCCTTCAACATTCATTGTAACATTACCTAGAATAACTTTAAATGCTCAAAATATTCAAAATACAGATACCGATATAGATTTAATAATAAAATATATTGAAAAAAATGGTTCAATTACAAGGAAAATTGCTGAGACATTAATAAAAAAAGAAAAAACCACTACATCAACATTATTAAATAAATTAGTAGATGATAATATTCTAATTAAAATCGGTAATGGACCAAGTACACGATATGAAAAGAATAATTAATGAATATAAAGAAACAATAAAAGTATAAATAGAAGATTATAAAATACAACAAATCAAGTTATATTATATATACTTGATTTGTTGTTCTTTTTTGCCTAAATGCTGGAAAATATTATGTAAATATGTTATAATGAAAGTATACCTATGTAAAAAAATTTTTTCTATCACATATAATTAAGGAGGAAAAGCACATGAAAGGACAGGAAAAATTGAAAAAATTGATTCGGGAGGTGATAAATCTCATTATTAAATTCTTCAAGCCTTATGGTCTTTCTGATGAGATGCTTACTATTCCTAAAAGCGTAAAGCGAATGGGATTTAAAGTAGGTTTCATGAATTTGGGAATGACTGTAATTGCCCTTATTTTTGCATTTATGCTTAAAGCGACCAACATGATGATTGAGTACAGGCTGATTTTACTTGGAATCATATTATTTATGTTGTATCGTGGGCAGCAAGTTGTACGGGAAGCATTCTACGTTTTTGAGAGCTCTGAAAGCAAAAAGTTTGAACTCATCTTTGATGATGAAATTGTTTTTAGAGGTAGTCAGATTATCGGCAAGACAGCAAATAAAGTTTTGAAGTATGATACATCCAATAAGTTGTATAAGGTAATGAGCAACGAATCGGCGTTGAATACCATAAAAAATTATTTGCAAAACCTGTGGCGACAGAAAATTCAACATACATTTGATGTATTTGAAGTTGTTAGTGTAATTATTATGCTAATTGTTGCCATTCTAACCAACACATCTATTTCGCAAGTTGTTTTTATTCCTCTAATTTTCGTATTTATGCTTATCTCTTTCTTTAGTTCAGCATATATAAGTTTAAATAGAGAAGCATACTATAAGAAACACAGAGAATATAACAACGAGCAGTCTTTGATTGTAAATGATTTACTTCGTGTTCCTGTAATAGTCAGAAATGACTTGGACATGAGAATCAATAAATTTCAAAAGACTGTTATCGCAAGTAATGAGAATGTTACAAAGTTCCACAAAAAGATGAATCTGTCAAGATTATTTGTAACAATAATGGAAGCATTTAGTCAGTATGGAATTATAATATTCTATCTGTTAGGAGTTGAATGGAATAGTATTAGTTTAGCAACTATAACAGAAATTACTGCAACACTTCTAATTGTTGAGACAGCATTAGGACAGATTAGTCGGATTGCTGAAACCTTGAACAATCACAACGAAAGGTTAACAATACTGGAAAAAGAAGAACAAGACTTGTCTTTAATTTTGGAAGTATATCACAATGAATCTGCAAAAATTTCTAAACCCAAAATTGTTGACAATATCAGCATTAACCCTTTTTCAATTCAGTATTTGGAAGAATCTGAAAATGATAAGCCTTTCACTTTGGTATCCAAGAAACAAATCCACATTAATAACGGAGAGGTTGTTATTCTGTATGGACCTTCTGGTAGTGGAAAGTCAACATTTATGAAAATGTTAACTGAAAGAATCAGACTGGAAAAAAGTACAGAAATACCTTCAACATCACGATTTTTGTTTTATGATGAGAAGTTAAAGTTCGGTAGTTTAAGTATTTTTGAAGAACTGTTCTGTTGCAACGAAAATCCTAATCTTGCAAAAATGCAGAAGATTTTAGAAAATCTCCATTTATGGTGTGAGATAAAATCTAATTGCTTTGATGTATGGAAATGGATGAAAGAAAAACAATTTGAGCAGTCGCTTTCAAATGGACAGAAGCAGAGGCTCATTCTTGCAAAGATGCTGTACTGGTTAGATGATGAAATTGATGTAATGGTGTTAGATGAATGCACATCTGGTCTTGATGATAAAGTTGAATCTGATTCGGCTGATGCAGAAAGAATTTTGGAGTACATTGTGAGATTTGCCAACTCGGATAAAAAGCGAATTGTAATTATCTCAACACACCAAAATATTGATGGATTCAAGCAAAAACTTGCTAATGAGTACACATTTAGAAACTTGCAATTTTCAAAAGATGGAGAATGTAATTTAGTAAAAGAGATTTAACACATTTGAGCTACTGTTTTTTTCGATTAGGAAGGTGCATTGCACCTTCCTAATTTCGTATAAAAAATGTTTACAACTTGGACACGTCCAAGTAGACACAACAGAAATATATACTCACTTATTTGATAAAGATGTTATGGCTGAAATGTTAAAACACCCTCTTTCAAAATTTATGATGTCTGACGCAATGAGTTTTGCATTGGAACACTAATGAAAAGGAGTTTGTAATATGAAAGGTAAAGAAGTTAATTTTGATACAAATAAAATTCAATCTGTAGAATTAAACCTATTGAATGGTCAAGTAGAAATATTACTAAGATCATTAGAACTATATGGATATAACCTGGAATATATGCTTAATAGCACTGATGCTGAAAACGAAATGAAGGAAGAGAAGTTAGCATTACTTAAATATACTTACGAGCAAATATTATCATCACAGGCTGAACAAGTTAATGGAAAAAGCAACAAACAATATAGATAATATATCAAATATAGGTAAAATGTTTATAAATGATACTAATAAACCTACTGAAAGAAAATTAAGCGTTATTTAAAATTTATCTATAAAAAGTCAAGAGGGAGTAGGGGAGCATAAAATTAAAACTAACTATAATGCATAATATAAAATTAATTAGATAAAGTTTTAAAAATAATTAAAAAAGATTATTAATAATTTTAAAATTATGATAAAACAAATTTAATGAAATAAAAAAATAGTAGAAAGTAAATTTAGAATTTAAAATAATTTTAGAATTTTGTAATTAAAATTTTATTTAAAAATTTATAAATTTATATAAATTATTCAATTTTGATTTTGTGCAAAGTTTTATATAAATTTATATAAAATCTAAAACCGAACATTTCTTTAGTTTTAATTTTTACAAATGCAAAACTTTTCTTTTTGATATTTATAAATCGATTCAATATTATTACAGCAATTAATAGTTTATTAAAAATTAAATTTATATATCATTTAAAATATCTATTAGAATTATTATTTGTAGTTTAAAATAAATTATAAATATGGACGCATGAAAATCGTTTTTAAGACATTTTAATAATTAAGCAATTAAGTTATATGTCTAATAATATGGCAAAATATAGACAATATAGATCTGACTAATAAAAAATGCAAAAATTCAAGAAATATCAGCATACTATTAAATATGCAAAAAAAGGTCAAAAAAGTGACACACGAGAATCGATTTTAAGGCGTTTTTATTTTTAAGACATATAGTTTGTTGTTGCAAAAATACGGCAAATATAGTGATTTGAGCATTTTAGAGATTTTTGTAAAAAATAAGAAATTTAATATAAAATATATTATTGAAAATAATTAAAATAAAATTTAAGTGAAAAAATAATTTGAATATAAAATTATAAAGATAATTTATAAGATTGGCTAAGATTTGATTTTAAATTGAAATAAGATTAAAGATCTGGAACTAGACTAACATTATTACAATATTAAATATATAAAGTAATAACATTAGTCAAACGATAGCTAAT
>CAKPKP010000023.1 GCA_934167495.1 uncultured Clostridia bacterium | reverse complement strand
ATAAAAAATAAAAAAAATTACATTAATTAGGGACGGACTGGGTGTGGTATTATTTTCCGCACTCCACTCCGTCCCCAATGACACACAGTGACATGCCAAGGGAAATAGCGACAACTATTGACAAATATTATATAATAAATTACAATATTTTTAACAATAAGTGAAAGAAAAAGGTGAATAGTGATGAAATTAGTATCACACTCAGAAAATGAAACAAAAGAGATAGCAAAAAAGATTGCTAAAGAATTGAAAAATGGCGATGTTATAATACTTTCTGGGGATTTAGGTTCAGGAAAAACCAAATTTACAGAAGGTTTTTTAAGTTATTATGGATTAGAAAATGAGATATCAAGTCCTACGTTTACTATAGTAAACGAATATAAAAAAGGGGATATAAATATATATCATTTTGATGTATATAGAATAGAAGAACTTGATGAATTTTATGCAATCGGCGGAGAAGAATATTTTTCAAAAGGAATTTGCGTAATTGAATGGGGAGAGATTATTGAACAGATTGTTCCAAAAGAGCATATTAAAATAACTTTTGAAAGAAATTTTGAAAACGAAAATGTAAGAACTTTAAATATAGAAGCATATGGAAAAAAATATGAAGAAATAATTAGTAAATTGTAGTTAGAATGGAGTAATAAAATGAAAATATTATCAGTTGATACATCTAGTAATGTATGTTCAGTTGCAATAATGGAAGATGATAAATGTATAGTAGAAAATTCTATAAATGATGGAAAAACACATTCAGAAAATTTAATGCCATTAATAGAAAAAACATTACAAGATAATAATGTAAAATTAAATTCTATTGAATTAATAGCTGTTGTTGTAGGACCTGGATCTTTTACAGGAATTAGAATAGGTGTTGCAAGTGTTAAAGCTATAGCAGAGGTTTTAAGTGTTCCGATAGTAGCTGTAACTTCATTAGAGGGATTGGCTTATAATATAAAAAATGTAGATGAAAATATTTGTGCATTAATAGATGCTAGAAATAATCAAGTTTACGCTGGAATATTTGATGACATGCATAATCCTTTGGAAGAATATATGGCAGATGATATCAATAATGTTTTAGAACAAATAAAAAAATACAATAATATAACTTTTGTAGGTGATGGTGCAGTAATGCATAAAGAATTAATTCAATCTAAGATAGAAAATGCAAAATTTGTATCTGATGATAAAAATGTTCAAAGTGCAAAAAGTGTAGGAGAAGCGGGATATTCAAAATATAAAATGGGAATAATAGAAAATGCTGATACAATAATTCCTAAATATTTAAGAAAATCACAAGCAGAAAGGATGAAAAAATAATGGTTTCAATTTCAAAAATGACAACAAATGATTTAAATGAGATAGCTTCAATTTTATCTACAGAGTTTGATGATTTTTGGAATGAAAATATTTTTAGGCAAGAATTACAAAATGAAAATTCAGAATACATAGTTGCAAGGTTAAACAATGAGATTGTTGGATTTGCAGGAATTTGGATAAGTCCAGTAGATATACATATTACAGATATTGTAGTAAAAAAAGATAAAAGAAATATGAAAATAGGTTCAAATATTCTAGAAGAATTAATTAAGTTAGCAGAAACAAAGGAAAGAGAAACTTTAACATTAGAAGTAAATGAAAAGAATGAAATTGCACAAAAATTATATTTAAATTATGGATTTGAGAAATTAGGAAAAAGAAAGAAATATTATAATAATGAAGATGATGCAATTATTATGACTTTAAATTTAAATAATATTAATAAAAAATAGAAAAACTAATTGAAATAAAATTTAATTTGATATAAAATCAAAGGAGATAAAAATTAGGAGGAATACAAATGAGAAAAAATAATGAACTATCAGCAAAAGATTTAAAAGATATATGTAATCCAAATGTATTTAAATTCGATACAACAAAAGAGATTGTTGACACAACAGATTTAATATATGGTCAAGAAAGAGGAATAAAAGCATTACAATTCGGCTTAGATATAGATGTAAAAGGATATAATTTGTATCTAGAAGGTCCAACTGGTGTTGGAAAAACAATGTATACAAAAAAATATTTATTGCAAAAATCAGAAAAAGAAAAAGTCCCAAATGATTGGTGTTATATATATAATTTTGAAAATCCAAATGAGCCAGTTGCAGTATCTTTCCCAGCAGGTCAAGGAAAAGTTTTCAAAGAAACAATGGATAGTTTCATAAAAGATATAAAGAAAGATATAAAGAAAACATTTAATAATGATGATTTTGAAAAAGAGAAAAAAATAATAAAGCAAGAATTTGAAGAAAAAAGGACAGTATTATTAGAAAAACTAAATGAAAGAACATTAAAACATGGATTCCAAGTTCAATCTGCTCAAAATGGTATTTATATGATGCCAGTACTAGATGGAAAAACTTTAGCAGAAGAAGAATTTGAAAAATTAGATGAAGAGATAAAAAGAAAATTTGAAGAAAAATCAGACATAGTTCAAGAGCAAATATTTGAAGCACTTGCTGAGATAAAAGCTATAGAAAAAGCTTCAGATAAAAAAATCGAAGAATGGCAAGCAAATATTGCTTTACTTACAATAAATGTTCATATAAATTCAATTAAAGCAAATTATAAGAGAAATAAAAAATTAAGTACTTTTTTAGATGGAATAAAGAAAGATATATTAAAAAATATTAGTTGTTTCCTAGAAGCAGATACTGATGGAAAAAATCCTAATCAAAATCCAAGAAGTGAAAATAAGGAACCTTGGTTAAATTATAGAGTAAACTTATTTATAGATAATAGTAATTTAACAGGTGCTCCAGTAATAATGGATAATAATTATAGTTATCATAATATATTTGGAAGATTAGAATATGAGAATCAATATGGAGTTTTAAAAACAGATTACACTATGTTAAAACCAGGTATATTACATCAAGCAAATGGTGGATATATAATGTTTCAAGCAAAAGATTTATTATCTAATCCAGCTTGCTATGAAGCTTTGAAAAAAGCTTTAACAATTAAGAAAATAGCTATAGAGAACACAGTAGATCAACGTTCTTCAATGGTTTTAGTTTCTTTAAAACCAGAGCCAATACCATTAGATGTAAAAGTTTTATTAATAGGAAATTCTAATATTTATCACACTTTATTATCTATGGATGATGATTTTAGAAAATTGTTTAAAATTAAAGTAGAATTTGAAGAAGATGCACCAAAAACATTAGAAAATATAGAAAGACTTTCAAAGTTTGTATGCAGTTTTTGCGAACAAGAGGAATTAATAGGTCTAGATAAAGAAGCAATGGCAAAAGTTGTTGAGTTTTCATCAAAATTAGCAGGCGATAAACATAAACTTTCAACACAATTTGGTGAGATAGGACAAATAGTAGGAGAAGCTTCAACATGGGCTAAACTTGCAAAATCAAAAGTAATAACAAAAGATTTCATTCAAAAAGCCCTAGATGAAAGAATTGAAAGAGTAAAGAAATATGATGCAAAATATTTACAAATGATAAAAGAAGAAACTTTATTAATAGATACAGATGGTTTCCAAGTAGGTCAAATAAACGGATTAACAGTAATAACTATAGGAGATTATTCTTTTGGAAAACCTTCAAAAATAACTGCAAATACTTACATGGGTAAAGAAGGTATTATAAATATTGAAAGAGAAGTAGACTTATCTGGCTCATCACATTCTAAAGGTGTTCTTATATTAACAGGATATTTAGGTGAATTATTTGCACAAGACATGCCACTTTCTCTTACAGCAAGTGTATGTTTTGAACAACTTTATGGTGGAGTTGATGGAGATAGTGCATCTTCAACAGAAGCATATGCAATACTTTCTAGTTTATCTGGAATTCCAATAAATCAATCTATTGCAGTTACAGGTTCTGTAAATCAAAAAGGTGAAATTCAACCTATTGGTGGAGTAAATGAAAAAATAGAAGGATTTTATCAAATATGCAAAATGCGAGGATTTAATGGACAACATGGAGTAATTATGCCAATTCAAAATGTAAGAAATTTAAACCTATCAGATGAAGTAATAGAATCTGTAAAAAAAGGTGAATTCCATATTTATGCAGTAAGAACAATAGAAGAGGGAATTGAAATATTAACAGGAGTTCCAGCCGGTAAAAAAGATAAAAATGGTAATTTCCCAGCAGGAACAATATATCATTTAGCATATGAAAAATTGAAAAAATTTGCTAAAACTAGTGCAGAAATGAAATAAAAAATGTCAATTTAAATCTAACAAATAAAATGAATAAAAAACATGGAGATAAATTATTATGGAAAGATTAAATAATGATTTAGAAATATTAGAAGTATCAGCAAAACAGAATAGTGTTGATAATATACTTCTTTTAGAAGAAATGAATAAAAAAGTAGATAATTTAATAACAAAAGAACAAAACCATGCACGAATTGCTCAAAAAATTGGTGTTAAATATCATGCGTTAAATAATTGTTTTGCAATAAAGAAAGAAATTGAAGAATTAAGCAAACGATTAGAAAAGTTAGATGAGTTAGTAAATGACGAAAATATAGATGATGATAGCTTAAGAAAATTAGGTGATGTTATTTTAAAAGTATCTACATTAATGAATTATTTAAATAATCCAAAAAGTAAAATTCAAGGTTTAAAATATGATAGATTTGAAGAAATGACTATAGTAGAAGAAAACGAATTAAAAAGACAAATATGGTCAAAAATAATAAAATTAAAAACAGGTGCAGAATTAAGAGTTCTTGATGCTGATGAAGATGAACTTGAATGTGCAACATTTTTAAAAAAGTTTATTGAGATAATAACTGGAAAAGGCAAAATAGATGAAATAAAAAAAGAACAAATAGAATTTAAAAGAAAAGAAGTAAAAAGAGTATTTCAAGAAACTTGGGGAGTAGAAAAAAATTATAGTATTCATAATATGGTAGCAACAATTGATATGTTTTTAGAGGATAATGCAAATGATACAGAATTATTAGAAGATGAAATGAATGAAATAAAAAGAATAAGAGATGAATTATATCAAAATTTTGTTATAAAAGATGAAAAAGTAAAAAAGATAATAGATGAAAAACAAAATAAATTGTTACCAGTAGATACAAGAAAAATATCAAAACAAGAACAACTAGAAATAGAATCATATAGATTTTTAAGTAAAAATGGATATGATAATATAGACGATACTAAAAAAGAAGAAGCAAAATATGCAAACACAATGGCTCATGAAATCAAAAGAATAACAGATTATATCGATGCTTCAATATAAATTAAAATAGAAAATTATAAAAGAAAGTTTGAAATTATTTCAAGCTTTCTTTTTTGCATAAAAAATAATTAAAATGATAAAAATATTATATATAAATGAAAGGAAGGTATTTTTATGAGAGTTAAAGAATGTATGTGCAATAATGTTATTTATACAAATCCAGGAGATACACTTGAAAATGTTGCAAAATTAATGAATGAAAATCATATAGGTTGCATACCTGTATGTGAAGAAGCTGGAAACGTTGTAGGATTTGTAACAGATAGAGATATAATTTTAAGAGGAGTAGCATGTGGAAAGAATTGTGCAAACACAAAAGTATCTGAAATAATGACAACACAAGTAATTAAAACAACTCCAGATACAGAAATAAATAGTGTAACTCAAACTATGTCAGATAATCAAATAAGAAGATTACCTGTAATACAAGATGGAAAAGTTGTAGGAATATTAACATTAAGTGATATAGCTAAAAATGATGGAATATCAAAGGAAACTTTAGGAAATACTATGGAATGTATATGTGGATGTAATAAGAAAAACGATAGATAAAAATTAAACATTAATTTTGGACAGATTAAATATTAAGTCTGTCCAAAATTTTGACACTTTTTTCAAAGCTTATATGATATATATAATTCAGGAGTGATTAAATTGATAATAGATATGGGATATTGGTCAAAAGTTACTAGAAGATTAATATTTTTTGTTTTAAGTATCATTTTATTTTGTGTTAGCTTAAAAATGATGATATTTTTTATGCCATTTTTAATAGCATTTATAATATCTTTATGTATAGAACCAATTATTAGAAAAGTTATAAATAAAACTAAGTTAAGTAGAAAGACTAGTGCAATTATTGTACTTATATTTGTATCTGTAATAATTATCGCTGTAACAATATGGGCTATTACTAGTTTGATATCTGAAGTCTATAATTTACTACAAGGAATAAATACATATTTTGATAATGCCAATAATTTTATAAAGTTTATTATAGAAAAATTTGATACAAGCAGAATAAAATTTCCAGATGAAGTAATATCTTTTTTTCAAAGCTCATCAAATGATTTTTTAAGTACTTTAACAGAAGTAATAAAAAGAATGTTAAACTCAGTTTTAACATGGATTACGCAAGTACCAAAAATATGTATATCAATAGGAATAACAATATTAGCTATATATTTTATATGTACAGATAGATTTTATATGTTAGACCAATTAGAACATCATTTTCCAAAAACTTGGGTAAAAAGATTTAGTGTTCACTTAAAAGAAATAACTACGTCACTTGGAGCATATTTAAAAGCACAAATAATATTAATTATAATATCATTTGTTATTGTGCTTATTGGGCTATTTATATTTAAATTCTGCGGATTAAATGTTGAATATCCATTATTAGCAGCATTAGGAATAGGATTTGTAGATGCACTTCCTATATTAGGTTCAGGAACTGTAATGATACCATGGGCTATTATTTCTGCAATAAATGGAGATATAAACTTAGCAATTGCACTTATAATTTTATATATAGTAATAATAGTTGTAAGACAATTTATGGAACCTAGAATAGTTAGTAATGAAATAGGAATTCATCCAATATTTACATTAATAGCAATGTATACAGGTTTTAAAATAATAGGGGTATTAGGATTATTAGTAGGACCTATTATTTTAATAATAGTAAAAAGTGTATATGGTACTATGATTGATAAAGGTGTTGTAAAATCAATATTTGAGAGAAAATAATAGTTAAAATATTACAGATGTTGGAACATAGTAATCATCAGGGGGATAAACAAATTCATTTTCAGGTTTATTTGTGCTTGAAATATTAGTTATTTGAAGTACAGGAATTTCACCATGGTAATCTCCCTTTGAAATAGTACCAGTTATATTAACCCAAGTTCCATCTGCAAAGTTTTTTGCATTTGTACATTTACATAAAAATCCAACAACTACGGTTTGATTATCTGAATTAATAATCATATTTCTTGCCAAAATAAATTCATCATCTTTTATATCTGAAACTCTATAAACAAAACCTGTAAACGAAATTGTTTGACCAATATAACTATTTAAATCATCATGAACTTCTTTTAAAATGTTTGTATAATTATTATCTGAAATATTAGCAATATTTGGCGGAGTTATAGAGTCATCAACAGTAATATTTTCAGAAAATACATTTTTAATAAAAATTTTATAAACAGATATTCCAAAAAGAATTGTACACAAAATAATAGCAATTCCTAAGAATAATTTTAACCAAAAATTTCCGATTAATTTTTAAATTCCAAACAAACATAAACATAATCTCCTTATAAAAAACTTTTTTCTAAATCATATTCGTTTATAAAAAATATATTCCAAAAAAATGCTTGACGAAAATAGTAATAATATTTAAAATTCTACTTGATAAAAAAATTAAAAAGTGATATATTACAAAAAGATTTTATAATAAAAGGAGTAGATGGCAGTGGGAATATTTAGTAAAATATTTGGAACATACAGTGACAAAGAAGTTAAAAGAGTAAAGCCAATAGTAGAGCAAATTAATGCTTTAGAACCAGAAATGGAGAAATTATCAGATAAAGAATTAGCTGGAAAAACAGAATATTTTAAAAAGCAATTAGCAGATGGAAAAACTTTAGACGATATATTAGTAGAAGCTTTTGCAGTAGTAAGAGAAGCATCAAAAAGAGTATTAGGAATGAGACATTTTGATGTTCAATTAATTGGTGGTATTATATTACACCAAGGTAGAATAGCTGAGATGAAAACTGGTGAAGGAAAAACTTTAGTTGCAACATTACCTGCATATTTAAATGCGTTAACAGGTAAAGGTGTTCACATAGTAACAGTAAATGAATACTTAGCAAAAAGAGATAGTGAATGGATGGGAAAAATATATAAATTCTTAGGTTTAAGCGTAGGATTAATATATTCAAGAATGGACCAAGATGAAAAGAAAAAAGCATATGAAGCAGATATAACATATGGAACAAATAACGAATTTGGATTCGATTATTTAAGAGATAACATGGTTATTTATAAAGAGCAAATGGTTCAAAGACATTTATCATATGCAATCGTAGATGAGATAGATAGTATTTTAATAGATGAAGCTAGAACTCCTCTTATAATTTCAGGTAGAGCAAATAAATCATCAGACTTATATAAAAAGGCAAATGATTTCGTAAAGAAATTATCTTCAAAAGTAATAGTTGAAGAAGATGTAAAAGACTTAGAACAAAGTGAAGATAATGAAAAATATGATTATATAGTAGATTTAAAGGCTAAATCAGCTACACTTACTGAAAGAGGTATAAAGAAAGCTGAAACAGCATTCGGATTAGAAAACTTAAATGACTTAGAGAACTCTGATATAGTTCATAACATTAACCAAGCATTACGTGCACATGGTATAATGAAAAAAGATATAGACTATATAGTAAAAGATGGAGAAGTATTAATAGTTGATGAATTTACAGGAAGAATAATGTATGGAAGAAGATACAATGATGGTTTACATCAAGCTATTGAAGCAAAAGAAAGTGTAAAAATAGCAGATGAATCTAAAACTTTAGCAACAATAACATTCCAAAATTACTTCAGAATGTATGATAAATTATCTGGTATGACAGGTACAGCAATGACAGAAGAAGACGAATTTAGAGAGATATATAACCTAGATGTAGTTTCAATTCCAACAAATAAAGAAGTAAAAAGAATTGACGATATAGATGTTATATATAAAAATGAAAAAGCAAAATTTAAAGCTGTAATAAACGACATTAAAGAATGTCATGAAAAAGGACAACCAGTATTAGTTGGTACAGTATCAGTAGATAAATCAGAAAGATTAAGTAAATTATTAAAAAATGAAGGAATTAAGCATGAAGTATTAAATGCTAAAAATCATGAAAAAGAAGCTGAAATAATTGCTCAAGCTGGTAAATATGGAGCTGTTACAATAGCAACAAACATGGCAGGACGTGGTACTGATATTATGCTTGGTGGTAACAGTGAATATTTAGCAAAACAAGAAATGAGAAAACAAAATTATTCAGAAGAAATGATAGAACAAGCAACAGCATATAACGAAACAGATGATGCAGATATTATAGAAGCAAGAAAGAAATATAAAGAATTAGAAAAGAAATTTGATGATGAAATAAAAGAAGAAAAAGAAAAAGTTATAGCAGCTGGTGGTTTAAAAATAATTGGTACAGAAAGACATGAATCAAGAAGAATTGACAATCAGTTAAGAGGACGTAGTGGACGTCAAGGAGATCCAGGTAGATCAAAATTCTATATAGCACTAGATGATGATTTAATGAAAATATTTGGTGGAGATATGGTTACAAAAGTATACAACACAATAGGTGCTGATGAAGACATGCCAATCCAAGTTGGAATATTATCAAAAACAGTTGAAAATGCTCAAAAGAAAGTAGAAGGTAAAAACTTTAGTATTCGTAAACACATTTTAAATTATGATGATGTTATGAATGCACAAAGAGAAAGTATATATGGTCAAAGAAGACAAGTACTAGATGGAGAAAATATTCATGATAAAATAGTAAATATGATGAACACATCAGCTGAGATGTTTGTTCAAACATATGAAGAAGAAATCGAATCAAATACATTAAATAAAGAGGCATTTAAAAATGAAATGAGAACAAGATTTAATGTAGATGGTGTACCTGAATTAGAAAAAGAAAAAATGAGTTCTAAAAAATTATTAGAAGAGTTACAAGAAACTATTCAAAATAAATATAAAGAAAAAGAGACAGAAATTGGTGAAACAGAACTTAGAGAACTTGAAAGAGTAATAGTATTAAAAGTTGTTGATGAAAAATGGATGGATCATATAGACAGCATGGATGAATTAAAAAATGGTATAGGTCTTAGAGCATATGGTCAAAGAGATCCAGTTGTTCAATACAGAATTGAAGGTCAAGAGATGTTTGAACAAATGAATGATGACATAAAATTAGAAGTAACAAAAATATTATTACACATAGCTAAAAAAGAAAATATAGAAAGACAAGAAATTGCTAAAATAACTGGTGTTGGTTTAGATCATGCAACAATTAATATGGAAGGCGAAAAAGTAGGAGATGACTTAAGTCCAGAGAAGCAACAACCAATAGTAAATACAGAACCAAAAATTGGAAGAAACGACCCATGTCCATGCGGAAGTGGCAAAAAGTACAAAAACTGTTGTGGTAAATAGTCCATAAAATAAGGGCTTGAGCAATTTTGAAAAATTCAAAAAAGTGCTGAAAATGGCCAAATGTTTGCAATTTGTTTGCAAACAAAAAAATTGAAAACAAAATCGTCGAAAAGCCTTGTAAAATAAGGAAATCTCTATGCAAACATTTTTGCAAACAATATAAAGTTGGCATTCGTGCCAACTTTTTCATTTACTCAAATGTAAATGGAGGAGAGATTATTATGGCTGATGTAACAGTTCAAAAAAGAGGAGAAGTATATCAATATAAATTTGAAATTGCTTCAATCGATGGGAAAAGAAAATTTAAAAATAAGTCAGGATTCGCAACAAAAAGCGAAGCAAAACAAGCAGGTATTATTGCATACAATGAGTATTTGAATACTGGACATAGTTTTAAACCTAAAACAATGTCATATTCTGATTAATTAGTTTTAATTGGCACTCCTCATAAAGTACCAAAAATAATGTTTAGTATTCAAAATGTTATTTTTAAATTCTTGCTTCAGTCGATTTTTGATAATATGGCATTTAATAAAAAGGATACTTTCATTTTAGGAAAATCAATGAAGAAACTAGATTTTAGTAATAAAGTACAAAAAATTAAATGTCCTGCCTTTATAGTGTGTGGAGAGAAAGATAGTGCCAATATTAAATCAGCATATTATTTATCCGAAAATATAAAAAACGCAAAATTAAAAATTATTGAAAATACAGGACACGTTGTAAATGAAGAAAAATCACAAATATTAGCAAAAGTTTTAGAGCAATTATATAAAGAATTTTAAAGTATAAAATACGAAAAGTTTATTTTTAAAATAAGATATATTAAAATATATCTAAATAAGATTTATCTAAAAAATGTTATTCAATATATTTTGTTAAGTTTTGTATGGTATAATTAGTATGTATTATTAATTTAAAACTTGTGGAAGGGAGAGGAAAGATGAATAAAATTTTAGTTGTAGATGATGAAAAAGAAATAGCAGATTTAATAGAAATATACTTAAAAAATGAAAATTATAATGTTTATAAATATTATTCTAGTGAACATATAATGAATGATTTAGAAAACATAAAAATAGATTTAGCAATATTAGATATTATGATGCCTGGTGTTGATGGATTTTCGTTATGTGAAGAAATAAGAAAAAAGTATAACTTTCCAATAATATTTGTAACTGCTAAAGTAGAAAATATAGATAAAATAAGTGGATTTGCAATTGGAGCAGATGATTATGTTACTAAACCATTTGAACCATTAGAATTAGTAGCAAGAGTAAAAGCACAAATTAGAAGATATAAAAATTATAATAAGGTAGAAGAAAATGAAGAAGTAATTGATTTTCGAAATATTGTAATAAATAATAATAGTCATGAATTTTATTTTAAAGATAAAAAGATACTGCTTACTCCAATTGAGTTTTCTATTATGTGGTACTTATGTAAGAATAGGGGAACTACAGTAAAAACTGAAGATTTATTTATGGAAGTATGGAAAGAAAAATATTATGAAAAAGATAACAATACAATTATGGTACATATTAGACATTTAAGAGAAAAAATGAATGATATAGGAAGAGAGCCTAAATATATAAAAACAATATGGGGAGTTGGATATAAAATTGAAAACGGAAATTAAATATGGCAAAAAATTAACTAATAAATTTATAAAAAGAATATTTTTATGGACTTCTATTTATACTTTTATTTTTATAATATTATGGCTTTTATGTAGAAGTATATGTTCTAGTGTTATTTGGTATGAAGGCGATTTCTTTTATGATATATTAAGAAATATCGGATATAGTTTTACAACATTATTAATAATATGGTTAATAGGGTTTTCAATAATAGTTATAAAATGTTTATATAAGACATTATCATATGTTGATTCAATAGTAGATGCTAGTGCACTTTTAATAAGTGATAAAGAAGAAGATATAGTACTTCCAGAAGATTTATTAGATGTTGAAAAAAGAATGAATCAAATAAAAAAACAGGCGAGAAAAAATTTAAGACTTGCCCAAGAAAATGAACAAAGAAAAAATGATTTAATCGTATATTTAGCTCACGATATAAAGACACCTTTAACTTCTATGATTGGATACTTATCTTTACTTAATGAAATTAACGATATGCCTTTGAAACAAAGAGTAAAATACATAAATATTGCTTTAGAAAAGTCATATCGTTTAGAAGACTTAATTAATGAATTATTTGATATATCAAGATTTAATGCTGAAACAATTATTTTATCTAAAGAAGAATTAAATTTAACTATGATGTTAGAACAAATAGTTGATGATTTTTATCCTATATTAAAGGAAAATAATAAAGAAATAACAATTAAAAGTGATGATAAAATAATTATATATGCAGATTCTGATAAAATAGCTAGAGTATTTGGTAATATTATAAAAAATGCTATTAATTATAGTATTAATAATGATAAAATAGAAATAGAAGTAAAAAAAGATAATCAAAATGTTATAGTTAAAGTAAAAAATAAAGGTGCTAAAATACCGGAAGAAAAATTAAAAAGAATTTTTGAAAAATTTTATAGAGCTGATTCTTCAAGAACAAGTAAGACTGGTGGCAGTGGATTAGGACTTGCTATTGCAAAAGAAATAGTAGAATTACATAATGGAAAAATAATTGCAACAAGTAATGATCTTGAAACAGTATTTGAAGTAGTTTTGCCTTTATGTAAAAATTAAGAAAATTTTAAGAAATTTATAAGAAAAAATTAAAGAACAATCTAAAATAAATTAATATAATGTAATTATATTGATTTGAATGATTGTTTTTTTTTGTTGATTGGAGGTGCAAAAAATGGCAAGAAAAAGATTAACACAGTTATTTCCATTTTTATTACCATTACGAGTATGGCAAAGGAATCTGTTTTATCAAATTGGAATGAGATTTGATGGAAATAAATATTCTAAAAATATTGGAGAAAATTTAAAATATGAAATTTGCAAGTCTAAAACATTAATGATAAATGAAAATAGTGGACATGATATTATTTATCAAAAAAACAAAGTTGAAAACTTGAAAATAGCAAATCAAACTATGAATCATATTTTAATTTATCCTAATGAAACTTTTTCCTTTTATTATTTAGTTAGAAATAGTAGGAAATATGGAAGTTATAAAGATGGATTGATATTGGTAGATGGAAAAATAGTAGCAAAAAAAGGAGGAGGTATTTGTCATTTAAGTAATTTGTTATATTATTTATTTTTGATGAGTCCACTTACTGTTGTTGAAAGACACGGACATAAGATTAAGTCATTTCCTAATCCGGATAAATCTTCTTTAGAAGGAATTGATGCAACAATTAGTAGTGGATGGTTAGATTTAAAAGTAAAAAATGAAACCAACAATATATATCAAATAGATATTTCATTTGATGAAAATTATATGTATGGGAAAATATTATCAGATAAAGAATCAACGATTGATTATAAAATAGTTAATGGAAATTTAAATTATATTAAAGAAAATAATAAAATTTATGAATGCGTGGAAGTTATAAGAATTGAGATAGATAAGAAAACAAAAAAAGAAATCAAGAAAGAGAAATTATATGATGAGAAAGTTCTCATTAAATATGAATTGCCAAGCGATGTTAAAGTAGAGGAGATGTGATTTTTATGAAAAAAACAGTAGCAATTTTATTTGGAGGGTGTTCAAGTGAATAT
>CAKPKP010000022.1 GCA_934167495.1 uncultured Clostridia bacterium | reverse complement strand
TATGATTTATATTCATCATATTCTGATGCATTACCATACATATTTCTTATTTCAGACATTAAGTCTGTTTGTGTTTGGCTTCTCCTTGAAAGTAATGTATATGTAGCTAATGAAAATAAAACAAAAGCAAACATTGCAATTACTACAAATAGAGTTATTGACCCTTTTTCTTCTTTTAATTTCATATACAATCTCCTAAAACATTTTATCTATCTTAATTTTATAAGAAAAAGGCTGGTATTTCAACACCTTTTATATTACATTTATGTAACAAATATAATATGATTTAGACAAATAATTTTCCGTTTCTTTATTTAATTTTCGTATTCTGCTTTTATTTGTTCTACTGTTTTGGTACTTAAATACATTTCATATATATCACCATCGTTATCCCTAGAATAAGAAGAAATTCCTAGCCAGCCCTCATAATTTTCATTTCTTATGTCACATATCCATGTATCATTCCCTACATTCATTGCATTTTTACTTGCAAATGTAAATGGTATTATTTCTTGATTAACCATACCTAGATTTCCAGTTACAAAATATAATCTTGTTAAATTAACGTTTGTCTTTCTTATTACTATTGTATTATAATCTGTTAGATTCAATTTATCTGTTGTCCTTATCTCATTTAATTGATTAATTACACTAGAAGTTAATGTTATACAATTTTCTTTAAATTCTACCGTGCCTTTATAAGACCAACCTGTAAATTCATTACTAGTAATAGGGTTAGATAATACTCCATTCCAATATATATCATAATTATTTACTGTTATTGGTGTTCCATTTTGCCAACTTAATATTGGATATCCATTATTTGCACCTGCTACTAATTTCCAATTACTATTTCCTAGTAAATTTACAAATTCACTCGATTTCATAAATGTTCCTGTTTTTGCTTCTGCTTGTCCTATTATATCTGTACTACCTTGGCTAGGTTGTGCTGATGTTCCTATAAGATAGTAACAATTTTTAATTCCATCTAACCCTAAGCCATTACCAGACCCAGCACCAACTATTGCTCCTTTATAATTTACATCGCCACTTACTTTTCCAATATTATATGAGTTTTCTACTTTACCAGCTAATGCTCCAGTTATCCCTCCAACTCTACTCGAAGTAGCAATTATATTAGCAACATTATAACAATTAATAATATTTCCTTCATTTATGCCTGCTATTCCACCAACATAATCAGAAGATTCTACTTCTCCAAAATTATAACAATTACTGATTGTTCCACCAGTAGTATTATCTCCAATTATTCCACCCGTTCTAGATTGCGATTTTATATTTACTCCACTATAACATTCATTTATTGTATATGTATAACTGAAAGTTGCTCCGTAATTTCCACCACTAATTCCTCCTGCATATGAAATATTTCCACTAATATTACCTGTTGAATAGCATTTTTCAATTTTCCCATTTTCAGACATCAAGCCAGATATTCCTCCAACAAATTGAGTATTTGTTGACGCAATATTTATATTTTCTACACCTAAATTAAGTATTTCTCCTTTACAAGCAGCAAATAAACCACGAGCCCAGATTGTTTCTGTATCATTTATATATAAGTTACTTACTTTATAATTATTTCCATTAAATATTCCCGCAAATGGTCGATTAATTAATCCTATAGGTGTCCAGTTACCTAATGTTGCTGAACATACTGTACTTAAATCTATATCATTTTGTTGTGTTACTGTTTTTCCTTCAAATGTTTCTCCCATATCATTTACAATATGAGCCATGTCCTTTAAAGCTTGTGCTGTTGATACTGTTTCAAATTCTGGTTCTATTTTTTCACCTGCTAGCCAAGATAATACTGGATATCCATCATTTACTCCTGGTGCTATTTTCCAATTTTCTTCTCCTAATTCTTTTACAAAATATTTTGATTTCATGAATTCTGCTGAACGTACTTCTGCTTGTCCTGGAACATCTTGTCTCCATGAATTAGTAATATCATTATAATAAATTCCCTTTAAATTATTATTTTTATCTAAATAATAGCAGTTATTAACTATTCCTTTCTCATATCCTCCTATAATTTCTGATATACTATCAGTATTAGAATTGCCTTCTATTTTTCCTATATTGTAACAGTTTTCTAGCTTTCCATTTTCTAAGTTTTGATATCCAACAATCCCAGCAATATATATGCAATTTTGAGTATTATTTGATTTAACAGTACCTACATTATAACAATTCAACGTATAACACCAATTTACTCCAACAATTCCTCCTATATATTTTAGCCCAACAATAGTACCATAATTAATGCATTGTTCTATTTTCCCAAGCGAATAGCTACCTCCTGAAATTCCTCCTATCGCCCATTCTTCAACATTGGCACTATAAGATGAAACACTTGAATAATTAGTACATTTTATTATATTTCCATTTGTAATACCTGTTATTCCTCCAACACAGCCTGAACCTATTAATTCTCCTGATCTTATATGGGTATTATATATTCTACTTGAATCTGCATCTACTCCAATAATACTTCCTATATTATACCTTCCTAATATTTTTATGCTTTCTATTATTAAATTAGTTACGGTAGCATGATTTGTATAACCAAACAATCCTTGATAATCATTTTCAGAAGCATTTATATACAAATTACTTATAGTATTACCATTTCCTTCAAATGTTCCTGCAAAGTATAGATTAGTATTTGTTGAATAATCCCCTATTGGTTCCCAGTTACCTAATGTTGCTGAACATACTGTACTTAAATCTATATCATTTTGTTGTGTTACTGTTTTTCCTTCAAATGTTTCTCCCATATCATTTACAATATGAGCCATATCTTTTAAGGCTTGTGCTGTTGATACTGTTTCAAATTCTAAATTTGTTTTTTCCCCATCTTGCCAGTATAATACAGGATAATCTATTCCTGAAATTGTTTTCCAATTTTCTTCACTTAAATCATATACACAATATTTTGATTTCATGAATTCTGCTGAACGCACTTCTGCACTATCCTTTACGTTTTCCCCTGCAATTCCGCCTTTTACTGTATTCTCAATATATATACATTTTGAAACAATAGAATTTTCAGTTTTGCTTCCTATAACTCCACCTACATTTTCTTCTACTGTTGAAATTATATTTCCTGTACTATAAGAATTTAATAATTTATTACTGTCTGTTGTGCCTTCTTGAGTACCTACAATTCCCCCTACATATCCATTTGAAGCTTCTACTATTCCTGTGTTATAACAATTTTCAATAATGTCATTATTAGTTCCTACAACTCCTCCTACTTTTGAGTTTCCTTTTACTTTTGCTATGTTATATGACATTTTTAATGTTCCAGTTAAATTACTACTTTCATTCTTATTCTTTAGTCCTACAAGACCACCTACAGAGTCTAAAGTAGCTTCAACATTTGAAAAATTTACCGAATTTACTATATCACCATTTGATATGCCAATTATTCCACCTACTTTGCTTTCTCCTGTTATAATTGCCATATTCCTACAGTTTAATATTTTTCCTTTGCTTTCTTCTACGATGTCTTCACCAATTATGCCTCCTACATTGTTCTTTCCTGTAACTTCTACTCTATTTAAACAATTTCTTATTGTATATGCATTTTTAGCCTTTCCAACAATTCCTCCTATATTTTCACTACTAGACTTTACTTTTCCTTCAACTTCTAAATTACTTACAATTCCTCCATCTATTACTCCAAATAAGCCTTGATTTGAATTTGAACCATCTATATATAAACCACTAATTTTATGTCCTAACCCCTCAAAAAATCCTTTAAAAGGTTTTTCTTCTGTTCCTATAGGAGTCCAACTATTTAACTTTTCATTCCAAAAAGATGATAATTTTATATCATTTTTTAGTACGTATGTTGCAGTATCTGAAAATGTATATATTTTACCGTTTTCCTTACTTATTGCTATTTTTTCACCTGAACCTACCTTTTTTAATTCTTCTGCACTATATATTGGTACTATTTCTCCATCAAAATATGATTTATATTCATCATATTCTGATGCATTACCATACATATTTCTTATTTCAGACATTAAGTCTGTTTGTGTTTGACTTCTCCTTGAAAGTAATGTATATGTAGCTAATGAAAATAAAACAAAAGCAAACATTGCAATTATTACAAATAAAGTTATTGATCCTTTTTCTTCTTTTAATTTCATAAGATTCTCCTAAAACATTTTATCTATTTTAATTTTATAAAAAAAACACGTATATTTCAACACATTTTGTATTACATTTATGTAACATTTTCATAAAAAGTTCAATATAAGTTTTAACAAATATTTTCTATTGAAATTCAATAATTATGTATATTTATTTTTCATTTACAAATACTAGAAAAAGAAATGGAGAATTTATGAAATTTGTTAATTTTTTTAAAGATATATTTTTATACAAAGATTTAAATCAATATGATTTTATTTTATCAGAAGAAAACAACGATGAACTACCAGAATCTAAAAAAAATGAACTTTTTGATGAAGAAAATGTATTTCCTTCTCTTTCTGTTAATTTAGATTATATAAAAGTCAAATATAATTTATTAATTAATAGTGATGTTAATCTTAGAGAATTCAATATAACAATTAAAAATAAAGAATACAAAGCCGCTCTTTTATATATAGATGGATTAATAGATACTGAAAGTATAAATAATTTTATATTAAAACCTCTTATGCTTAGAAACCCTAAAAATGCATCTGAAGAACAAAACAAATTAATTAAAAATGCTTTAAGCAATAACATGAGTGTAAAACGTGTTAGAAAATTTAATTTAGAAGATTTTATTTTTAATTCGCTAATTCCTCAAAACAATGTAAACAAGGTACAAAAATTTGATGATATTATTTCAAAAATAAATTCTGGATTTTGTGCTATCTTTGTTGATACTCTTAATACAGTATTTTGTATTGAAACAAAGGGATTTAAAGTAAGAAGCATAGGTAAACCAGAAAATGAATCCGTAGTTCGTGGAGCTCAAGAGTCTTTTGTAGAAAATATTCGTACTAATACTTCTATGTTAAGAAGGATTATTAATAATGAAAATTTAATAGTTGAAGAAACTACTGTTGGAAGTATAAGTAAAACTAAAGTTGCAATTTGTTACATGCAAAATATAACAAATGAGAAATTAGTTTCAGAAGTAAAATACAGAATTAATAATTTAAAAGTAGATTATATAATTTCATCAGGTCAATTGGAACAATTAATAGAAGACAATACACATCTTCCAATTCCTCAAACTATAGCTACTGAAAGACCAGATAGAACTTCAAATTATATTTTAGAAGGAAGAGTAGCTATTCTTATAAATGGCTCGCCTTATTCTTTAGTAGTTCCAGGAATTTTTGTGGATTACTTAACATCTGCCGAAGATTTAAATTTAAAATATCAATATTCAAACTTATTAAGAATAATAAGAGCCATAGCATTCTTTTTCGCATTATTTTTACCTGGTTTATATGTTTCAATAACTAATTTTCATCAGGAATTAATTCCTTCAGAGTTACTGTTTGCAATTGCTGCAACAAGATCGGCAATACCGTTTCCTATTATTTTTGAAATTATAATTATGGAGGTTTCATTCGAGCTTATTAGAGAAGCACGGCATAAGAGTACCTGCTCCGTTTGGTCAAGCAATTGGAATTATAGGTGCTCTGGTACTTCGGAGAAGCCGCTGTAGGTGCTAATATTGTTAGTCCTATATTAATTATAATTGTTGCATTTACAGGAATATGTACATTTTCAATTCCAGATTTCTCGTTCAGCTTTACTTTACGAATTTTTAGATTTGCATTTATATTTTTAGGCTATATTGCTGGGTTTTTAGGAATAGGACTTGGATGTTATATATTTTTCATAGTACTTTCAGATTTAAAATCATTTGGTGTATCTTATTTTTCCCCATATTTGCCTATGGGAAATCTAAACACAAATACATCTTACTTTATGAAACCTATTTGGAAAAGAGAATCAAGGAATGATTTCTTAAATACTAAAAAACCAAATCAAGAGAAAAAAATAAGTATGATTTGGAAAAATGTTAATAAGGAGTAGTTATGAATAATAATTCAAAACTTGGAACCACTCAAGCTGTCTTATTTATTTTAATTGTTATGATTAATAAAATAATATTAAATTTTCCTAAAAAGATTATACTTGATACTGGTACTGGTTCATTAGTTAATTTAATTTATATTGGCATAATTGTTATTTTATTTTGTTTATTACTAAGTAAACTTTTTAAGAAATTTGAAACTTATGATATTGTTGATGTTTCAGAATTTTTAGGTGGTAAATTTTTAAAAATACTTATAGGAATTATTTATATCGCAATATTTTTATTAACAGCATCTACTGTTACAATTGATTTTTCTTCGATGCTAAAATCAATATACTTTAATTCATCTCCTATACTATTTATTTTACTATTTTTTTTAATTGCATTAGTAGTTTCAAATTTAATTAGTTTTAAATCAATTATAAAAGCCAACTGTCTTATAATGCCTTTTATGCTTGTTAGCATACTTTTAATACTTTTTGGTACATCAAAAGAATTCGTATTTCAAAGACTTACACCTATATTAGGATACGGATATAAAAAGACTTTTTTACTTGGTACTTCAAACATTTTCGCATTTAGTGGTTTTACTTATTTATATTTTATTATGCCTTTATTAAAAGAAAAAGAAAACTTTAAAAAGATTTCTATAATTTCTATGGTTATATCATGGGTGTTCTTATTTTTAAGTGTTTCATCACTTTTATTAGTTTTACCATTTATCACTTATACAGAAGAACTTAACTCTTTGTATCTTATTACTAGATTAGTTAAATATGGTGATTTTCTTCAAAGAACTGATGCACTATTTATATTTTTATGGATATTATCAACTATGTCATATTTAAGTATAGTTTCATTTTTTATTATAACTATAACCAAAAAAATTGCAAATATTACGAATGAAAAACCTTTAATATTTCCTTATGCATGTATAATTCTTGGACTTTGTCTTATACCCACAGATATTATTGATTTAAATTTTTTAGAAAACAATATTTACAAGTATAGTACTATTATAATAAATTTCATTGTGTGCCCTATTATTCTAATTTTAGCAAATTTAAAGAAAAAAAGAATAACATAAATTTATCTTTAAGAAAGGAGTTTTGTATAAATTATTATACAAAAAATAATATGAAAAAATATATAGCATTATCTTTAATATTATTACTATCTTTATTTTCTCTCACTGGTTGTTATGACTCCAAAAGTGTTGAAAATTATGCATATGCTGTAGGCATATCTTTAGATAAAAGTGAAACAGAAGATTTAAAACTTAGTATTCAGTTTGCAGAGTCAGCAGGAAATAGTGATAGTGGTTCAAGCCAATCAACAGAATCAACATTAATAAGTGTTGATTGTAACTCAATAAATACTGGAATTAGCATAATAAATAACTTTTCAAGTCATACAATAAACTTAGCGCATTGTAGTGTAATTGTATTTTCTGAAGAATTAGCAAAAGAAGGAATTGGAAAATATATAAATACTTTTACCAACGATTTAGAAGTTAGACCTACTTGTAACATTATAATTAGTGAATCTGATGGATATAATTTTTTAAAAACAGCTGCAAGTTCAAGCGAAAAATTTTCTGCAAGATATTACGAATATATATTAAATTCTTCTGATTACACTGGTTATACAACTAGAACACCATTATGGTCTTTTTTTGGCAGGATAAAAGATGATACTACAAATCCTATCTCGATATTATCAAAAACAGCAAATGATAATGTTCAAAATATTGGATTAGCAGTTTTTAAATCCGATAAAATGGTTGGAAAAATTTCTACTTTAGATACAATTTTCTATCTAATTCTAACTAATGAATTAGAACATGCTACAATTTCTATCCCAGACCCAAATAATAAAGATTCAAATTTGGATATTTATATAGTTTTAAAAAACAATACCAAAAATTCTGTAAAATTAGTAAATAATTCTCCTTTTATAACATCAAACATATCTATTGAAGGAAAAATCCTTAGCTCAACTTCAAATGATACAGATTATTCAAAAAAAGAGGCTTTAATTTCGGTTGAAAATAGTTTAAAAGATTATTTAGAAGAATATATTACTGGCTTTTTATATACAACTTCTAAAGAATATAATTCAGACATTTGTGGTTTTGGGGAAAAATTAATGCAAACATATTGGACTGAAGAGGAATGGAATAAAGTTCATTGGAGTGATATTTACAAAAATGCAAGTTATGACGTTAATGTAGAAACAAATATATCATCAAGTTATTTATTTACAAAGCAATAAAGATCTATGTAGATTAACAAAACTAATCTACATATTACATATTATTTTTATAGGGGGTTAATATGGCAATTTTTACTTTAATTTTATTAGTTATAATTTTTATTAGAACTATATCTTATGGAATATTTGAATTAAAACAAAAGAACAAATCCGGTGCAATTGCTGTTTTTATTTTAAGCATTGCTGGACTTGTTCTTCCTGGTATAGAAATTATAATTAATTACTTCTTCTAATTATTTAATTTCTAATAATTTTGCTTTTAATTCTTCTTCTATATTTACTAATTCTTTTTCTGCTTCTTGTCTCTTTACTCTTCCGTTTTCATGAATTTCAATTACTTTATCTAATGTATCTATTATATCTCTATTAGTTTTTTGTAATGTTTCAATATCAACAATAGCTTTTTCTGATTCTTCTGCTATTTCTATACTTCCTTGTTTTAATAATTCGCTATTTTTCTTTAACATATCATTTGTAAGCTCTGTAACTTGTTTTTGAGCTCCTAATGCATTCTTAGCATTTGTTATACCTAATGCTATAACTATTTGATTCTTCCATAATGGAATTGTATTTATTAATGAACTTTGAATTTTATCTACTAATTCACTGTCGTTGTTTTGAATCATTCTAATTTGTGGAGCCATTTGGATTGATATAATTCTTGTTGTTTTTAAGTCATATATTTTCTTTTCAAATCTGTTTATCGCATTTGCTAAATCATTAACTGCTTGTATATCAGCTTGTTCTCCAGATTCTTCTGCTTTTTTCTTTAATTCAGGAAGTACTACTGTATTTAATTCGTTTAATTTTTTCTCTCCTGCTATTATATATAAAGATAATTCTTTAAAATACTCTAAATTTTTTTCATACATAGTATCAAATACAGCTATATCTTTAAGCATTTGTAATTTATGACTTTCTAATTGTTTTTCTATTTTTGATATGTTATTTTCTACTTTGTCATATTTTGCTATTAATTTTTCTACTTGTTTTTTAACATTATGGAATATACCAAAAATTCCTTTTGCTTCTAATGAATCTGGCACATCTGTATCAAAGTCTTTTATTTGAACAACTAAATCTGTTAATAAATTTCCAACTTCGCCTGTTGATTTTGTTTTTACATTTTGTAATACATTATCTGAAAATTTAGATATTTTAGATTGAGCAGATGAACCATATTGTAATAATTGTGTTGTATCTGATATATCTACTTTTTGTATAAAATCATCTATTGCTGCTTTCTCATTATCTGTTAATAAATCATAATTTAATGATTTTTCAACTGTAGCTTCACTAACTTTTGGAGAAGCCATCATTTTTTCTTCTAACTCCTTTGTATCAACTTCTGCTGCCACTGATAATTCAATTTTTTCACTCATAATAAAACCTCCATTTTTTTATAAATTATTTATTTCCTAAATAATTTATTAATTTTTCATAATATGACATTTTTAAACTAGTAACTGTACTTGTAATAGTTTGTGGAACTCCTGTTATACCTAATGAAGATACATCATAATTTCCTCCAGTTATACCAGTTCTAAATCCATATTTAGACCAAGCAATTTGTCCTATTTCTTTATCGTCAAAAGCTTTCATATATTCATTTCCAGCTTCTGAAAATGTTGCTATACAATGTGAATTCCATATAGTTGGTGTTGGATATAAAATTCTTATGTCATCTTTTACTTGCTCCCAACCATCTGGATTAGAATTAGCAAATTCTATTATACTTTTTTCGTAATCTACTATCATAGGTTCTCCACCAACACCTGTTTTTAAGTATCTTTCAAACAAATCTGCTGGTGTATTGTTCATATATCCTGATTTTTCATAAAATTCTTTTAATTTTGGTAAATTTTCTTCAATATTTGTATCTGTAACAGTTCCACCGCACATTATTGAAAGAAGTAAACCATAATATGTTGCTCCTGGTGATGATGTTACTGGATCTGTTGAATCTATATTTATACTTCCATATAACATGTTAACACCTATATCAGACCACTTTTTGCTTTCTAATATATATGTAAGCAACTTGTCCATATCTGTTATATAATATACTCCATCTGTTTCAGTTACAATGTTTTCTTTTTCTAATGCATCTACAACTGGTGCCCAACTATAAATTACTATTGGAGTATTTAAAATTAATCCTCCATCTAAAACATTATATCTTTCGGCTTCTCCTTTTGAAGTATCTGGCCATAATTTATAATAATCGTAAAATCTTTGATCTGAGCAAAACATTAAATCATAATCTGAGCCATCTTTTCTTTTTAATGGGTTAACAATCATTTTTCCGTTACTCCAACTGTCATAAACAACATCTAGCCCATATTTTTGTTGTAATAACCTTACAACTTGTTCATCTGCAAGGAAATCTTCTTTTCCTCCACCTGTTGCTACGTAAACTTTTTTTAGTGTTGATAAATCTATTTGTCCTTCTACTGGTTTATTATCCATATAGTATTTTGCACAAATAGCAACTAATATAATCAACACAAAAATTCCAATTGCTATAAATACTTCTTTCTTTTTCACTATTTTTTATCCCCCTTTATATCAAAATCACCTATTTCTGTAAATCCATCAGTTTTTAACATTGTTTCAAAAACTTTTATTTCAGCATCTGTATCTAGCATTTCAGATTGGTAAAGGTTTGAAAGTTGTACTTCAAATGCTGATTTTATTTTCTCTACCATTTTTCTTGTATTCTCCATAAATGTTTTACTTTCGTTAGAAGTTAATCTTTGATTTTCAATTTCATCATATTTTTGTAAAATCTTTATTGTAACAGGCAAATAATAATTTAAAAAATTATGTGCTTGTTGTAATTTTTCAGGTTTCTTAGAAATAGTATCTACTATTTTTACTGAACACGAATAAATTTCTTGAACATTCTTTACAAGTTCTTTGTCTTCTAGTTTTTTACTCATTTCACGTAATTCTATATTTTTTGCTTTTGCATCATTTAATATCTCATATAAGTTTTCTGTTCCTATTTTCAAATCTAAACCTTTTTCTTTTTTATCTGAAAATATTAAACTTCCCGCTCCAAATGCTGCTACCCCCATTATAGTTGCTGGTAATAACGGAACATTAATTACTAAATATGGAACTGCAAAAAACGCTCCTCCTAATATTGCTGAGACAATATTTCCTTTTTTCATAATATTATAGCCTCCGTAATTTTTCTTTAATATTTACTTTTTATTAATTATAACCTCTAACTTGTTTAAATGCTTTCAATAAATCTGTTTTTCCATCAAAAACTTTTGCATTTGTTAATTCAGCAATTTTATCTAATTGTTCTTCATTTGCATCTCCAAATGTTATTGAATAAATTGGTATATCCATTTTTAAATTTTTATATTCTTTCTCTAAATTTGAATATTCTCCTACATTTGATTGTCCATCAGTCATTAAAATTATTGATAAATTATATTTTTCAATATTTTCATCTTTCAATATACTTAATGCTTTTATAGAAGTATCATATATATTTGTAGCTCCTGTTGGAGATTGCTTTTTTATTTTTTCTAATAATTTTTGGGATTCAGTCCCACTATCTACATTCCATACATCTAGTACTTTGCTACTAAATGGAATTACTGTAATCTTATCATTTTCTGAAAATTGTAATAAGTTTTCTGATGCTTTCTTTTCGTCTAAAACATATTCCATAGCAGATACTAATTCATTATATCCACTTCCATTCATACTTCCTGAATAATCTAAACAAAATACTGTGTGTACTGGTTTTCTAAGTTCAGATTGATAAAGATTTAATGCTGTTTTTATTACTGATGTAGATGGATATTTAACAGGAACTATATATTTAGTTGTATCAATTCCCCATTCTGGATTAAATATAGTTTTATTTGCATTTTCATTTACTCCACCATACCATGTTCTTCTTCCTTGTTCTGCAAGAAGATTTTGACCTTCATCACTTAAAATAAATGATTGCAATTCATTAAATATTTCAGCTTTTTGTGAGTTTCCATTATCTATATATGCAAAAGGTGAATCAGATATTGAAACTCCATCTACTGTATAAATAGCATATAATGGATCTTTTCCTGCTTTTTTCAATCTTTGATTTATTTTAATAATTGATGATTCGTATGTTATTACTGCTTCATATGAACCATTTATAAACATATCTTCAAGGAATTCATCACTTCCTGAAGAACGTTCAACGCCTGAGAAAAATGCTTTTAATTCGCTCTTTAGCTCATCCTTTTTTAAATATTCTTCTCTTAAAACTTCTGGATTTCCTGCAAGGGTTGTTAAAAATCCTAAATATGCAGTTGCTCCTGCATTTGTTTGTGTTGGATTAGACATACTAAACTTTAATTTTTTATCTTTTATAAGTTGAAGTATATCTTTAGTATATACTTCATTATCTATTAATCCTAATTCTTCTGCCTTATTTTTAGTTATTCCAAAAACTACTGGATTAATACTTGTACTTTTAGCATTTGAAACAGATACACTACTATCTAGCATATATAACCAAATAGAGTTGGAAATCCATACAGCATCATATTCTTCTTTATTGTTTAATTTTTCCATTATCTCTAAAGTTCCAGCATAATCAATACTAACTTTTATTCCTTTTAAATCTGCATGATTTTTAACGATTTCTTCTAAATCTTTATTTTCAGTACTTGACAAAATTTTAAAAGTTTCTTTTGAAAATCCTGTTTGAACTCCATTTATTTCATTTGCTACGTCTTCTGGAAAACTACTTGGTATTAATTGCATTATTATAATCATTGCTAAAACTATTACCAATACTACTATAGCAAATTTTCCACTATGATTTTTAGAACTTTTTCCTTCCAAGTCTCCCAAAATTATCCCCCCTTGATTATTAAATTTTATAAACCTAATTTTTGTTTAATAATTGGCCATACAGTTTCTGGTTCTCTATCTGACTCCCAAAAAGCTGCACCAGCTAAATTATATTCATTTACTAAATCTAATTTGTATTTCATAGATTCTTCGTCTTCTATCCACATTTTGTATGTACTTCCGTTTTTTTCATATTCTACATAATATTGTTTTAATTCATCATCCCATACTTTTTCTACACCATCTGGAATATTATCATATACTTTGCTCATATTAACTACAGTAGAAATATCATCTTTCCATATTTTTGTATAAAAAGGTATTCCTAATATAATTCTACTTGCATCTACACATTCCCTTTTATCACTTGTAAATTTATCTAAACTACTTCTTACCCAATTATAGCCTGCTGTTGTTCCAACTACAGAATCACCATATTGGTCATATCCCATAAATACTATATAATCACAATTTTTAGATATTGTTAATCTATCATAACATAAAGACCAGTTCTCACTACCATCTGGGGCTGTTACATCTACTGATAAAGTAATGCCATATTCTTTTAATCTTGGATATAATTCTATTATAAATCTTGAAAATAAATCTTTATCTGCGTAGTACATATTTTCAAAATCTATATTTATTCCATCTAATTTATATTTAATTGCATAATTTACAATGTTTTCTATAGTTTTATTTCTTAATTCATAACTATTTAAAATCTCACTTGTTGTTTCTATCATTCCGTCATTTTGAACCATAGCCCATACTTCATAATTATTTGATTTTGCCCATTCTATATAATTTAATCCGCTTTTTCCTACTTTATCAACTATATCTCCTTGTCCACGTTTTACTAAAGAAAAGAAAGCTGGTGAAACAACATTTATTCCTTCAAATTTTTCGCCTGTTCTATCTGGACAAACTCCATAATCTGAATAATAATCCCATAAAATGCTTATTTTATCTTGTCTAACTTCATCTGTCATATTTTCTCTAATATATGTTTCGTTAGATAATTTGTTTGATTTTACATATCCTATTTCTCCATTTGTAGTTCTAACCTTAGTCCATTTATCACCATTTTCAACTATTACAACACTGTCACCTTTTTTTACTTTATCTACTGTTCTTGAAAAAGTTGTATTTTTCCATTTTACACTTAAATTTTTATCACATATTGCTTGTTTTTGTTCTCTTGAATATGAATCTACTATAACATTTTTATACATTTCTACATATTTAACATCTACATCATATATTGTTTTCATTTCTGAAAATGGTATATATAAAGTTTCATTTCTATTTATTATTTTTCCACTAATTTGCTCTTCTACACCATTTATAATCATTTTATCTTCATTTAATAGTATAACTGCAATATGTTTATCATATGTTGTTATTAATTGATTATTCTTTTCATCTATGTATAAATATATATCAAAATATGTTGAAATATCTTCTTTTGATATATATACAATGCCATTTTCAACAAATATATCCTTTTTTAAGTTTGCTTTTTTATTGTTTAATATTAATTTTATTTTGTCACTATCTTCTGGAAATTTATAATTTGGAGCTACTTTTATAACAAAAGCTACCAATAATAATAGTAATACTACTATAAGTATTCTTAGTCCGATTTTTAAAAACTTATTATTCACTTTTCTTCCTCCCATTTTAATTATACTCTATAAAAATATCATAAATAAAAAAAATAGTAAATATAATTTTTCCATTTTTTCTTTATTTTTTTTCTAATATATAGTATAATATAATTGTGTGTTAAATAATGTAAATTATTTATATATTTTATAAAGGAGGAAAATTTATGAGTATGTGGCATGTATGGTTAATTTTATCCGGTGTATTCATAATAATTGAAGCCGCTACTGTAGGATTTTTATTCTTTTGGTTTGCTGTACGGTGCTTTAGTAGCTCTTGTAGCTAGCTTTTTTACAAGCAATATACTTTATCAAGCTTACATCTTTCTTATTTCGTCTACACTTCTTATAATTTTCACTAAACCATTAGTTAAAAAATTTAAAAGTGCTCCAAACATGAAAACAAATGCATTTTCAGTTATAGATAAAATAGGAATTGTAACCAAAGAAATAGGCTTAGAAGGAAAAGCTGGTCAAGTAAAACTTGGTTCAGATATTTGGACTGCTGTATCAGCAACAGATGAACTTATAGAAAAAGGAACAGAAGTAATTGTAGAAAAAATTGATGGTGTTAAAGTAATAGTAAGACCTACAAAAGTATCTTCTGTTATTAAATAGTTTTTCATCTAATAGAAAATTTCTCTGAAATTCCTATTAGATAAATATATTGCACAGAAATTTGCTTTGCAAATTTCGCACACGAACAATTAAACGTGGGCTGAATATTACAATTTAAAATATAGAAAAATTTAATCAGCCCACTATTGTTCTTATTAATTATATATTAAAGGAGGAAATAAAAATGCCATTTTTAATTATACTATTCATTATAATAGTTATTATAGCATTAAAATCAATTAAAGTAGTTAGACAATCAGAAGTTTATATTATTGAAAGATTAGGAAAATTTTACAAGATAGCTGACGCAGGTCTTACAATTATAGTACCTTTTGTAGATACAGTAAGATCAGTTGTTAGTTTAAAACAACAAACAATGGATGTACCACCACAAGGGGTTATAACATCAGATAACGTTACAATCACAATAGACACAGTTGTGTTCTATAAAATTACAGATCCTGCTAAGGCAGTATATGAAATTCAATCTTTGAAAAAAGGTATTGAATACTTAGCAATCACAACAATTCGTGATATTGTTGGTAAAATGGAACTTGATGAAACATTTAGTTCAAGAGATATGATTAACGATAAATTAAGAGTTATTCTTGATGAAGCAACAGATCAATGGGGATGTAAAATAGACAGAGTTGAAATTAAAGATATTACACCTCCACAAGATATCCGTGATGCAATGGAAAAACAAATGAATGCAGAAAGAAATAAAAGAGCTTTAATTCTTCAAGCTGAAGGTGAAAGACAATCTGCAATCACTCTTGCTGAAGGTAGAAAAGAAGCTGCTATATTAGATGCTGAAGCTGATAGAGAAGCTGCTATAAGAAGAGCTACTGGTCAAGCTGATGCTATAAAACAAGTTGCTGAAGCTAAAGCTAAAGAAATTCAAATGGTATATGATGCTATGATGAAAGCTAACCCAAATGATAAATTAGTTCAATTAAAATCTTTAGAAGCATTAAAAGAAATTGCTGACGGAGAAGCAAATAAAGTATTTATTCCTTTTGAAGCAACATCTGCTTTAAGTAGCTTAGGTGCAATAAAAGAAGTTTTAAAAGACTCAAATAAAAAATAAATATAAATATGAAAAAAATAGTGCGATTATCCATTAATTGCACTATTTTTTTATTTAATAGGAATTTCAGAGGAATTTTCTATTAGATAAATACTTTTTGTTCATTCTATTACCATTCAGCTTTTGTTGTATCATTATTCCACTCAAGTGGCTCATATACTGTTCCTGTAAACCATACATCTCCTGTATCTTTATCTCTTATTATAAACATATAAGGTTTGTCAAATGTTAAATCTATATCTTCAACTGGAACATCATAAACATAATCAAATACTGGCTCTCCAGCACCTTTTCCTCCTGCTAAAGTTACTGCTGCTGCTTTAATTCCGTCTTGAGTAAACTCTATATTGGCTTTATGTATTGCATCACTTATGTATTCCCCATTTGCACTAGTCAATTCTGAAATATCAGCCTTATCAGCATCAAATATATCTGTTATTCCTATTTCAGCTAAATCTTCTTTTAATTTTAGAGTATATTCAAAATTAAACTTTGGAATATATCCCTTAATTCTTGTTATAACTCCATCTTTAAAGTTTTCGTTTTTTAATTCTTTTAAATTACTTATAATGTTATTTAACTTTGTACTATCTACACTTTTTACATATTTATCTAAATCTTGATTTGTAGGCATTATTCCAACATATTGTAATGTTGTACCATTATATTCCTTTAAATCTTTTGCGAATACTTTAACTTCATCATCTGTATATATTGAAAAATCTGTACTCTTTGCAGTTCTATTATATATATAATTATTTTTTATATCTTTTATATATTCATCAAGATAGCTTGATATTTCTTTTTCAATTGCATCAGAACCTGTTAAAGTTTCATCCCATGCATTTGTTCCGTGTTCTTCTATCCATGCTCTATATTTTTCTTCTACTGTTTTTCTTATATTTTCTTCACCTAATATACTTACTATATCGTAATTATCTATTGATGCAAATACTTCCATACCTGAAACTTCTAATTTATCATTATCAAATTTTCTAGATTCTACAGACTGTATATTACATCCTGCATAATAATTTTCATGATTGTATATAACATCATCTTGAAAACCTTCTTTTAGTTCTAAGAATTTATTTTTCCATTCCATATCAATTCCTAATGCATTTATTAATATAAAGTCTTGTTGATCATCAATCTCATTAAGTATTTCTGGAATAATATTTAAAGTTTTATTTTTTACCCAATCATTAACGTTTTTTGTGCTTGTAAATGAATCAAAAATTAAATCAGCATTGTATTTATTTTTTAAGTTTGTTATATAGCTTTGCTTTACATTATCTTTAAATGTATTATTTACAAATAAAACGTTTGCTAATGACATATTTTTATTTGATGTATATTTTGTTACAACATAATCTTCTAAAACATTTGAAATTTGTTGCTTTGTTTTTCCATTAGCTCCTTCTTCTAACATTTTTAAAGTATATTTTATTGATAACGGACTATAAATTTTATTTTCTTTATTATTTTCTGCTTTTAAAAATGCAATATCAAAATTAGATACTTGATTGTTCTTTAAATCATACTTAAATGCAGCCATATATTTATTTGTGTCTGTAGTATTGTTTGCTGCGCTTTCAGTTTCTTTTGGAGTAACATTTTCTGTATTCTCTGTATTTCCTAGGTTTGCTTGTATTTCTGGATTTTTATTTTTAAATCTATAACCTATGTATATTCCTCCTATAATAGATATTAAGCCTACAACTAGTATTATTAGCAATATCGCTCCTGTTGATAGACCTTTAGAATTATTAGCTTTCTCGCTCATTTTATCTCCCCTTTCTTTTGTACAGAAATTAAAAAATTTAGTTCAAATTAATTTCTACATAGAAATTATAATATAACTATTGCAAAAAATCTATAGTTTAATAAAAAATTTTTAAAAGAATTATTATATAAAAGATGGCAATTCTTAAATGAATTGCCATCCTCAGACTGTTGACAAAGTATAATAAAAATATTTTGTTAAACAGTCTTTTCTTTTTTTAAATTATAGTTTAAAATAGT
>CAKPKP010000021.1 GCA_934167495.1 uncultured Clostridia bacterium | reverse complement strand
ATAAAAAAAATTACATTAATTAGGGACGGACTGGGTGTGGTATTATTTTCCGCACTCCACTCCGTCCCCATTGACAGCCATTAACATATTGTTTTACTAGTAAATTTATGATATACTATTTTAAGTTTTTATGAGCATTCTGGAGGTTATATGAATACTAAATATTTAGAAAAATTAGAATTTAATAAAATTAGAAATATATTGGAAACTTTTGCAATAACATATGGTGGAAAAGAAATGGCTAAATCTCTTATTCCATCAAATGTTGAAAAAGATGTTAAAAAAATGCTTGCTGAAACTACAGAAGCTTCTATTTTACTTTTTAAAAAAGGAAATCCACCTATATTTGAAATTGAGAATATTGATATACATTTAAAATTATTAGAAAGTTCTAATACACTAAGTGCAAAATATTTACTTGATTTAGCTAATATTTTAAAACTTTCTAGAACTTTAAAAGAATATATATCATCTGAAATTGATACTAGTTTTGCTGTTAATTTGAATAGATATTTTAACAATTTATATTCTAATCAAAATATAGAAAGTAATATTTTTTCAAAAATAATTGATGAAAATACTATTGACGATAAAGCTTCTAGTACACTTTATAACATTAGAAAAAACATCAAATCTACTGAACAAAATATAAAAAGTAAGTTAAATTCATATATGCATTCAAAATATGTACAGGAATCAGTTATAACATCTCGTAACGGTAGATTTGTTATACCAGTAAAAAATGAATATCGCAGTGAAATAAAAGGATTTATACACGATATTTCTGCAAGTGGGTCTACTGTTTTCGTTGAACCATTAACAGTTTTTGAACTTAATAATGATTTAAACAATTTAAAAAATGATGAGTCAATTGAAATAGAAATAATACTTCAAAAACTATCTAGCTTATTTTTTAATATTACAAAAGAATTAGAAAATAATATTAATTTAATTTCTATTATAGATTTTATTTTTGCTAAAGGTAAATATGCAAAGAGTATAAATGCAACAGAACCTCTAATTTCAAATGATAAATATATTAATTTAATTAAAGCAAGACATCCTTTAATAGATATTTCAAAATCAGTAGCAAATGATATTGTTCTTGGAAAAGATTTTTCAACATTAGTAATTACAGGTCCTAATACAGGTGGCAAAACTGTCACATTAAAGACTGTTGGTTTACTTTGTTTAATGGCAATGAGCGGTCTTCATATTACAGCTACCGAAAAAAGTTCTATATATGTATTTGATAATATTTTTGCAGATATTGGAGATGAACAAAGTATTGCAAATTCATTAAGTACTTTTTCTTCTCACATGATTAACACTATTGAAATTACGGAAAGTGCTACAGAAAATAGTCTTATTTTACTAGACGAGCTAGGCTCTGGTACAGACCCTATTGAAGGTTCATCTTTAGCTATAAGTATTTTAGAATTTTTAAATTCTAAAAATATTTTAACAATAGCTACTACTCATTATACTGAAATAAAAAACTTTGCTTTAGTTACAAAAGGATTTGAAAACGCCAGTGTTGAGTTTGATATTGAAACTTTATCACCAACATATCATCTTTTGTTAGGTGTTCCAGGCACTAGTAATGCTTTTGCAATTAGTAAAAAATTAGGATTAAGCGAAAAAATTATTAATAGAGCCAAAGACTTTGTTAATAAAGATACTGTAAATATTGAAGATTTGCTTAAAAATATTTATGATAATAAAAGAATTATTGAACAAGAAAAAGAAAATATATTAAAACAGTCTATGGAAATTGAAAAATTAAAATCTTCTTTAGAAATTGATAATACTGATTTAAAATTACGTGAAAAGCAAATTATTAAAGATGCAAAGGATGAGGCAAGAAAAATTATAATTTCAGCTAAAGAAGAAGCTAACGAGGCTATAAAATCAATAGAAAATACTAAGAATTTAAAAGAAGCAAATATTACTAGAAATTCTTTAAATAAAAAAATAGAAAATTTAAAAAATAAAGAAGAAAAATTTGAAACTTCTATTGATGCTAGCAAATTAAAAATTGGAGATTCTGTATTTGTAAAATCATTAAATCAAATTGGAACAATACTTTCTCTTCCTAATAAAGATAATATTGTAAAAGTACAAATTGGAAATATAAAAATGAATTTTTCGTTAGAACAATTGGAATATTCTAAAAAAATAGAAAAAAAAGAAATCTCAATTCCTAGAAAAAAATCTAACTTTGAAATAAAAAATATTTCTACCGAAATTAATGTTATCGGCTTAACTGTTGAAGAAGCTAATTTTCTTATTGATAAATATCTAGATAATTGTGTATTATCTGGTTTAACTACAGTTTCAATTGTGCATGGAAAAGGAACTGGAGCTTTAAGAAATGGAATTCATCAGTTCTTAAAAAAGAATCCACATGTTGATTCATATAGACTTGGAACTTTTGGCGAAGGTGAAATGGGAGTTACTGTTGTAACACTAAAATAAAGAGCTTATATAACAATAGTGGGCTGATTAAATTTTTCCATATTTTAAATTGTAGAGTTCAGCCCACGTTTAATTGTTCGTGTGCGAAATTTGCAAAGCAAATTTCTGTACAAAGTATTTATTTAATATGAAATTCAGAGGAATTTCATATTAAATAAAAAAACAATTACTAAAATTAGTAATTGTTTTTTTAAACTATATTTTTCTAAATACTCCTGCTACTTTTCCTAATATTTCACATGTTGGTACAATTATTGGATCCATTGTTGAATTTTCTGGTTGTAATCTTATATGATCTTTCTCTTTATAAAAAGTTTTTACTGTTGCTTCTTCACCAATTAAAGCAACTACAATTTCACCATTATTTGCTGTATTTTGTTTCTTAACTAGAATATAATCTCCATTTAAAATTCCAGCTTCTATCATGCTTTCGCCTCTTACAGTTAGCATAAAGCTTTCACTGTTTCCAACAAAATCTATTGGAATTGGGAATGTATCTGTAACATTTTCTACTGCTAGAATTGGCTCTCCTGCTGTTATTTTCCCTATAACAGGAACATCTACTAATTCTTTTCCGTTATATAGTGGTTTGTCTAATGTTTGTTGATTCTCTAATACTCCACCTTTTAATAATTTTAAAGTTCTTCCTTTTTGTTCTTCTTTTTGGATATATCCTTTTTCTTGCAAAGCTCTTAAATATCCATGAACTGTTGCTGTTGATTTTAACCCTACAGCTTTTCCTATTTCTCTAACTGATGGTGGATATCCGTTTGTTTTTATTTGTTTTTCAATATACTTTAATATTGCTTTTTCTCTTTTATTTAAAGAATCTGGATCTCTTCTTCTCATTTACAAATCACTCCTTATTATATTTTCAAAAACATAATATCACAAAACATTTGCTTTGTCAAACACTTTTTCGTAAATTTTATTCATACCATTCAAATTCCCAATCATCAAGTACTACAGAATCTCCTTCTCTAATACCTTTAGCTCTTAATGCATCATCTATTCCCATTTTTCTCATACATTTTTGAAGATAATTCATTGATTCATTATCTTCTACATTTATTCTTCCCATTAATCTTTCTATTGCTCTTCCTGTTACAACAAATTCGCCATTTATTACTTCTACATTAAATCCTTCGTCTTTCTCATCTAATGTGTACACTACTTTTTCTTCTACATCTATTAAATCTTCTTTTGGCAATTCTTTTAATATTTCTGCAACGTGTTTAAATAACTCATCTAATCCTTGATTTGTTGCAGCTGACACTTTATATATTTCCATATTATTTTCTTTTGCAAGCTTTTCTAATTTTTTATATAATTCTTCATCTTGCATAGCATCTGCTTTATTTGCAACTATTATTTGTTTTCTTTTACTTAGTTTTTCACTATATTTTTTTAATTCCTCATTAATCGTATAAAAATCCTCAACAGGATCTCTACCTTCTATTCCTGAAACATCTATTACATGAAGTAATAATCTTGTTCTTTCTATATGTCTTAAAAATTGTATTCCAAGACCAACTCCTTCACTTGCCCCTTCTATAATTCCTGGTATATCTGCTATAACAAAACTATCGCCATATTCTGTTTTTACTACACCTAAATTTGGTTCAATTGTAGTGAAATGATAATCTGCAATTTTAGGAGTTGCTGAGGTTACCATTGAAAGAATTGTTGATTTTCCTACATTAGGAAAGCCTATTAATCCTACATCTGCTAATAATTTAAGCTCTAATATTACTTCTTTTTCTAATCCTCTTTCACCTGCTTGAGAAAAATTTGGAGCTTGTCTTGTAGCAGTAGCAAAGTGTGAATTTCCTTTTCCGCCTCTTCCACCTGCTAAAATTAATTCTTTTTGATTTTCTTCTGATAAATCTGCTATAACAGCACCAGTTTCTGCATCTTTTACTACTGTTCCTATTGGTACATTTATATATAAATCTTCTCCCTTTTTACCATAGCAGTTATTTGAACTTCCATCTTTACCATTTTCAGCTTTAAATTTTTTATTATATCTAAAATCAATTAATGTATTTGTATCTGGGTCTGTAATAAAATAAATATCTCCACCTTTTCCACCGTCTCCACCATCAGGTCCACCAGCAGCAACATATTTTTCTCTTCTAAAGGTATTTGCTCCATTTCCTCCATCACCAGATTTTATAAAAATTTTTGTATAATCTACAAACATTTCTTTTCTCCTTTACATAATACTATCTTAAAATTATACTATATTATTGCCTATTTTACAAGAAAAAATTTTACATATATTTTTTATTTTTTGAAAATACTAATATTAATTATATTTTTAGGAGGTTTTTTATGGATGATTTAACCATTTTAAATGAAATTCATAAAGGTGCTGCTATGGGTATGTCTGCTATATCAACAATAAGTGAAAAAGTCGGAGATAAACAATTCAAAGATGATTTAAGCTACCAATATAACAGATATAGAGATTCTTTAGATAAAGTTAATGCAAAATTTGAGGAATTTGGTAAAATTCCAGATGATACACCTTTAAATCAAAAAATAATGGGATGGACTGGAATTCAGTTAAATACTTTAACAAATCAAAGTAATTCTCAAATTGCCGAAATGCTAATTCAAGGAAATGATATGGGAATTATAAAAGGTGTTAAACTTTTAAATCAAAGTAAAGATATTTCACCTGATGTACGAGATATCGCTGATGGTTTTATTAGATTACAAGAAGATAATATTGAAAGACTTAAAAAATTTTTATAAAAAATGCATATATTTATCTCCCAGTATAATTGGGAGATAAATATAATTATACTATCTTCTTACCATTTAATTTATTTATGAAATTATATAAAATATAAAAAAGCATAAACATTCTTTAAAGTTAAATTTCTAATAATCCTTTAAATACACCGTTACTGTATTTGCACCAGAATAATGAACTCGAATCTGAAGTGTTACATCTTCAGAGTTTGGCATGAAATTATATATTTTACTACTATTCCCTTCAACATTAACGCTGTTATTAAGATTTCCTTTTTTGTAAAATAAAAGTTGTGCACATGTATTTACATCTCCGTGATATAATTCCATCAATATATACATATATTCCTTTTCCTGCTTTTATTGTAACTGTTTCTTCTTTCCATGAGTTATCAAAAGCATTATAAGGTGCAACCACTTTTTTACATTCACTTAAATTAACCCATATAGCATAAAGCTCAATATTTGAATTATCTTTATAATAATCACCAGGTCTATATGCCACAGAATTAGAACTCTTATTCACTGTCCATCCAGCAAAAGCATAACCGTTTCTTGTTGGAGTTACAGTACTTAAGGTTATATTCTTTCCATAACTTTTAGTCTGTGCACTTGGTGCTCCATTACCTCCATTTGCGTTATAAGTTATTTTATAAACTATTGAATTAAATTTTGCAACTATACTATAATCTTTTGCTGGCATATTAAAAGTATATGTATCAGATGTTGATACTTTTGTATTCCCTTCATACCATCCTAAGAAAGAATAACCTGTATTTGGAGTTGCTATTACTGTACATGATTCATTTTCAAATTTCCTTCCAATATCTCCACTTACTTTTCCTCCTGCTGAAGCTGATACGTTTAAAGTATAGTCACTTACTGTTATGCTCTCACTCTCTATTGTTTCATTTCCAGCTTTGTCTATTGCTTTTACCCAAACTTTATATGTTCCGCCTTCTGGAATTGGAAGTGTGCTAGTTTGCAAATAGTTTTCTCCATCCATACTATATTCATATCTTAATATTCCAGATACATCTGTTGCACTTGCTGTTATATTTATATTCTTATTTTCAAAAGTAATATTTTTGCTTTCAATTATTGGTCCTTCGTTATCTACATTTTCAATTTTATATCTCTTTATTTGAAAGCCGTTTGTACCATCATAATATCTTGCTAGTATTGTTGTATTTTCTATTACTGCAAAACTAACTTGAACATTATTTTCTACATTAGTCCACTCTTCATCATTTTCTTTCTTGTATTGTTTCTTCAAACCATTTTCTTCGTATTTTATTGTAACTTGAATTGGTCCTGTTTCTATTCCGTTTTTACTTCCTATTTCAGTTGTATTTCTTGGTGTTTTTATATCATGGTCTATTTCTATTGTACTATCAGTTTCTTCTATATTTATTTCTATTTTTTTGCTTCTACTCTTTGCTTGATCTGTAGTTGCTTTAAATGTATATATTCCATTTGTTTCTATTTCAAAAATATCTTCCACTTCTAGATTATCATATGTTCTTTCGGTTAGTACAGTTCCTTCTTTTATTAGTTCTATCTTTTCTATTTTCTTAGTTTTTCCTTTTTTCTCTACTGAAGCATTTACTTTTATCTTTATTTTTTCATCTTCATTTCCCTCTAATGGAAGTTGCTCAAGTTTTATTTTAGGATATGGTTCTCCATCTTCTATAAATGTTATTTTTCCATCATCATCGATTTGAGCTATTATTCTAAAATTATCTGTTGTAATAACTTTTATTTCATTTTCTTCTAATTCATCATCCTGTTCTTTAACAAATAACATTCCTACCCATTCTTGCTCATCTAATTTATTATAAACTAAATCAATTAATCTTTCTTCTTTGTTTTCTGTTACTTTTAAAGTTTTTTCTGAAGCTACTATTAAAGTAACTCTTTCTTCATATTCTCTTAGTTTTGTTAAATATTTTGCTTCTTTTGCCTTATCTAATATTCCATTTTTCCCTAATACCGCTGAAATGCTAATTCCTGATAAAATTAAAAGTACTACTATCGTCACTACTAGTGCTATTAACGTTATAGCTGAATTTTGTTTTAATTTATCTTTTTTCATATGTAAAAAACCTCTTTTTCAAAATCATTTTTATCTTTTATATTAATTATATCAACCTATTTTTCTTCTTTCAATACATGTAATAGATTTGTAATATATATTTCTGCTCTTTTTGACAAAACTTTAGAACAAAAGCGGACATTAATAAATCATTCTCCCTTTAATTATTAATTTATTCTATTTCATTTCCTACTACTTTATATATATGTTCTAATTCAGATTCTAGTGTGTTATACAATTGAGCTCCTATAGTTGCATCTCCTTCATCATATTTTTTTATTTCTTCTTCAATGTCCATAATTTTAAATCTATTCATTGATTTTCCTGCATATATATTATACATATATATAGGAGTATATTTTACACTATCTATGCTTATAGTATTATCTTTTCCTTTTTTAGTTAACTGTATATCTAATATAACAGATTGTCTTGTAAAATTAGCATTTTGTCCTGACATGAAATTTCCTAGTGAATATATTACAAAGCCATCTTTTTTTGTTCCATCTGCTAATGTTACTGTTCTTTTTTCCATTGGTTCAAGTACATGTGTGTGACTTCCAAGTATTAAGTCTACTCCATTTTGGAATAGAAAATCTGCTAATTCCTCTTGTTCTTGTGTAGCTGTTTGTCTATATTCTTCTCCCCAATGCATATTTACACAAATTACATCTGCATTTAACTTTTTAGCTTTTTCGATATCTGCTTTTATTTTATCTTTATCTATTAAATTTACACTATATTCTTTTCCTGCTGGTATTGGTATTCCGTTTGTACCATAAGTATAATTTAAGAATGCCATTTTTATTCCTTTTACATCTTGAATTAAGATTTCTTGGCTATCTTCTTCTGATTTATAAGTTCCTATATGTTTAATTCCTGCTTTATCTAATTCTTCTATAGTACTTACTAATCCTTTATATCCTTTGTCTAGGCAATGGTTTGTTGCCATTGCCATAACATCATATCCCAATTCTTTTAAATCTGTTGCTAATTCTTCTGGTGAATTAAAAGTTGGATAATTACTGTATCCCGCTTCTTTTCCTGCAAAGCTTGTTTCTATTGTACCCACTGCAATATCAGCACTGCTAAAATATTTCTCTATATCTTCAAATACATAAGAAAAGTCATAAGAATCTGTGCTAGCATCATATGCATCCCAAAAGTTTGTATTATGACATAATACATCTCCTGTTACAGTCATGTTTATTGTAATATCATCTGGTATTTTCTCTTCTTCTATTTCTTCTTTTCCTTCTAATACTTGTTTGGGAGTATTATTTTCATTACCTTTTTTATCATTTTTAATTAAATAATATGTTCCAAAAGTTACAGTAAATACTAAAATCATTGCTAAAATAGCTACTATAATTTTTCTCATAAAATCCCCCTATTAATTAAACAACTAATTATTAACTTCTTAATTCTGCACCTAACTTTTTCTCTACATTTTCTATAATATTTTCTAATATATTGTTTATTTCTTCATCTGTTAAAGTTCTATCATTTGAACCAAATTCTAATGAATATGCTATACTTTTCTTATTTTCTAAAATATTTTTACCTGTATATAAATCAAATACTTCAACATTAGTTAATAATGAGCCTGCAGCTTTCTTTATTACTTTAGCTATTTCTTGTGAAGAAATTTCTTTATTTACTAATATACTTAAATCTTTCTTTACAGTTGGATATTTTGAAATTTCTTTAAATTTCATTTTACCAACTTTTTTGCTTAATAATTTATCTAGATTTATTTCCATTACAAATACTGGTTCTTTTGAAACTAATGGATGTACTCTTCCTATAATACCAACTATGTCATTATTAACTGAAATTTGAGCCACTTGACCTGGATGGAACTCATTTGGAATATTATTTTCTACTACAAAACTATATCTATTTGCATATCCTAAATAATCTAATATCTCTTCTGCCACTCCTTTTAATACAAAAAAGTCAACATCTTTCTTATTTTCAATTCCTAAATAATATTTTCCTGACATTAAGCAACATAATTTAGAATTTTCGCCATATTCTTCACCTTTTTTGAAGAATCCTTTTCCTATTTCAAATATTGATATATCCTTTAATCCACGTGCCATATTGTATTCATATATTTTAAACAATGAAGGAATTAGGCTATATCTTAAAGTACTACGTTCTTCTGTCATTGGAGCTAATAATTTTACTGGTTCAAACTCATCAGATGTAAATTTTGTAGCATCTTTTTCATTAACTAAAACATATGATAGTGTTTCATTTAATCCTAAAGATATCATTTTATTTCTTATTTCCCTTGTTGTTCTATCATAATTTCCAGCTTTCATATTTAATTTAGGTAATCTTCCCTCAATATTTTCTAATCCATAAATACGTCCAACTTCTTCTATTAAATCTTCTTTTATAGAAATATCTAATCTTCTTGTTGGAACTGAAACTGATATTTTATTTTGATTTTCAGTAGCTGTAAATCCTAATCTTCTAAATACATTCATTACTTCATCTTTTGAAATTTCCATTCCTAATACTTCACATATATTTTCAAGTGTTATATCTATATTTTTATTTTCTTTGTTTGTAGTATCGTATTTGGCTATTCCTGTTACAATTTCTGCATTCGCATATTTTTCTAATAAATTACATGCTCTTTCTATTGCCATGTATGTTCTATTTGCATCTAATCCTTTTTCAAATCTATTACTTGCTTCACTTCTTAATATTTTGTTTGATGTTATTCTTACTTTTACAGAATCAAAAATTGCAGATTCTATTATTATATTTTTTGTATCTTTAGTTACTTCTGTTTCTAATCCTCCCATTACACCTGCTAATCCTATTGATTTTTCTCCATCTGAAATTACTATATCATTTTCAGATAAAGTTCTTTCTATGTTATCAAGAGTAACTAATTTTTCATTTTCTTTTGCCATTCTTACTTCTAGTTTATTTTTTAATTTATCTGCATCATAGAAATGAAGTGGTTGACCTACTTCAAGCATTACATAATTACTAATATCTACTACGTTATTAATTGGTCTTATTCCAGATGCTATTAATCTATTTTTTATAAAAGCTGGACTTTCTTTTATTTCTACATTCTTAACTTTTTTTGCTAAAAATAAGCTACAATTGTTAGTTTTTATATCTACTGAAAAACTTTCATTTACATCATTTCCATTTTCCTTATGTGATAAGTCTATATCTTTTACTTTTTTATCATATATTGCACCTATTTCATAAGCCATTCCTAATATGCTTAACAAATCTCCTCTGTTTGCAGTTAATTCGAAATCTATAACTGAATCATCCATTTGCATATATTTGATTGGGTCTTCCCCAACTTTAGCATCACTTGGTAATTCATGTATTCCCGTTTTATCTTCTTCTGTTAAGAATTTACTTTCTATTCCAAGTTCTGCTATTGAACAAAGCATACCATTTGATTCTTCTCCACGAATCATTCCTTTTTTTATTGTTACATTTCCTGGTAAGTTTGCTCCTGGTAAAGCTACTATAACTTTTAATCCTTCTCTAACATTTGGTGCACCACAAACAATATTTAAGATTTCAGTTCCAACATCAACTTTGCATAGATGTAAATGATCTGAATCAGGATGGTTTATACATGATTTTACTTCTCCTATAACTAAATTTGTAGCATCTATTAATTTTCCTGCACTATCATACTCATTACCTACTCTTGTCATATCTTCTGCTAAAGTTTTTACATCTACATCTATATCAACATAATCTTTTACAAAATTTGTACTTAACTTCATTATTCCTCATCCTTTCTATCAAATTGATTTAAAAATCTTATATCATTTGCATATAAATATCTCATATCTGTTATTCCATATTTAAACATAGCTAATCTATCTATACCAGTACCAAATGCAAATCCTGAATATTCATCTGGATTATATCCATTCATTTTTAATACATTTGGATGAACAATTCCTGCTCCTAATACTTCTATCCACCCTGTTTGTTTACAAAGGTTACATCCTTTTCCTCCACATTTAAAACATGTAACATCGACTTCATATGATGGTTCAGTGAAAGGGAAATAACTTGGTCTAAAACGAAGTTCTGAATTTTTTCCTATTAATTTTCTTACAAACACTTCTAATGTTCCTTTTAAATCTGCAAGAGAAACTTTATTTTCTTTTTTATCTATTACTAATCCTTCTACTTGATTAAATTGATGTGAATGTGTTGCATCATCTTCTCTTCTATATGTTTTACCTGTACAAATCATTCTTATAGGAGTTTTTTCAGTATTTGCCATCATAGTTCTTGCTTGAACTGCTGATGTTTGAGTTCTAAGTAAATACTCATTTGTAATATAGAAACTATCTTGCATATCTCTTGCTGGATGTCCTTTTGGTAAATTTAATCTTTCGAAGCAATATTCGTCTGTTTCTAATTCTGGACCTGATATTACATCATATCCCATAGAAACAAATAAGTCTTCTATTTCTTCTATTACTCTATTTATAGGATGTTTACTACCTCTTTTTATTTTTGTGCTTGGAAGTGTAACATCTATTCTTTCTTTTTCAAGTTGTCTTTCTAATTCAGCTGATTTTATTTTTTCTTCTGCTTCCTTTATTGTTTTTTCGATTTCATCTCTTACTGAATTTACTAGATTTCCAATTACAGGTCTTTCTTCAGCTGATAAGTCCTTCATTCCTCTTAAAATTTCTGTTAATTCACCTTTTTTTCCTAAGTATTTTACTCTTAAATCATTCAATGATTGCATATCAGATAATTGTGCTATTCTTTCTTTTGCATTTTCTTTAATATGAGCTAATTTTTCTTTCATCTATCTTTCCCCTTTCTTATAATTTATTATACAAAATATTTTTCTTATATGAAGTTTGAAAACTTCATATAAGAAAAAAAGCGGACATTAATAACTTTTGTACTTATTAAAACATTTTGAAGTCCGCGTCTTTGTTCGTGTACGAAATTTGCATATAGCAAATTTCCTATTAGATAAAAAAAATCATTCGTTCTTAATAGGACGAATGACCGTGGTACCACCTAAATTTATTAATTTTTAAAATTAACAACTCATTATAGTTATAACGTAACAACCGCTTCTACCTACTATAATTTCAATAAAAGACCAAAAAAGTGAAATTTCAATAAATTTTATATAAATAAGTTCTCAGCATAATACTTATTTTCTCTGTAATATATTTTAAATTTATTTACTTTGCTTTTTTATTGGCAATATTTAATATATATTATATTAACACATTTTGAAAAAAAGTCAATATCAATATAATATCTAATATTATTATTTTTCCTTCTTTAAAGTTCTTATAACCCAGATAAATCCTATAATTGATACTAGTGATATAATATCTGCTATGACATATAAAGTTTTTTCTTTATACTCTATTGTAATTTTTCCATTGTTACATTCATTTTCAAGCTCTACTCTTAGAACATTATTATCACCACATACAACATTTAATTTTTTACCATTTTCATCTTTTGCAACATATCCTGGATAATATAATAAAGGAACTTCTATATAACCTTTTCCTATTTTATTTTTATATGTTAATGTAATTTCATCATCATTTTTTTCATAATTATTTATGATTATCTGATTATTTGATGTTAAATACTTATCTTCTTTTAAAGCACTTGTATCTGTTCCATATATAAAATATTCACCTTGACCACTTAAATCATAATTTAATTTATATTCATTTGTTATAAATTTAAATTGTTTTGAATATTCACCCAAAAATAATGGAACTGCTACAAAAGCAATAGCACACATTATAATTACTATTTTATAATTTGCTAAAAAATCTTTATTTTCATCATATCTCTCATCTACATATTTTCCAAGTATTATACCTGTTGCAATAGCAATATTTACAGTTGTAATTCCTAAAAATCTCCATCCAAACTGCATAGTTAAACATATCTTTTTTATTATTGAAAATTTATTTTCTAGTTCTTCCCATGGAACTAAATTTGTACTTAATATTAAAAATACAATTCCTATTCCAATTAACACTTTTATAAATTTTAAATAATCATTGTTTTTATTTCTGTTTTTAACAAAATATATTGCACTTATTATTACACCTGCTGTAACTAAAATTCCTAATGTATATGACATTTCATTTTCCATGTCTAATTCATTATCTTTAGCTAAATTTAAACTATATGCAGTATCGAATATATTAAATAATTGTGCTGGAATTACAGTATATTTATGAAATACATAAACTGTACTGTTTTCAGATACGTTTTTTACGTTTAAATCTAATTTATATATATCTATAAAAGGTAATATAAACCAAAAATTAATTAACAATATAGTTATTAAAGAAATAGCTATTTCTTTATATCTCTTTTCTTTTATAATATTTTTTATAAATGCAATTCCAATAACTATACATGTTATTGCAAGAAATAATAAACTTAATATATGTGATTGAATTATGCAAGAGATTCCTATTACTAATATGTACCATTTTTTTCTGTTACCTAAACATACTTCATATAGCCCCCATATTGCAAGTGGGAAAAATGACAATGCAAGTGCTTCTCCAACTGCTGCTCTTGTAAATATATTTCCTAATCTATAATTTGCTGCTGAAAATATTATTGCACTTATAATACCAGCTGTTGTTGATTTAGAAATGTTTTTTACAGATAAGTACATACAAAATATTGCTACAACATTTATTAAAAATAATAATATTTTATATGAAAATACCATAGATGTATTTAAAATTCTTAATATTGCTGGAATATATAAAAATAATTCGGGATATACCATAGATGTTGCATATCCATATCCATTATTCTCTAATGGATGTATTCTTGCAGGAATTTGAAAATTGCTTAAAGCTTCTTTTAATCCTTCTATTCTCACTAAATGAAAATTAATATCATGACTATATACTAGATAATCATTATATAATGGATAACTCACAAAGACTGCTAATCCAAGTAAGAAGATTCCTATCTTAGTTTTTTTACTAACTTTTTTATTAAAATATAAAATTCCACCTGCACATAAAACTATTAATAGTAAAAATTCCTGGATATATACATCTGAATATCCATTAGTATTTGAGATTTTAAGTAAAAACATCCCAAATACTATAACTGAAAAAATTAAATATAAAATCTTTGATTTATTTAATTTTAATTTCATAATTCCTCCTAGCAAAAGTATAATTTATTACAAAAACATTATTTCAAAATTTAGAAATCTCCCTCGTATATTTCTTTGTTTTCTTCTTTAAATACTGGATTATATAAATCTATAATACTTCCTAAATCATTAGAAAACTCTTTTAGCATAACTATTTTTATTCCAATATTTTTTCCTCTGCAATAGTCTTCTAAAACTTGTCTTAATCTTTTTATTGTATTTAATTCTGGCTCTAATTCTTTAGTATGTTTTTTAGCTCTATCAACTAATATTTCTTTAATTGTAACTAAGTCTTCATTACTTGCGCATGCTATTCTTTGGAACATTTGATATGCATCATAATACTTAAATATTGGAACATCCATACATTCTTCAAATTTATCATAAAATAATTCCATTTTCATTGGAATACATTTAAATATTTCTTCTGCCTTTTCTTTATACATTTTTTCTCTTAAGCCTTTATTTAAGTCATCAAAATGTTTTAAAATCTCATCCATTTCTGCCCCATTTATATCATCTATACCTATCCTTGAGATTTCTTCTTCTATATTGTCACAATATTTTGAATTTAAAGCAGCTTTGTCCATTCCATTTAAGAAAATCTTTTTTATATCTTCCATATTATAATTTATAAGTCCTCTTTTTATGAAGTAAGTATAATATGCAAATAATTTTACCACTTCTAATAATTTTAACTTTCCAGCCTTTACATCTTCTATTACTTCTGCTATTATTCCTGGAAATTGTTCATCAGATATTTTCCAATATTCTTCTGTAAGCAATCTTTTATATCCTGGTAATTTTTCAGTGTCTATTGTATTTATAATAACATCCATATCTTTTTTAAATGTTTTCATATCAAAAATTCTTGTTCTTACATAAATTTCAATAAATTTAAAAAATCTGTAATCTGATTTGAAATTGTAATAGTAATTATTATCAAATTCTTTAATATAAAATTGTCTATTATCCATAAGTACTCTTGAAGAAACAAGTATTGCTTTGTATTCTTCATTACTTTGAATATTTATAAATTTTTCCTTTGTAATTTTACCTGCTTTTATTTCAAAAGAAACTGCTATTGTAAATATAAGCATTGTTTGTAAAACTCTTAGGTTAGTATTTGGATATGCTTTATTTACAGTTTCATATATCTTTTTAAAATCATTTAATGCATGTTTTAAAATTCTTAAGTTTCTAGTACCACTCTTATTAAAAGTTGATGTTATTAAACTAGTATGTTCACGTAAAAACCTTATTAAATCTGGATTAGATTCATATCTCATAAGTAATCCATTAATTATATAATTAAACTTGGGTGCATATTCAAAAGTTTCACCTATTAATTTTTCTTTTATTCTTTCATAATCATTTGCTTTATCAAATACATACTCTATTTTGTCTTTTATTTTTTCAACCATTGGTTTATCTGGTTTAGACAAATCTCCTTCTTTATCTAAAAGGTAAGTTGCAATAAATGTTTTCATTTCAAGGTTTGTACTTTTTAATTTTGTAGAAAGTTCTTTTTCATTACATATAATTATTGTTTTTATATGATCATGCTCTACGAAATTGTTTATATAACCTAAAATATCTATAACATCTACATTTGCTCTTTCCAAATCATCAAAACATAATACTTTATCATCTGTTGAAAAGAACTCATTATAATCTAATTTATCTCCATTTTTAGTAACTCCAAAAAAGTTAGCCATATCTAGTCCTGTTTTTGCATATTCTGGTATTGTAGTTTGATTCTTAGAATTCATATATTTTTTTAAGTTTTTATCCATTAATTGAGTTGTTTCTATAAATATTTTCTTACTTATATCTTCTAAATTTGATATACCATAAAGAGACATATAAATTGTTGTATATCTTCTTCCATTAAGTTCTAATGATTCTATTTTATTTCTAATTTTATGATTCCAAAAATAAGTCTTTCCACTTCCCCATTCACCATTTATCATTATTGCATAATCTGTATAATCTGCTCTTACATAATCTAATATACTTTCAACTAGTTCTTCCATACTTTTTCCTTTCGTTTTTTAATCTTTAGCTATTGCTAAAACTCCTATTTTTTTAGCTCCATTTTTCTTTAGTATTCTACTACATTCATTAACTGTACTTCCTGTTGTAAATATATCATCAAACAATAATATATTTTTTCCTATTATATTTTTATTATTATCAATTTTATATGCTCCAATTAAATTTGATTTTCTTTCAATTTTTGAAAGTGTACTTTGTGGAATAGTATTCTTTTGCTTTATTAAACTTTTAGTATCTAACTTAATACTTACTCCTGAATTTACAAGTTCTTTAGTAATTAATTCTACTTGATTATATCCTCTAAGTTTAAGTTTTTTTCTATTCATTGGAACTGGTATGATTATATCATATTTTTGAATTATTCCACATATTTTTTCATTTTTTATAATTATTTTTGAAAATGTTTTATACAAGTACGATTTATCATTAAATTTATAATCTAGTATCTTATCTCTTATTATTCCATTGTAATCAAATAAATATATAAGTTCCTCAAAATATTTATTTTTATATATTATTTTATTTGCTCTTATCAAACTATTTATTTTCTTATTACAATTTTTACAAATCCAATTTTTGTTAATTTTATTACAAAATCCACAAACTGGTGGATAAAAAAAATCAAGGACAAATTCTAACATATTTACCTCCGAATTAGCCCCCAAATTTTAATATATAATATTATATAAATTATATTTTTTCAATATATATATTAAATTTATTGTATATAAAATTTTTTTATAATATAATAATTTTAATTAATTATAAAAAGGAGTACTTATGGAAAATTTTAATGAAAAAAATAATTTAAGCAATATTTATAACGATTTCTTTGGAATTAACGTATTATCCAAAAATGCCGACATTTTAAATAATGAAATTACTAATTTAAATACTGAGAAAAAAATTTTAACAGAAGATGAAAAGAAAAATAAAATTACTGAATTATATGAAAAAATTGATAATGTTTACTTAGATGAACACTCTAAAACTCTTCTAAAAAAAATTGTTGATTATTCAAAAAAATATAACGAAGGAATTGTAAAAAATTATATTCCTTTTAACATGAGAATTTATTGTGACAATGATAAAACATTAACATCTATATTAGACATACTTGTTGATGCTTTTAACTTTTTCGGATATATGAAAAATTGCAAATATGTATTTAATTCTTTTTACAATATAGACAATCAAAATTCTTTATCTGATATTTATTCTAATAATGGATTGATTGTAATAAAAAACATTAATGGTCTTATTAATCAAGATTCTAATGTTCAAGAAAAAATATTAAACACATTAGAAAATAAAATCTATGAAAGCAATAACAATACTATAACAATAATTGTAGATAAAAATAAAGATAAAATAAATGAGGCTTTTTCTAATAACTCTAGTTTAAAAGAAAAAATATTTGATTTTGAATTAACTACTATTACACCTGAACCACAAGATGTATATAGAGAGTTACTTGATAAAATTAAAAAAGATTATAAAACAACAGAAAAGTTTGACATTAATATATTAGATTACATATCAGCAACATTTTCAAAAACAAACTTAAGTTATCCTGAATACATCGATTCACTTTATGAAAAAATAATTTTTAATAATACAGAAGATGTTATTTCTGAATCTTCTATACCTTCATATGATAAAACAAAAAATATTGATGAAATATTTGAAGAATTAAATGAACTTGTTGGATTAAATGAGGTTAAAGAAGTTCTTAATAATTTAGTTGATTTAATTAACTTTAAAAATAAAGTTGGAGATAAAGTTAAAGTTAAAGACACAAATTTACATATGGTATTTCTAGGAAATCCTGGTACAGGAAAAACAACTGTAGCTAGAATGGTAGCTGGTATTTTATATAACTTAAATTATATTAGCCAAAATAAACTTATAGAAGTTTCTGCTAAAGACTTAGTTGCAAAATATGTTGGTCAAACTGCACCTCAAACAATGTCTGTTGTTGAAAAAGCTTTAGGCGGTGTATTATTTATTGATGAAGCTTATTCTTTAGCTAGCACTCCTGGTGAGGACAATTCTTTTAATGCAGAATGTGTTGCTACACTTATACAAGCTATGGAAAATTATCGTGATAATCTTGTAGTTATATTTGCAGGTTATACAAAGGAAATGCAATATTTTCTAAATTCAAATTCTGGTATCGTATCTCGTATTGGTTACACAATTAACTTTGCTGATTACACAGAAGACGAATTAATTTCTATATTCAAATCTATGACTAAAAAAGCTGGCTTTTCTGTTACTGACAAAGCAATAGAAAAAATTAGAAATATTATATCTGAATATAAAGATACTAAAAACTTTGGAAATGCAAGATTTATTAGAAATCTTTATGAGAAAGCTGTTATTAAACATGCTGCAAACAGCAAAAATAAAACAAGTTTAAAATCTTTAAGAACTATTGACGAAACAGATATTAGTACTGATAATCTTTTAAAAATGTAAAACAAAGCGACCGAAACGGTCGCTTCAGACTGTTGACAAAGTATATTAAAAATATTTTGTTCAGCAGTCTTTTTTTATATATTTTTAATAATTTTCTAT
>CAKPKP010000020.1 GCA_934167495.1 uncultured Clostridia bacterium | reverse complement strand
CGTCGTTTGACGCTGGCAATGTTATAAGCCCTTCCAGGGCAAGTTCAAACCACGCGTTTTACACGTGGTTATGATTAATATAGTGTTAACTATAGTAGTTGTAATATTAGTTAAAGATATAGCCCATAATATACCAGTAAATCCTAATTGTTTGTACAAAAAAAATGAAAAAATAAAAAACAAGATTAATTCTGTAAAACATAATGAAAAATATATTAATTTCTGAAATTTATTATTGTCAGTTGGATTTTTTATGATATTTTTCCATAGAGCAAGTTCAGTGAAAACTTTAAATCCGAGAACTGGAATGAATATAAGTAATATTTTTAATGAAAAGACTGTAAAATTTATGATTCCAGTTTCAAAGTTAAAAAAACTTAAAATATCATATGAAAAAAAATATAAAACTACAGAAAATAATATCGAAAATGCTGTAGATATAGTTAAAGATTTTTTTGACATATTATATTTTTTAAACAAAAAAATAGTTAATAAATATAATAAAACAACTAGCACTAATAATATAATGCTCGATTTTAATTTTATTTCATAGTTTTTATCTTTTAATAAATAAAAAGCAAAAAGTAAAATAGTAGAACAAATAGCTAAAAATTTTGGGAATAATATAAAACTTTTTTTAAATTTAATATCTTCAATTATTCTATTCATTAATATCTCCTAAAATTAAAATTTATTATTTTTTTTGAAAAATCCTATTAGATAAATACTTAATACATAAATTTGCTGTATGCAAATTTCACATACGAACAATTAAATATTGGCTGAGCTCTACAATTTAAAATATAAAAATTTAATCAGTCAACTTATTGTTATATTATCATTTAAAATAATTTTTTTCAACATTTAATATAGATGGGGAATAGGTGTGGAAAAGATTAAATTAAAAAAGATAAATAAAAAATTAAAAAATTTATTAAAAAGTATTGCAAAAAAATTTTTTATATATTAAAATCTAGGTGAAGTGGAGAGAAGTGTCACAAAGTGGTAGAAAAAGATAGCGAGGTGAAACAAAGTGCTAATAGGAGAATACGAACATTCTTTAGATGCAAAAGGTAGATTAATAATGCCAGCCAAGCTTAGAGAAGATATAGGCGAAAGCTTTATTGTAACTAAGGGGTTAGATGGATGTTTATTTGCTTTTTCAAAAACAGAATGGTCAAACTTCGAATCAAAATTAAAAGCACTACCAGTTTCAAATAAAAATGCTAGAGACTTCTCAAGATTTTTCTTTGCAGGAGCAATTGAATGTGAAATAGATAAACAAGGAAGATTCTTAATTTCTAGTAACTTAAGAGATTTTGCTGGTTTAGAAAAAGATGTTGTAATTATAGGAATGACATCAAGATTAGAAATCTGGAGCAAAGAAAAATGGATTAAATGCGACGAAAATATTTCAGCAGATGATATTGCTGAAAATATGTCAATGCTTGGTATATAATCTTTAAAAGATTTATATAAATTACCAAAGATTTAAAAGAACAAAAGTAATTGGTAATAAACAAAAGATGGAAAAAGGTGCAAAAGAAAAAAATTAAATATACAAAAGAAAAAATTTAAAAAAACCAAAGTTTATTAATATCAAAAGAAAAATACCATTAGAAAACAAAAGATTAAATAATGGGAAACAAAAGATAGCATTATAAAAAACAGTTGGTATTTAATACCAACTGTTTATGTAATATTATAGAAAATTATAATATTATAGTTGTGCACGTTAAAAAATTGCACATAACTTAAAAATTTTAGATGAGGTTTATAAAGTGGAATTTATTCATAAGTCTGTGCTATTAAATGAATGCATTGAAGGTTTAAATATAAAACCAGATGGGGTATATGTAGACGGAACAATGCGGACGGAGCAGGTCATAGTTTTGAAATTGCTAAAAGGTTATCTAATAAAGGAAAACTAATTTGTATAGATAGAGATGAAGATGCTATTTTAGCAGGAAAAGAAAAACTAAAAGATTTTAATAATGTTATATTTGTTAAAGATAACCATGATAATATTGTACAAATATTAAAAGAATTACAAATTGACAAGGTTGATGGAATTTTATTAGATTTAGGAGTTTCATCATACCAATTAGATGAAAAAAATAGAGGCTTTAGCTATATGCAGGAAAGCTTGCTTGACATGCGTATGGATAAAGAGCAGACCCTAGATGCGAAAAATGTCGTAAATACTTATAAAGAAGAAGATTTAGCAAGAATTATTTATGAGTATGGAGAAGAAAAATTCTCAAGACAAATCGCAAAAAAAATATGTGAGTACAGAAAAGAAAAAGAAATACAAACAACAAAAGAATTAGTTCAAATAATAGAAAGTGCAATTCCATCATTTGCTAAACATGGTGAAGGGCATCCCGCAAAAAGGACTTTTCAAGCAATAAGAATAGAAGTAAATGATGAAATAAAACCACTATATGATACAGTAAAAAATTCAATAAGTGTTCTAAATAAAGGTGGAAGATTATGTATTATTACATTTCATTCACTAGAAGATAGAGCAGTTAAGAATGCTTATATAGATGCTAAAGGTAAATGTACATGTCCAAGTGATATACCTTATTGTGTATGCAATTTTGTAAGCCTTGGAAATATAATTACTAAAAAGCCTATTATTCCAAGTTTAGAAGAGCAAGAAATAAATTCAAGGAGTAAGAGTGCAAAATTAAGAATTTTTGAAAGAACATAAGAACGAGAAAAATACATTAGAAAAAAGGGGGTGATAACTTATGGCAACAGGAAGAATGAATTATCAATATGGAACAAGTCCAAGAAAAATTGAACCAGACTATAAAGTTAAAACAAAGCAAAAAACAAAAGCAAAGCAAGCAAAAAAAGTAGTTCCAAAGAAACAAAAGAAGAAATATGTAAGTCAAAAAAAGATGATAATAAAAGAAGAAAACAAATTAAAAGTTAAAATTTGTGCTTATATTGTCTTAACATTTTCTGTATTTTTAGCTATAAGTTATAGGAATACCCAAATAAGTCAGGAGTTTTCAAAAATTCAAGCATTAAAAACGAATACTCAAGAGATACAAAAAGAAAACGAACAATTAGAAATGTCTATACAAAATAGCTTAAATGCAACAAATATGGAAGATGCTGCAAAGCAACTTGGAATGCAAAAGTTGAATAGTAATCAGAAAGTATATATTCAAATAGAAAAGAAAGATTATGTACAACCTAGTGCAGAAGAAGTAGTTATTCAAGAAAATTCATGGATAGACAATGTAAAAAATGCATTAAAATCGTTATTTAAATAAAGTATAAGGACAAAATTACCTGAATATAAATTATTCAGGTAATTTTTTTATCTAATAGTAAATTCCTCTGAAAATCCTATTAGATAAAATTACATTGCACAGAAAATTTTATTAGTAATTATATATATAGTGTTAAATTTAAGGAGGAAAAATATGATTACAAATAATCTTAGTAGAAAAAAACGTATGAAAATAGAGCTTTTTATTGTATTTGCAGTATTCTTAGGATTAATTATTAGAATAGCATGGCTTCAGATGTATAGAGGAGAAGAATTAAAAACAATGGCATATGTTCAACAAAATTTGGATAGAAATATAAATCCAAAGAGAGGAACCATATATGATGCTACAGGGAAGAATGTTTTAGCAATTAGTAGTAGTGTAGAAACAGTTACAGTAAATCCTGTTAATATAGCAAAGGAGAATAAAGAAAAAGTAGCAACAGCATTAGCTAATATTTTTGAATTAGATTATGAAAAAGTCTTAAAAAAAGTAAAAAAGATAAGTTCAATAGAAACAATAGTTAAAAAGGTTGAAAAGGAAAAAACAGATGAATTAAGAATATGGCTTAAAGAAAATAATATTACAGAAGGTGTAAATATTGATGAAGATACTAAGAGATATTATCCATATAGAAGCTTAGCAGCACATATTATAGGTTTTTGTGGAAGCGACAATCAAGGATTAGATGGAATTGAAGCAAAATATGAAGAATTATTAAAAGGAAAGAAAGGTACAATTAGTAAATTAACAGATGCTAGAGGAAAAAATATAGGAGATGATGGAGAGTCATATACTGATGCAGTAGATGGTAGTTCTTTAGTGTTATCAATAGATATGACAATTCAATCAATTGTTGAAAAATATATTGAAGAAGCTTGTATAGATAATGTATGTACAGATGGAGCTAATATAATATTAATGAATCCAAAAAACGGAGATATATTGGCTATGGCAACTTATCCAAGCTACGATTTAAATACACCATATGAAATAAATAATGATGAATTAAAATCTGCATGGGATAGTATGGAATCAGCAGAGAAAACAAAAAATTTACAGGCAATGTGGAGAAATAAAGCAATAGCAGATACATATGAGCCGGGTTCTACATTTAAATTAGTAACAGCATCTGCATCAATAGAGGAAGGTATTGCAAATCCAGATACTAAGGGGGCTTTTTGTTGTAGTGGAGGAATTGAAATTGCAGGTGTAAGAATAAAATGTTGGAGATATTATAGACCACATGGTTCACAATCATTAAGAGAAGCTTTAATGAATTCATGCAATCCAGTATTTATAGGATTAGGGCAAAAGTTAGGTGTTTCGACATATTATAAGTATTTAAATGCATATGGTTTCTTAAGTAAAACTGGAATAGATTTACCAGGTGAAGCAAAAGGAATATTTTTGAAAGAAGAAAAAGTTGGACCAGTAGAATTAGCAACAATTTCATTTGGGCAAAGATTTGAGGTTACTCCAATACAAATGATAACAATGGTCTCTACAATTGCAAACAATGGAAGATATGTTCACCCAAGAGTTGTAAAGAAAATAATTGACCCAACTACTGGAGAAACAACGGATGTTGAACCAAAATATGGGGAACAAGTAATATCTGAGGAAACATCAAAAAAGGTTTTAGATATGATGAAATCGGTTGTAGCGGAAGGAACTGGTAAAAATGCACAAGTTGCAGGGTATTCAATAGGTGGAAAAACAGGAACATCTGAAGATGGTGTAAATACTGGAAAATATGTAACATCTTTTATAGGTGTTGCACCAATAGAAGATCCACAAATAGCAATTCTTATAACATTATATAACCCAACTGGTGAAGGGGGACATCAAGGAGGTGGAGTTGCAGCACCGATTGCAAGTCAAGTTTTAGGTGAAGTTTTACCATATTTAGAAGTTACAAAAGCAGAGAAGGAAGAAGAAAAAAGCAAAACAATAATGCCATATTTAATAGGAAAAAGCAAAAAAGAAGCAAAGGAAATTTTAGATAGTAGTGGATTAGAATATGAAATAAAAGAAGCGGAAAATTTACAAGAAGAGCCTAAAATAGTAAAACAGGTTCCAAATGAAGGTATAACAGTAGAAGAGGGAACAAAAATAATAATATATATAGAGTAAAAGGACTAAAACAAATTGCTAAATAAAAATTTAGCAATTTGTTTTTTTTTTAAGGTTGATTTAATAATTCGATGGTATAAAAGAGAATATAGAAAAGATTAAAGTTAATCTAAGTGCATAAAGAATGGAGGTGAATGTACTTGGCAGAAGTTTTTAGAAGAGTAGAGAAAAAGTATATTATGACAAGAGATCAATACTTAGCAATAAAAGAAATGATATCAGAAAAAATGATAGAAGATAGTCATGGAAAAAGTACTATATGCAATTTATATTTTGATACAAATGAATATGAACTTATAAGACATTCAATTACAAAGCCAATATATAAAGATAAAGTAAGATTAAGAAGTTATAATTTACCTACGTTAGATAGCAAGGTATATTTAGAAATAAAGAGAAAATATGAAGGCGTAGTAAGTAAAAGACGAATAGAAATGACTTTAAATGATTATTACAATTTTGAAGAAGTTAATGATTTGTATGAAAATAAACAAATTTTAAATGAACTTAATTATTATTTTCAGTTTTATAAATTAAAGACTACTATGTTTTTATCTTATTTTAGAAGAGCTTTTTATGCAAAAGATAATATGGGATTTAGAGTAACATTTGATAGTAATATAATAGCTAGAAATTATGATTTAAAAATTGAAAATGGAATTTATGGTGATTATATTTTAGATAAAGATAAATATATAATGGAAATAAAAATATTAGATGCAATTCCATTATGGTTTGTTAGGATATTAGACCAGTTTAATATTTCTCCATGTGGTTTTTCAAAATATGGAGAAGCATATACGAAATTAATTTTAAAAGAAAATAAAGTAATGATATAAAAGGAGAAAATTATGTTAGAAAGTATTTTTAGTGAAGTATCGCAAGTTTCAGTTAGTGTTGAAAGTTGTTTAATATGTATAGTTGTTGCAATAATATTAGGAGTTGTAATTAGTTTAACACATAAATTTACAACAAAGGCTACACCAAATTTTTTATTAACATTAACAATATTACCAGTATTAGTGCAAGTTGTTATATTTTTAGTAAATGGAAATTTAGGAACAGCTTTTGCAGTAGCAGGAGCATTTAGTTTAATAAGATTTAGAAGTATGCCAGGAAATTCAAAAGAAATTTTAAGTGTATTTTGGACAATGGCTGTTGGTTTAGGCCTTGGAATGGGATATGTAGTATATACAATAATAGTAACAATAATAGTTGCTATTATAATGATAATCGCAAGTAAGGTAACACAAAAAATTAGTAATAGATTAGAAAAGAAATTAAAAATTGTTATACCAGAAAATTTAGATTATGATGAAGTTTTTGATGATATATTAAATAAATATACTGAGAAAGCTGAATTATGCAAAGTAAAGACAACAAATATGGGAAGTATGTATGAATTAGTTTATATAGTAGAATTAAAAAATGATATAAAAGAAAAAGAGTTTTTAGATGAAATAAGATGTAGAAATGGAAACTTGCTTGTAATGCTTGAGAGAAAAGAATTAAGTGAGGTGGAATTATAATGAAAAAGATTCTTATAGCAATTATTTCTATAATAGTAGTACTTGGAGTAGGAGTCCGGATTATACCTTTGCAAAACACAAAAAATAATCACAAATAATCAAACAACACAAATTAATGTTGAGTATAGTAGTGAGGAACTTTCTGGAGAATGGAGCGAATATAAAGCAAAAATAACTTTGGCAGATTCGAAATCAATTATAGAAGGCACTGGAGTGGAAAGTAATGATAACACAATAACTATAAATGCTGGTGGAACTTATTATATTACAGGAAGTATATCAGATGCATCAATTGTAATAGATGCATTAAAAGATGAAGATGTTCAATTAGTTTTGGATAATTGTTCTATAACTAGTTTAAAATCATCAGTTATTAGTGGAGTAAAGTGTAATAAATTAACAATTACTTTAGCAGATAATTCTGAAAATACATTAACTGATAGTTCTAATTATACAGTTTTTACAGATACTGAGGATTCAGAACCAAATGGAACTTTATTTACAAAGTCAGATTTAGTTATAAATGGAAATGGAAAATTAATTATAAATGCAAATTATGAAGATGGAATAGTAAGCAAAGATGGATTAAAAATAATAAATGCCAATATAGAAGTAATATCAGCAGACGACGGAATTAGAGGAAAAGACTATGTAGCAATAAATAATGCAACATTAAATATAAAATCAACTGGAGATGGAATAAAATCTACAAATAGTAGTGACCAAGAACTTGGGTATATTGCTATAGAAGGCGGAAACATTACTATTAATTCAAAAGAAGATGGAATTCAAGCAGAAACAATAATTAAAATATCTTCTGCACCAGAATTAAATATAACTACAACTGGAAATGTAACATCTTCTTCAAATTCAAACTTTGGAAAAGGAAACTTTAATTCTAATTCGACAGATAATGATGTTAGTAGCAAAGGAATAAAAGCTGGAACTAAAATAGAGATAGAAGACGGAACTTATAATATAACAAGCACAGATGATAGTATTCATTCAAATGGAGTTATAGTTATAAATAACGGAAAATTTAATTTATCTAGTGGGGATGATGGAATTCATGCAGATACAAGTATAACAATAAATGATGGAGAAATAAATATAATCAAAAGTTATGAAGGAATAGAAAGTAGCTATATAGAAATAAATTCAGGAAAAATATCATTAGTTTCATCAGATGATGGAATAAATGTATCAGATGGAAGTAGTAGTTCAATGCAAAATGAAAGAATGGATTTTAATGAAAATAAAAACTCAAATTTAAAATTAGTAATAAATGGAGGAGAGATTGAAGTAAATGTAAATGGTGATGGACTAGACTCAAATGGTTCAATTTATATTAATGGAGGAACAACAATAGTATGCGGACCTACTTCAAATGGAGATGCGCCACTTGATTATGATGGAGAATTTATAATAAAAGGAGGAACTTTAATAGCTTATGGTTCAGCAGGAATGTGGCAAAATCCATCTAGTAGTTCTACACAATATTCTGTAGTTTTCCAGACATCTGGAAAATCTGGGGATAACATTGTGTTAAAAGATACTTCTGGAAATGAATTAATATCTGTAAATGCACAAAAAGATTATAGTGCAGTAATAATTTCAGATACTAATATAAAAAGTGGAGAAGAATATACTTTATATGTAAATAATTCAAATATAGAAAGTATAACAGTAAATGATATAATATCAACTAACTCAAATTTAACAAATTCGAATGGAATGCAACCAGGAGGAATGAAACCAAATGCTAATATGGAGGGAAATAACGAATTTAAAAATGATAATGAAATGAGGCCAGATGGCAATGGGGATTTTAATAGTGAGATGCAACAAAATGGAATGACACCACCTAATGAAGGCGAAAGGAAAAACAGAAACTAATACTATTTGGAAGAAAAAGAAAAGATTTTTCTGTAAAATGTAGAAAAAAATTAAAATATGTGATATAATTACCAATATTTACAAAATTTTGATAATTATAGGGGGAATAAATTTGGAATCGAATAGTATTAGATTTACAGTTGCAATTAGTGCATATAATGTTGAGGAGTATATAGATAGAGCAATAAAAAGTGTATTAAATCAGAATTTTAAGAACTATGAATTACTTATAGTAGATGATTGTTCAACTGATAATACTGTAGAAGAAGCTAAAAAATATTTAAATGATAATATTAAATTGTATTATACAACACATAATACAGGTACAGCAGCCGGACCAAGAAATGTAGCAATAGAAAATGCAAAAGGTGAATATATTTTGTTCCTAGATGGAGACGATACTTTATATGATGAAACTACATTAGAAAAAATAGATAAAACAATAGGAACTGAAGTGCCAGATATTGCTTTCTTTGGTTTTGAAGATGTAGGTCAAGGAAATAAAGCTAGAATATCAACTGAAGAAAATTCAACAAAAGAAGCACGTTTAATATGTGATTTAAGTTTTTCAGTTTCAAGTAGATGTTGGAGAAAAGAATTTATTGATAAAAATAAAATGAGATTTGTAGAAGGAATGTATTATGAAGATGAACTATTTTCTTTAAAAGGTACAATTCTTTCAAAAAGTACGATGCATGGTGAATTTTCTATATTCAAATATTATAGAAATAGAAAAGGAAGCATAATGTCTTCACCTTCAATAAAAAAATGTTCAGATTGGTATAGAATGCTTGCTGAAGTAACAGATTTATATAAAATTACACCTGAGGAATATAAACCATATTTATTAAGTTTTATAGAAAACGAAAATGAAAGTATTCCAAAAAGAATAAAAGCAATATTAATAGCTTTGGAAAACCATGAAGCAATTAAACTATTACCAAAAAGAAATTATAAATATAAAGATTTTTGGAAAGATGAAGAAAATTAATTTAAGAAAGGATAAGTTTAAATGAAAACTAAATTGTATATTGTACGACATACAGAGACAATAGGAAATATAGAAAAAAGATTAACTGGAAGAGAAGATTATGAAGTAACTGAAAATGGAGAAAAAGCTATTGAAAAGTTAACAAAAAAACTATCAAACATTAAGTTTGATGCAATATATTCTAGTACTTCAGGTAGAGCTATAAAAACAGTAGAACCATTAGCAAAATTAAATAATTTACAAATTCAAAAATTAGAAGATTTATGTGAAATGTATTTTGGAATTTATGATGGTTGGAAATGGGAAGATGTAAATAAAGTACAACCAGAAATAAAGCAAAATCAAAATGAAATAAATGAGATTTATAATATACCAAATCAAGAAAGTATGATTGATGTTGCAGAAAGAATGTATAAATGCATAGAAGAAATTGCTGAACAAAATGTTGGAAAAACTGTATTGATAAGCTCACATGGAGTGGCAATAGAAGCTTTTCTAAGAAAAATAGTTAATATTCCTTTTAAAGATAAAAGAGAAGAATTTTGTCAGCATAATACAGCAGTTAATCAAGTAGACTATGAAAATGGAGTATTTACAATAAATCTATTAGCTAATCTAGAACATTTAAACTAATAAAAGTATTTATATAATAGGAAATTCAAAGATTCCTATTATATAAAAAATTAATCAATAAGTCAATATAATTATGCTTTTTTAAAATACCTTTTTAATTTTACAGGTGAATTTAACTTGCTTAAATATTGATAAGCTTTATTAAGGGAAATATTTTGAAAATATTTTTGCCATTCCCAAAAAAAGTTTTTCGAAGTACCTGTATTGTGAGTCGCTTCAAATTCAAGTTTGTATGCAGTTAGACTTTTTAAATTATTTAAATATGTTAGAGTTAAATCTAATATTGAAGGAATCTCAAGATTATAAATATCTAACAAAAAGTCTATATTTTGCATTTCTTCAGGCAAAAAAGTTTCGCTTGATTTCATGCGATTTTGTTCAGCATTAAAATGAATTAAAAGTTTATCATGCTCAATTTTTAATATGTCATATTTTCTTAAAAGAGATTCGTATTTTTCTTTTGACATTGCAAGACTTTCATTTTTGAATTGCAGGGAATGTACTAACTCTTGATTTAGCTGAATAGATTTAAGATTAAAAGCTTTTGAAGTATCGTTAGCTAATGTAAGTTTTTCAATTTGGGTATGTAAACTATTATTTTGCTGTTTTAATTTTTGAATAAGAATAGAATTTTTATAGTTTTTAACATATATAAACAATGAAATTGTAAAAAACATCAATAATGTTAAACCTTTAAATAATGCTATTCCAGACCTTTCATTCTCCTTTTCTGGCTGTGACGTAACATTTTCTGACCGATTTTGCTCATACTCAAATGAAACCACAGATTCAGATGAGCTAGACTCACTCATTGAATCAAATTCTATAGCGAAAGAAGCTATGGAAAAGGAAATTACACCAAGTAATGCAATTACGATGCCAAAAAATGTTTTGATTGATTTTTTCATTGAAAATCCTCCTAGTATATTTATAATTTTATTTAAAACTAAAAAGTTGAGGAATTTCCTCTCACTAATTAGTGAAATAAGGAAATAAACAATAAGAATATAACTTATTGAGGAATAATATTATAATATATAAAGTGAAAAAAATCAATTATTTCATATAATTTTATGTTACCAACGTGCAATTAATTATACAGTATTTAATTTTTATATAATACAAATAATACGAAAATTAAATTGAAAATAAAATTATTTAATTTAATAGCACAAATAGTGCAAATTTTATAAATAAGCAGTTTTTGTTATATTATAGAAATATTTTGTAACACATAAAATATATGAAATTAGAAAGAATAATACTATAATATATAAAATTGTAAAAAAATATATAATAAATAGTATAAACTTGAATATTTTATCATTTTATAATATAATATCAAAAATTGAATTTAAAAATATATGTTAGGGGAAAAATGATAAATTTACTTTTATGTGGAAATGAAAAAGTTTTTGATGGAGCACTTACTCAATTAATATCAATAACAAATAGAACCAATGAAACATTGAATTGTTATATATTTACAATGAATTTAGAAAGACTAAATCCAAATTTCAAAAGCATAACAGATAAACAAGTAGCTTTCTTAAACGAAGTAGTAAAGTCAAAAAATGCTGAGAATAAAGTAACAAAAATTGATGTTACAGAGCTTTATGAAAAAGAATTTTATAAATGTGCTAATGAAAATGCATATTGTACGCCATATACATTATTAAGATTATTAGCAGATTTAGTTGAAAATATACCAGATAAGTTACTTTATCTAGATATTGATATGATGGCAGCTGATGATATATCTAAATTATACAATATAGATGTTTCAAATTACGAGTATGCTGCTGTAAAAGAAAAATACGGATGTTGGATAATAAGACCAGATTATATTAATGCAGGAATGTTATTATTCAATATGAAAAAAATTAAGGAAACTAAACTTCTAGAAAAAGCTAGAAATTTAATAAAAACAAAAAAAATGCTATTTGCTGACCAAGATGCTATTTTTTGGTCAACAACCAAAAAACTAATAATTCCAAGAATATATAATGAACAGTCAAAATTTAATAAAAAAGATACGGTAATTTGTCATTTTTGTAAAAGACTTATGTTTCTTCCATATCCTCACACAGAAAATTACAAACAATGGAATGTTGAAGAAATACATAAGTATTTAAAATGCTATTCATTTGATGCAGATTTAGATGAATATATAAAATTGAAGAATATATATAAAGAAAGAGAAGGAGTTTAAAATGAATAAAAAAGCAGAAGTTATACCAATATTTTTTGCAGTAGATGATGCATATATTCCATTTTTAGCAGTTTCATTACAATCATTAATAGAAAATTCATCAGATGAGAATAATTATGTAATAAAGATTTTGCACACAAATATAAAAGAGGAAAATAAAGAAAAAATTCAAAAATATGAAAAGCAAAATGTAAGTATAGAATTTGTTGACTTAAACTATTATATAGAAAAAATAAAAGATAAATTATATACAAGAGATTATTATACAAAAACAACATATTTTAGATTATTTATTCCAAATCTTTATCCACAATATGATAAAGCAATATATTTAGATAGTGATATAACAATTTTAGCTGATATAGCAGATTTTTATAATCAAGATATAGGAAATAATTTAGTAGGTGCAGTTCCAGATGATGTTATTCAAAATATAGAAGTTTTTCAAGTATATGCAGAAAAAGTTGTTGGAGTAGCAGATTACAGAAATTATTTTAATGCTGGAGTATTACTAATGAATTTAGATGAACTTAGAAAATTTAATTTTCAAGAAAAATTTATTTATTCATTAGAAAAAATAAAATTTTCAGTAGCTCAAGATCAAGACTATTTAAATAGATTATGCAAAGGTAGAGTAAAATTAATAGAAATGGGTTGGAACAGAATGCCAATGCCAACAGATAAAATCAAAGAAGAAGATATAAAATTAATTCATTATAATTTAGCTTTTAAACCATGGCATTTTGAAGATATATTGTATAAAAAATATTTCTGGGAATATGCTGAAAAAACAGAATTTTTTAATCAAATAATGGAGATAAAACAAAATTATACTGAAGAAGAAAGATTTCAAGATAGAGAAGGGGATAGAAAATTAAGAGAACTTGCACAAAAAGAATCTGATTGTGTTGGTGATGATAGATGTATGCGAGGAGTAAGAAATGAAAAATCAAATTAAAGATAATTGTATACAAAAGGATCCAGGCAGGTTAGAAATAATGGAAGAAATAGAAAAATTAGAAAGAGAAGGTCGATTTGATGTAGACCCAGAAAAGGATCCTCCAACTATAGAATTAACACCTGATAAAATTGATTATTTAAAAGAAAAAAGCACTAGCAGAATAAAAAATAAAGTTGCAAATACAATAGGTGAAAGATTTTTAAGTGAAATTTTAAGAAAAAACAAATTAATAATAAAAGAAATTAAAGGTATAGAAAACTTAAAAATGGTAGAATCAGGAGCAATGATAACCTGTAATCACTTTAATCCATTCGATTCATTCACAATAGAAAAAGTATTTAGACTTGCTGAAAAAAATAAAACAAAAAAACTATATAAAGTTATAAGAGAAGGAAATTATACTAATTTTCCTGGCTTTTATGGATTTTTATTTAGAAATTGCGATACTTTACCATTAAGTTCAAATAGAAATACAATGAAAGCTTTTATGAAATCAGTAGAAGAAATATTAAAAAAAGGGGATTTCATATTAATCTATCCAGAGCAAAGTCTATGGTGGAATTATAAAAAGCCAAAGCCTTTGAAAGACGGAGCATTTAGATTAGCATCAAGAAACGATGTACCTGTAATTCCAATATTTATAACAATGCAAGATAGCAATATATTAGGAGAAGATGGATTTTTCATTCAAGAATATATAGTAAATATAGGACAGCCAATATATCCAGACGAAAATCTAAATGAAAAAGAAAACACAGCAATAATGAAAGAAAAAAATGCTGAATACTGGAAACAAGTATATGAGGAGTTTTATCAAACTACTTTAGAATATACTACTATAGATAATAAATTAGGAAAAAATATATGAGAGATGTAATTTATTATAAAGATGAATTAAATGATGAATTTTCAGAGGCAAAGATTATTCCAAGAAAGATTGATGGAAAGTATGTATATATTCATAAGAATCCAATTTGGAAATTTTGTGCATTTGTTGTACAGAATATATTAAGCATGCCAATAAAATTCTTTTACGTAAAAATTAAATTTAAGATAAAATATATAGGAAAAGAAAAATTAGAAAAATATAAAAATGATGGTTATTTTGTGTATGTAAATCATACTCAACCATTTGCAGATACATTTATTCCAACATTACCGATATATCCAAAGGAAAATTTTTTCATAGTAAATCCTGAAAATGTATCTATGAAATATTTAAAAACATTGGTTGAAATGCTTGGAGCACTTCCTATTCCTTGCGATAAGGAAGGAATGAGAAATTTTTTGGATGCAATAGAAAACAAAGTAAATAAAAAATGTTCAATAACAATATACCCAGAGGCACATATCTGGCCATACTATACCAAAATACGAAATTTTAAATCGGTATCATTTAAATATCCAATAAAATATAATAAGCCATCATTTTGTATGACAAACACATATGTAAAAGATGAAAAAAGAAAAGGAAAGGTAAAAATTGAAACTTATATAGATGGTCCATTTTTTGCAGATGAAAAATTACCATTAAAAGAAAGACAACAAGATTTAAGGGATAGAATATATAATTGTATGGTAAAAAGAAGCAAAAATAGTAATATAGAAGTAATTAAGTACATTAAGAAATAAAATCAAATGAATGGAGTATAAAAGGTGAAAAACAGAAGAAAATCTAAGAAGAAAATAGAGCAATTTTTGTTTGCATTAATTATCTTAATTTGTTTAACGATAATATCATATTTTAAAAATGATATTATAAATATAAATGATAGTTTAGCAAATGAAAATGAAATATCTAGTCACAATAATACATATATAAGTTTAGAAGAAATACCAGAATATACAAGTGATATTTATGTGACAATTAATAACAATATTCCATATTTTGAAGAATCAGAATATACTACTGAAAGCTTTGAAAAATACAGTGAGTTAGATAAACTTGGAAGATGTGGAGTTGCATATGCTAATATTTGTATGGAGACTATGCCAACATACGGAGAAGAAAGAGAAGATATTAGTAAAGTAAAACCTACAGGATGGAAACAGAAAAAATATAATGGGGAATATTTGTATAATAGATGTCATTTAATAGGATATCAATTATCAGCAGAAAACGCAAATGAATTAAACATAATAACAGGGACAAGGTATTTTAATGTCTCTGGTATGTTACCATTTGAAAATAAGGTAGCAGATTATATAGATAAAAATGAAAATAATCATGTTTTATATAGAGTTACACCAATATATGATGGAGATAACTATTTAGCAAGCGGTGTTGAAATGGAAGCTTATTCAGTCGAAGACAAAGGCGAAGGAGTTTGCTTTAATGTATATGTATATAATGTACAACCAGGTGTAAGTATTGATTATAAAACAGGTGAAAGTACAGAAAATATGTAAAATAGGAGATGCTTATTTATTGAATTTAGATTTATTAAATAATTTAATAAAAAACAAAAAAGAAAATAAATTAGTTCAAGAATTAATAAAGGATTTAAACGGTTTTATGGAAAAAGATAAACTAGAAATTCCAATACTAGAACAAATACAAAATAAAAGAGCTACTAGTATGTACTGCAAAAATAGTATGAGAAACAAAAAACATGAAATATTAAAAAAATATGCTGAAGAAACTATTTCTAAAGGTCAAATGTTTTATATTGATAATAAACCATACCAAGATAAAGAAGAATATAATGTGTTTAAATTTGAAAATGGAAAAGAAGCCACAGTAAAATTAAAAAAAGAACAGTTACCAGCACATAGCAATGTAAATAGTATATTAAGATTAGAAAATGATGAATTTGTTCTAGATGAAGAATCAACAAATTTTATAAAAAATGAAATCTTAAAAATGGCAAATGATTTATTAGATAATCAAGACAAGGAATTAATAGAAAAACGAAAAGAAAACCATATATATATGGTAACTGAAGAAATAAATGATAGACGTTTTTTTATGGACATAACAGAAAAATTGACACCTAAATTTGAAGAGGTAGAATTTCCTAAAAATTTGCTAGAACAAGCGACTGAAGGAACTGTTTTTATATACAAAGATGGAAAATATCAATATTATTCAAAAGATGGATATGACAGAATAGAAAATTTAGAAAATTAAAAGGAGGAAATATGTTAAAAATTTGTATGGTAATGCCACAATTTTTCCCTGTTCCAGCAGTAAAAGGTGGGGCTGTAGAACAATTAGCAACATTTTTGGCTGATGAGAACGAGAAGTTTCATAAATTAGATATTACTTTTATTTCTATTTATGATGAAATAGCTAAAAGGGAAAGTGAAAAATATAAATATTCAAAATTTGAATATATACCAATAAGTTTAAAAGAGGAGGAATTTGATTATTCTTCTGTTGATAATGTGTTTGAAGATTATATGTCTAATGTTCAAAAAATAATTCAAGAAAACAATTTTGATTATGTGATAATCGAAGGTGGAAAAAAAGAACATGTACTTCCAATAATTCCATATGAAAAAAACATTACATATTTGCATGGACCAAAAATAGAAGAAGGATTACACAATTATTATAAAGCTATAATAGTAGTTAGTCATTTCATTGCAAATTGTTATTATAAAAAAGGAGAAACTCCTAAAGATGCAGTTATTCCATTAGAGAATGCAATTCATTTGGAAGATTTTGAAAAAGAACTTACAGTAGAAGAAAAGAAGAAATTAAAACAAAAATATAACATTAAAGAAGATGATATAGTAATAAACTTCTGTGGAAGAACAATAGAAGAAAAAGGAATAAAGCAATTAATAACAGCTTTTGAAAAGATAAAAAATATAGAAAAATGTAAATTACTTGTAGTAGGTAATTGTAATTATGCAAAACAAGTAAAAACACCTTTTGAAGAAGAATTATTTAAATTAGCTGAAGAACAAAAAGATAGAATAATATTTACAGGTTTTATACCTAATAAAGAACTATATAAAATTCACCATATATCAGATATTGCAGTAATACCTTCAATCTTTGAAGAACCATTTGGACTTACAGTAATAGAAGCGATGGCGAGCGGACTACCATTAATTACATCAGATGCTGGGGCAATTCCAGATATAGTAGATGCGGAAAATGCAATAGTTGTAAAAAGAGGAGAAGACTTTGTTAGTAATTTAACTATAGCACTAGATAAATTAATAGAAAACAAAGAAATGCGTGAAAAAATGGGACTACATTCAAAAGAACTTGCTAAAAAATATGATACTCCAAATTATTATAATAATTTTTGTGAAATTCTTTATACAATAGGGAAAGAACAGTAGTGGGCTGATAAAATTTTTCTACATTTTAAATTGTAACGTTTAGTCCACGTTTAATTGTTCGTGTGCAAAATTTGCATATAGCAAATTTTTGTACAAAGTATTTATCTAATAGAAAATTCAGAGAAATATCCTATTAGATAATAAAAGAACACAGATAATTCAAAGAAGCATTATTTTGAATTATCTGTGTTTTTAGCTTGTTCAGAAATTCTGAATTTAACCACTAATTTTAATTTATCCATTAACTTTTTAAAAAGGTTTACATTAAACATATCTGCTTCAACTAAAGCTAAATCCCTTTCAATAAATGTTAAGATTCCGTTTTTTTCTAATAATTCGCGCTTTTCATCAAGTTTAGTCATAATATCACAATAGAAAGTATTATAAAAAGAAGCATCATTATCAGCATAAATAAGAACATTTTTAAAATTATACAAATGTTTTTGAAAATCTTTTAAATCACGTTTATTTTTAATTGACTCAAATTCTTTTGTAAAGCAATCTTTAATAATTAAATTTTGAGTCTCAATGCATAAATTTGAGATTTGTTTTTTTAATTTATATATTTTCAAATTAATTTTTTTAATATAATTAAGGTTTTTGGCTGAATCTTGAAGTTCAAATAATAAGCCAGTAAGAGAATCTTGACATTCTAAAATTAAATCAAAATTTTTTTCTATTGTACAATAAGTTTTTAAACTAGATTTTGCTATAAAAGTGTTCTTAAAAATATCATCACTAAATAAAGTGCTATGAAATAATGGATATGACCCAGTAAAATAAATCATTTGATTAATAAGAGCACATTCCAAAGGATAATAGTCAGGACTTATGGTTTTTATATCCATATTATAATATTTAACTTCATCTTCTTCACAATTAGTACAAATTGAAGCCATAGTTTGGACTGCAGCCTCATTTAGTGCAAGACCAGTATCTTTAAATTTTTCTAAGTTATAAAGTCCCATTCTTAAAAGTTTACCATTTTCATCTTTTAACTCTTGCATAAAATGGATACATTCGTGAATTGAAAGAGTATCTAAAGTCTCAAAATCTAAGTTATCTTTAAAATAAATAGAGTTATTTTTATAAAAATATTTAGCACTAGAAGAAGTATTTGGCATTTTTGCAGTATACATATTTAATCTTGCTAGTGAAATAAACAAATCACTCTGGTTAAGATTGTGTTCTGGAAATGCATTACACAATTTTGTGGAAACAACAGTTGCTATTTTATTAACTTCTAATGTAGAAAGTGGAACTATATTTTCTATGTTTTCCTTTCTCAAAATATGATTAATACTCATTTGTAACTCCTTAATTCTTTAATTATTATATATTATATAATAAAAATAAAAAAAAAGGGTTTCAAAATTATTAAAATTGTGTTACAATTATATTACATAGTGCCTTTGTAAAGTAACTGTAATATAAATGTTATTTAAAAGTAAAAGTAAAAATATTGATTTTTTAAAGATAAAAAGTTATACTATAAGAAAGGAGTAGATTCGAATGAAAAAAATTTTATGTAGTATATTAATGATTATAATGATATTAGGAGTATTAACAACAAAAGTTAGTGCATTAAGCTTTACACCAACAATAGCTGCTAGTAAGCAAACAGTACCTGAACAACAAGAGTTCACAGTAACAATAAAGGTATCTAACTTAGATGTTGGAGCTAATGGAATAAATGTATTGGAAGGTACAATTTCATACGATACAGCTATATTTGAAACAATAACAGAATCAAGTATAGAAGGATTAAATAGCTGGCAAATGGAATATGATGAAAGTAGTAAAAAAATTAAAGCTGTAAAAACTACTTTTGTAAAAACAGAGGAACAAGTATTTCAAATTACATTAAAAACAAAATCAGGTGTTACAGGAAAAGAAGGTATAGTTGCATTTTCAAATGTATCAGCTTCTAACAGTGAAAGTAAAATATCAGCAAATGATGTTTCAACAACTATTAAAGTAGGAACAGAAACAGAGCCAACACCAACACCAATATCAATAAATTCTTTGATAAATGTAACTACAAATACAACTACTAATACAAATACTACTGCAAATACAGCAACTAATACTAATACAAAAATAAACAGTATTATAAACTCTACAAATACAGCAAACAATAGAGTTACAAACAATACTATAAACAATAAAGTTAATGGAACAAATACAGCAGGTTCTAATTATAATACAAATTCTAGCAATCAAAACATAGCCTATGCTGGTGTTGAAGATGGAATAGTTAAACTTATATTTGGAATAGTAATAATTGCAGTATTAGCATTTTGGAGATATCATAGTTTAAAAGAAATTTAATAATGTAAGTAAAAAATAGAAAAGATAAATTAGATATGAGATTGTCTAATTTATCTTTTTTTTGTGCCTTTCATTGAAAAAAAAGAATGAATATTATATAATCAAGTTAAAATCTAATATAAGGAGAGCAAATGAAACTTTTAATTACAGAAAAGCCAAGTGTAGCAATGGAATTCTCAAAGGCTTTGAAAATTAATGCAAATAGAAAAAATGGTTATATAGAATCAGAAGAGTGGCTGATAACTTGGTGTGTAGGACATTTAGTAACAATGTCATATCCAGAAAAGTATGATGAAAATTTAAAATTCTGGAGATTAGAAACACTACCATTTCTACCAAAAGAGTATAAATATGAAGTGGTATCATCAGCTGAAAATCAATTTAATGTTGTAAAAAGTTTATTAATAAGAGAAGATGTAGATACAGTATATGTTGCAACTGACTCCGGAAGAGAAGGAGAGTATATATATAGATTAGTTGACCAAATGGTAGGTGTGAAGAACAAAGCCAAAAAAAGAGTTTGGATAGATTCACAAACTGAAGAAGAGATACTAAAAGGAATAAATAATGCCAAGGATTTGTCTGAATATGATAGTATAGGAAATTCAGCATATTTAAGAGCAAAAGAAGATTATTTAATAGGAATAAATTTCTCAAGATTATTATCAATAATTTTTGGAAGAAGAGTTGCAAAGCAAGTAGATGAAGAAAAAATTTCTATATCAGTAGGAAGAGTTATGACATGCGTTCTAGGAATGGTTGTATCAAGAGAGAGAGAAATAAGAAATTTTAAGAAAACTAAGTATTACAAAATATCTGCAGAATTTGGAGAAGAAAATAGTTCTTTTAATGCAGAATGGAAGGTTAACGAAAATTCACCATTATATAATTCTAATAAATTGTATAATGAATCAGGATTTAAAAAAATAGAAGATGCAAAAGATTTAATAGCGTCTTTTAAAGATAAGAAAGCAATAGTTCAAGAAGTAAAGAAGAGCAAGCAAAAAGAAAATCCGCCATTATTATTCAATTTAGCAGAAATACAAAATGAATGTACAAAAAACTTTAAAATAAAACCAGACGAAACATTAGAAATAATACAAGAATTGTATGAAAAAAAGCTTGTAACATATCCAAGAACTGATGCGAGAGTTTTATCAACAGCAATAGCAAAAGAAATAACAAAAAATTTAAATGGGCTAGCTAAAAATCTAAAAGATGAAGAAATACAAAATATATTAGGAAAAATGAGAGATGAGAAATATAATACAAATTTAGTAAAAACAAAATATGTAAATGACTCAAAAATAACAGATCACTATGCAATTATACCAACAGGACAAGGTATAGAAAATTTTGAAAAATTAACTCAACTAAAAAAAGATATATATTTGTTAATTGTAAAAAGATTTTTAGCAATATTTTATCCACCAGCTGAATTTAATAAAATAAATGTAGTAATTTCGATAGATAACGAATTATTTTATGCTAGTGGAAAGGTATGTACAAATCAAGGATATTTAGATGTACTAAAAAACAAAACAAAAAATAAAAGCGACGAAGTAGAATCTAATATAGACATATTAAATAATTTAAAAAAGAATATGGAAATAGGAGTTATAAATTTTGAAACAAAAGAAGCAGAAACTTCACCACCAAGTAGATATAACTCAGGTTCTATAATTCTAGCAATGGAAAATGCAGGAAAACTTATAGAAGACGAAGAATTAAGAGAACAAATTAAGGGAGCTGGAATTGGAACTAGTGCAACAAGAGCAGCTATTATTCAAAAGTTAGAAAGAATAAAGTATATGGAAATTAATGAAAAAACTCAAATAATTACTCCTACTAAAAAAGGTGAAGTAATATATGATGTAATATTAGCGTCAATGCCTGACATGTTAAATCCAGAACTAACAGCAAGCTGGGAGAAAGGCTTAGAAATGGTTGCTAAACAAGAGATAGAACCAGAAATATTTATGAACAAATTAGAAAAATACATTAAAGCAAAAGTTGGAAAATTAGTTATACCAATGTAGTAAATACAAAGAATAAATCAAATATTCACTCTTTATGTAAAACTAACATAATATATAACATAGAAAGGATAAAGAGGGTGAATATATGTCTAATTACATAATAGAAGGAGGGCGTAAGTTAGAAGGAGAAGTAAAAGTTTCAGGTTCAAAAAATGCATCACTTCCGATACTTGCAGCCACAATATTAAGCGGAAAAACAACAACTTTGTATAATGTGCCAAATATTAAAGATGTTAATATAACAATTAAAATGTTAGAATTATTGGGATGCAAAGTAAAAAAAATGAACAACAAATTAGTAATTGATTCTTCAAATGTTAAAGCCAAAACTATACCAGAAGAATTAATGCGAGAATTAAGATCATCCGTGATTTTAGCAGGAGCAATTTTAGGAAGATTTAATGAAGCAACATTTTCATATCCAGGAGATTGCGATATTTGATTGATACATCGGACAAGTTTAAGATTAATGAGTGGATATAAGAGTTTAATTAAATAAAAAATAAAGTCTTGAGTCTTTATTTTTTATTATAACAAAAGCAATTTTAAAAGCTACAGAATTAAACGTTGGAAGAAAAGAACACCATATATACATTTAGTTTTACTTCAGTAGTACATATAAAAGATAAAAAAGGAAACGGTATAGATAAAATATGTGTAAGAGATTGTGAATGGAATAATAATACATTAGTAGATGCTGAAAAGCAAATAAATCGGGAAGAAAGAGAAAAAGTGAGGAGAATATGATAAAAAAAGATTCGATAAAATCAAGTAGTGATAATCTACAAATAGAATTAGCATATACAATTCCAAAAGAAGAAATCAAAGGAATTGTACAAATTTCGCATGGAATGTCAGAACACAAAGAGAGATATTTTAATTTTATGGAATATTTATCAGAAAATGGATATGTATGTATAATAAATGATCATAGAGGACATGGAAATAGTGTAAAATCATCAAAAGACTTAGGATACTTCTATACAGAAGATACCAACTTTATAATAGATGATTTACATGATGTTACAATGTATATAAAAAATAAATATCCAAATTACAAAATCTGTCTATTTGGCCATAGTATGGGGACATTAGTTGCAAGAGGGTATATGCAAAAATATGATAATGAAATAAATAAAATTATATTATGTGGAACCCCAACCCATAATCCATTTACTCCTTTTGCAATTACAATGGCATACTTTTTTAAAATTATAGGAATGGGGAAAAAGCCTAATAAAATTTTAAACTATTTGACATTTAATTCTTATAATAAAGGATATCAGCTAGAAAATGAGTGGCTTTCAAAAAATCCTACTAATATAAGTATATATAATGATGATGAATTATGTGGATTTACATTTACAACAAATGGGTTTATTAATTTATATAAGCTATTAAAAAGAGCATTTGATGTTAAATTATATAGAGTTCAAAATAAAGAACTTGAAATACTTTTGATAGCAGGAGATAATGATCCTGTAATTCAAAATAATAAAAAATTTGAGCACTTAGAGAAGTTTTTAAATAAGCTAGGATATAAAAATACAAAAAGAAAATTGTATCCGGAATTAAGACATGAGATATTAAATGAAGAAGAATATGAGCAAATTTATAGTGATATATTGAAATTTATAAAAGGGGAATAGATGGAACAAAAGAAAGAGAGATGATAGAATGTCAAATATCACGAAAATGGCAATGGCACAATCACTAAAGAAAATGTTACAAATAAAAGACTTAGACAAGATAACAATAACAGATATAACAAATGATTGTGGAATAAACAGGCAAACATTTTATTACCATTTTAAAGACATTTATGACTTATTAGAATGGAACTTTGCAAATGAAGTAGTAGAAAGAATAAAAAAAGAAACAACAATAGAAACATGGCAAGAAAATTTTAAATATGTATTAAATTATATGTTAAAAAACAAAAAGTTTATAATAAAGACATATAACTCATTAAGTAGAAAAACACTACTAAACTTCCTTTTTAACCAATATAATACAATATTTATAGAAATAGTAGAAGACTTATCAAAAGAATATAATATTACAAAAGAAAATAAAATATTTATTGCAAATTTTTATAAATATGGATTTGCAGGAATAATAGAAAACTGGATAGTTACAGAAATGAAAGAAAGTCCAGAAAATATAATAAAAAAGCTAGATGTTATGATATCAGGCAGTTTTGAAGAAGCAGTCAAAAAAATGTCAAATTAAAAATTGTAAACTAAACTAGACAAAAAATGGATTATGTAAAAAAAATTTACAAGTCCATTTTTTTGTTTATTGTAAATTTAGCGTATTATATGTAGGATAAAAGCACATAGTAAATAAGGAGGTTGATAAGCTATGTATTATAGTAGTGGAAATTATGAGGCTTTTGCAAGACCTAAAAAGCCAGCAGATGTAGACAAAAAATCTGCATATATAGTAGGATCAGGATTAGCTGCATTATCAGCAGCATGTTTCTTGGTTAGAGATGGACAAATGAAAGGAAAAAATGTACACATTTTAGAAAAAGA
>CAKPKP010000019.1 GCA_934167495.1 uncultured Clostridia bacterium | reverse complement strand
TAGTGATCCGGCGGTAGTGAATGGAAATGCCGTCGCTCAACGGACAAAAGTTACCCTGGGGATAACAGGCTTATCTCTCCCAAGAGTTCACATCGACGGGGAGGTTTGGCACCTCGATGTCGGCTCATCGCATCCTGGAGCGGAAGTACGTTCCAAGGGTTGGGCTGTTCGCCCATTAAAGCGGTACGCGAGCTGGGTTCAGAACGTCGTGAGACAGTTCGGTCCTTATCTGTCGCAGGCGGAAGATATTTGAAGGGAGCTGTCCTTAGTACGAGAGGACCAGGATGGACATACCGATGGTGTATCAGTTGTCACACCAGTGGCACGGCTGAGTAGCTAAGTATGGAAGGGATAAACGCTGAAAGCATCTAAGTGTGAAGCCCACCTTAAGATAAGATTTCCCATTGCAAAAGCAAGTAAGATTCCAGGAAGACGACCTGGTTGATAGGCTGGAGGTGGAAGTACAGTAATGTATGTAGCTGACCAGTACTAATAGATCGAGGGCTTAACCACAAAAAGTTTTGCCTAAGAAGAAGTATTTATCTATGTATTTTTGAGTGTGCTAAGAAGTACACGAAAATTTTCTGGTGATAATAACGAAGAGGAAATACCTGTTCCCATGCCGAACACAGAAGTCAAGCTCTTTAGTGCCGAAGATACTTGCGGGTTACCCTGCTGGAAAAATAGGAAGTCGCCAGTTTTTTTATTTTTTATTTATATAAGTAATAAAGCAAAAATTAGGAATACAATTCATATTTTTAATTTTTGCTTTATTTTTATATAATAGTAAAACTTATATTATATAAAATTAAATTGTAGATTTATTTTAAACAATAATATTTAATCACAAAACAATTTATTGAAAGTTAAAAATAAATTTTAAAATTAGATTTAGCTAAATAACTTATAGTTATTTTAATATAAATTTTATAGAAAAAATTTTTAAATTGTATTAGTGAGCAAAATTATATTGTTTGTTAAAAAAGGAGGATATATGTCAAAAGTTTGTTGGAAACCAGGTACATTTATTTATCCATTACCAGTAGTTATGGTATCTAGTGGTAATATGGAAAAATCTAATATTATAACAGTTGCATGGACTGGAATATTAAATACAAATCCTGCAACGGTATATATATCTGTAAGACCTGAAAGATATTCTTACAATATTATAAAAGAAGCTGGTGAATTTGTTATAAATTTAACAAATGAAGATTTAGTTTATGCTACAGACTGGTGTGGTGTAAAAAGCGGACGAGATGTAGATAAATTTAAAGAGATGAAATTAACTAAAGAAAAAGCAAATTTTGTTAAATGTCCTATGATAAAAGAAAGTCCTGTATCAATAGAATGTAAAGTTAGAGAAATAAAAGAATTAGGAAGTCATCATATGTTTATAGCAGATGTATTAGCTATAGATGCTGACGAAAAATATATTGACGACAAAGGTGCTTTTGATATTACAAAATGTAATTTAATATCATATTCAAATGGTAAGTATTTTTCTACAGGAAGAAAAATTGGAAAATTTGGATACTCTGTTGAAAAAAAGAAGAAAAAATAGTTTAGAAATATTGACATAAAGCTATTTTTGTGATAAAGTATTAAAGCATGTAAATATTACATAGCAATCACATCGTTAAATAAAATATAATATAGCTTGAAACTAAGCAAATCGGAGGTGTAGATAATGGCGGCAAAAGGTCCAAGAGAACATATAATTTTAGAATGTACAGAATGTAAAAGAAGAAATTATATGACTGAAAAAAATAAAAGAAACAATACTGATAGATTAGAAATTGTTAAATATTGCAAATTCTGCAAAAAACGTACAACTCACAAAGAAACAAAATAGCCTTATTAAGGAGGAAAAGTATGGCTAACGATACAAATAAAAAAGATAAGAAATTTTTTAAAGATTTTAAAGCAGAATTAAAGAAAGTCATATGGCCATCAACAAAGCAACTTGTTAATAATACAACTGCTGTAATAGCAATAGTGTTGATTATTGCTGTAATTGTATTTGCACTAGATGTTGTTTTTGAAAGTATGAATACATATGGAATAGATAAAATAAAGTCTTTAGTTACTTCAAGTCAAACTAATAATGAAGTAAATGAAAATGTTGAAGGAAGTAACACTGTTACAGATAATTCAGAAGTAGAAACTACTCCAACACCAGAAGAAACAAATGGTGAAAACACAAGTACTTCTACAGAAGAAACAACTGAACCAGTAGTTACAGAGGAATAGTTTTAAAGGGAGGCTAAACTAATGTCTCAAGTAAATGAAAATTTAGAACCAAGATGGTATGTTGTTCATACTTATTCAGGATATGAAAATAAAGTTAAAACAGATCTTGAAAAAACTATAAAAAATAGAGAATTAGAAGATTATTTCTTTAATATAGTTGTTCCAATGGAAGAACAAGTAGAAATTAAAGATGGAAAAAGAAAAACTAATTTGAAAAAAGTTTTCCCAGGATATGTATTAGTAAAAATGATTGTTACTGAAGAATCTTGGTATATTGTTAGAAATACAAGAGGTGTAACTGGATTTGTTGGGTCAGGAACTGATCCTATTCCACTTACAGATGATGAAATTAGAAATATGGGATTTGATGACGTACCAGTAAATATCGATTATGATGTAAATGATAATGTAAAAGTTGTTAATGGACCATTAGAAGGTTTTGTCGGTATAGTTCAAGAAATCAGTAAAGAAAAAGGAAAAGTAAAAGTTCTAGTTTCAATGTTTGGTAGAGAAACACCTGTTGAAGTTGAGTTTGCTCAAGTACAAAAAATTGATTAATATTAAAAATATTATATATTAATATAAATTTCTATTTTGAAGGAGGTGCTAATAAAATGGCAGAGAAAGAAGTAGTTAATGTTATTAAATTACAAATAGAAGCAGGAAAAGCAACACCAGCTCCACCAGTAGGTCCAGCTTTAGGTTCAAGTGGTGTTAACATTATGCAATTCGTTAAAGAATTCAATGATAGAACAGCTAACCAACCAGGTATGATAATACCAGTTGTAATTTCTGTTTATAAAGATAAATCTTTTTCTTTTATAACAAAAGTTCCACCAGTTGCAGTTTTAATAAAAAAAGCAATTAAAATTGAAAAAGGTTCAGGAAAACCAAATAAAGAAAAAGTTGCTAAAATAACTAAAGAACAAGTTAAAGCAATCGCAGAACAAAAAATGGAAGATTTAAATGCAGCTTCAGTAGAAGCAGCTATGAGCATGGTTGCTGGAACAGCTCGTTCAATGGGTGTTGTAGTAGTAGATTAATTAAAAATAATTGGGAGAGCATAAGCTCGTTATTACCAAAGGAGGATTTAAATGAAAAGAGGAAAAAGATATTTAGAAGCTGAAAAGCTTGTAGATAGCTCAAAAGTATATGAAGCTAAAGAAGCTATTGAAATATTAGAAAAAATGCCAAAACCAAAATTTGATGAAACAGTAGAATTACATGTTAAATTAGGTGTAGATTCTAAACATGCTGAACAACAAGTTAGAGGTACAGTAGTATTACCTCATGGTACAGGTAAAACATTAAAAGTATTAGTATTTGCAAAAGGAGATAAAGCTAAAGAAGCTGAAGCTGCTGGAGCAGACTATGTAGGAGCTGAAGAATTAGTTCCAAAAATTCAAAATGAAAATTGGTTTGATTATGATGTTATAGTTGCAACACCAGATATGATGGGTGTTATAGGTAGATTAGGTAAAGTATTAGGACCTAAAGGTTTAATGCCAAACCCTAAATCAGGAACAGTAACAATGGATGTTACAAAAGCTATAGCAGATATTAAATCAGGTAAAGTTGAATACAGATTAGATAAAACAAATATAATTCACTTAGGATTTGGTAAAGTTTCATTTGGAGCTGAAAAATTATTAGAAAACTATCAAACAATAATTGAAGCTATAATAAAAGCTAAACCAGCTGCAGCAAAAGGTCAATATATTAAGAGTGTATCTATATCTACAACTATGGGACCTGGATTATATATAAATCAAAAATAATTTAATATATTTAGCCAAAGACAGTAGGCATATATAAGTCCTACCGAGGCATATTGTGCGGATAAACCAAGCTTATGTTCTCGGATAGGAATGTAAGCTTGGTTTTTTATGATATTAAATTTGTTATAAAAAAACATGTTACTATAAAATAAGATTCATTAAAATGCGAAGCATTTGTGATATATATTTAAATATGGAGGTGAAATAATTGGCTAGTGAAGTTATACTAAAACAAAAAGAAGAAGAAGTAAAAAAATTAGCAGAAAAATTCAAAAGTGCTAAATTAATACTTTTAGCAGATTACAGAGGAATAAATGTAGCTGATGTTACTGAATTAAGAAAAAAATTAAGAGGAATAGATGCTGAATATAGTGTTATAAAAAATAACATAGTAAGAAGAGCTTTAGCAGATTGCAATATAGAAGGTATTGATGAATTCCTAGAAGGACCTACAGCAGTTGTTATAGGTAAAGAAGATTACTTAGGAGCAGCAAAAGCTATATATGAATATTCTAAAAATAATGATTTTTATAAAATCAAAGTAGGAGTAATAGATGGTAAAGTTGTATCAGCAGAGGAATTAATAACTCTTGCAAAATTACCTTCAAGAGAAACTCTTATCGCTCAATTGGCTGGTGCATTACTTGGAAATATTTCAAAACTTGCAGTTGCACTTGATCAAGTAAAAATACAAAAAGAACAAGCTTAGTAAATAAAGTCAAATGTAGACTATAAAAACATAAAATAAATTTATTAAAAAGGAAGGATTTTAAAAATGGAAAAAATAGAAAAATTATTAGAAGAAATTGATAGCTTAACAGTTATCGAATTATCTGAATTAGTTAAAGGAATTGAAGAAAAATATGGAGTATCTGCAGCAGCAGTTGCAGCACCAGCTGCAGGAGCAGCTGCCGGAGCTGAAGCAGCTGAAAAATCAGAATTCAATGTTGTATTAAAAGAAGCTGGAGCTAATAAAATAGCTGTAATCAAAGTTGTAAGAGATGTTACAGGATTAGGATTAAAAGAAGCTAAAGAATTAGTAGACGGAGCTCCAAAAACAGTTAAAGAAAACGTAGCTAAAGCAGAAGCTGAAGAAATGAAAGCTAAATTTGTTGAAGCTGGAGCAGTTATTGAATTACAATAATTTGATCATTTAAGAGTATAAAACTTAATACAGACATTTGCATTAAATATGATATTATGCAAATGTCTGTATTTTTTATCTAATAGGAATTGTAAATTTTCTATTAGTTATGTTATAATAATAATGTACTATTATTCATTAGGAGGAAACAAATGAAAACAAATAAAGGTATAACTATGTTAAGCTTAGTTGTATATGTAGCAGTTTTTTTAGTTGTAATAGCGGTTGTGGCTAATATTTCAAGCTTTTTTTATAAAGATATAACAACTATGGATGCTGAAACTACAAGTGATTATGAATATAATAAACTTAATTTATATTTATTAGAAGAAACAAAAAAAACAGGAAATGAAATAGTTTCAGTAAATTCAGATTATGTTGAATTTTCATCTGGGAATATATTTAAAAAGCAATCCAATAAGATATATTTTATTGAGCAATCAAACGATACTAAAATATTATTATGTGATAATGTTGAAGAATTAAAATTTGAAAAAGCTACAGAGAATGGAAAAAATATTTTAAAGATGAATATTACATTAACATCATTTGACAATAGAAATTCAAATGATACTAGAAAAACTACATCATATAATACAAACTATGTAGTAAACTATTCTAATGAATACAATGTAACACAAGATAAGAATGAATATATAGTAAAATAGAAAATAATAAAATAATATAAATATAATTAGCAAATGAAAGATATAACTGCTAATATTACCAAAAATAGTAAAATTTATTAAAAAACATTCAAATATTAAATTTGAATGTTTTTTGATTCTATTGTATTATATAGGAATATTAAAACACTGCTGGTAAATAATATTTATAAAGGAGTGATTATAAATGTTATGTGATAATTGTGGTCAGAATAATGCGAGTGTTAGATATACACAAATAGTTAATGGTATAAGAAAAGAAATGAATTTATGTTATGAATGTAGTAATAAATTAAATTTAAATGAATTTAGTTTTAGTGTACCATTTAGTTTTTCTAATTTTTTTGAGAACTTTTTAAATGATTATGATAATTCTGTTGTATTACCAGTAGTAAATAGACAAAAACAATTAAAATGTGATAAGTGCAATATGACTTACGGAGAATTTCTAGGAAGTGGAAAATTAGGTTGTAGTAATTGTTATAATGTTTTTTCAGACAAAATTGATTATGTGCTAGATAAATTACATGGAAGTAATAGATATGTAGGAAAAACTTTTGTTAAAAAAAGTGATTCAAAAATGGATATAGAAACTTTAAAATCAAACTTGGAAAAATTAATTAAAGAAGAAAATTATGAAGAAGCAGCTATAATTAGAGATAAAATAAAAAAACTAGAAAATAACAATTTTAAAATTAACTAGAATAGTGGAGGGATAAATGATAAATTGGTATTTACAAACTGGAAAAGACTCTGATATAGTTAAAAGTGTTAGAATAAGGTTAGCCAGAAATATTGCAGATATTCCATTTGTTTTAAAACAAACAAAAGAAGATTCTCTAAAAGTTATTAAAGATATAGAAAATATATTGCCAAGTTTAGGTTATGGATTACATTTAAAAAAAATAAAAGATATGAATAATACAGAAAAGCTTGTATATATAGAAAAACATTTAATAAGTAAAGAATTTGCTATTGAAAAGAATGATATAGGTGCTATTGCAATAAATGATGATGAAAATATTTGTATAACGATAAATGATGAAGATCATATAAGAATTCAGGTTTTTAGTAGTGGATTAGAACTAGAAAGTGTTTTAAATTTGGCAAAGGAAATAGATAAAAAAATATCAGAAAGATTAAACATAGCATTTAATGAAAAATATGGATTTTTAACAGCTAGTTTAGAAGATGTTGGTACTGGTTGTATGGCATCTGCAATTTTACATTTACCAGTATTAACAATTACAGATAATATAAATCAAGTGCTAAATGTTGTAAACACTTTTGGAATAAATATAAGAGGTGAATATGGTGAAACAACAAAAATTGATGGAGATATTTTTGAAATTTCTATAAAGCAAACAATAAATTTAACAGAGGAAAACAGTATAAAAAATTTAAAAATAATTGTAAATAAAATAATAGAACAAGAGAGAATGGCAAGAAAATATTTTGCTGAAAATAGTATAGAACTTGAAGATAGAGTATATAGAGCCTATGGTATAATTACAAATTGTAGAAAAATATCGATAGAAGAATTTAAAAATTTTATATCTGATGTTAAATTAGGCGTAGATTTGGGAATAATTAGAGAAATAACAGATAAACAAGTTTTAGAAATGCAACTATATACTAATATAGGAAATATGCAAGAATTTCTAAATAAAAACATAGAAATAAATAATCAAGACATAGAAAGGGCAAATGTTATTAAGCTTATAATTAATGAAAGGAGATAAATATGACATATAAGTTTACAAGGAGTGCACAAAAAGCTATTGAATATGCTAATTCTATTGCTATAGAATTAGGACATAGCTATGTGGGCACAGAACATATTTTATATGGATTATTAAGAGAAGGAAATGGTGTAGCATGTCGTGTTCTAGAAAATCAGAATATAACAGCTGATAATATTTTAGAAAAAATAGAAGAATTAATAGGAAAAGAACCAAAAGAAATTAATATGACAATTGGTTTTACTCCAAGAACTAAAAGAGTAATTGAAAATGCTTTTATGGAAGCTAGAAAGTTAAGTTCAGATTTTATAGGAACAGAACACTTATTAATGGGAATTATGCATGAAACAGATAGTATTGCTGTTAGAATTTTAATGGATTTAAATATAAATCCTCAAAAGTTATATAATGAGATAATAAAAATTTTAAGCGAATACGAAATGGTAACTCAAGAAAGTAACAATTCTAAATCTCGTAGTGATAATAGTTATAATTCTACACCAACATTAAATCAATTCGGAATTGATTTAACTAAAATAGCTCAGGCTGGTAAGTTAGATCCGGTTATAGGAAGAAATAATGAAACTCAAAGAGTTATTGAAATTTTATCTAGAAGAACAAAAAATAATCCTTGCTTAATTGGTGAACCTGGTGTTGGAAAAACAGCAGTTGTTGAAGGTTTAGCTCAAAAAATAAATTTAGGAGAAGTACCAGAAGTTTTAAAAAATAAAAGAGTTGTAAGTGTTGATATTACATCAATGGTAGCAGGAGCAAAATATAGAGGCGATTTTGAGGAAAGAATAAAAAAATCTTTAAATGAAGCTAAAAAAGCAGGAGATGTTATTTTATTTATAGATGAAATCCATACAATAGTTGGAGCAGGTTCAGCGGAAGGTGCTATAGATGCTGCTAACATTTTAAAACCTTTATTAGCAAGAGGAGATATACAAGTTGTAGGTGCAACGACTTTAAATGAGTATAGAAAATATATAGAAAAAGATAGTGCTTTAGAAAGAAGATTTCAACCTATAAATGTTGAAGAGCCTTCAGATGAAGATTGTATAGAAATTTTAAAGGGTGTTAGAGACAGATATGAAGCACATCATAATGTAAAAATAACAGATGAAGCAATAGAAGCGGCTGTTAATTTATCTGTTAGATATATAAATGATAGATATTTGCCTGATAAAGCAATAGATTTAATTGATGAAGCTTCTTCAAAAGCAAGGTTAAAAGCATATACAGAACCAGAAACTATTAAGAAAATTGAAGAAGAAATTATAAAATTAGACAAAGAGAAAGAAGAAAAAATATTATCACAAGATTTTGAAAAAGCTGCAAATTTGAGAGATGAAGTAAATAAATTAAAAAATAAGCTAGATAAAGAAAAGGAAAAGTGGAGAAATAAAACTAGTAAAAATGTTATAAATATAACTAAAGAAGATATAGCTACTGTTATTTCAGGTTGGACTGGTATACCACTTCAAAAAATAAGTGAAACAGAAAATGAAAAGTTGAAGAATTTAGAGAAAAATATACATGAGAGAATAGTAGGTCAAGATGAAGCGGTAACTGCAGTTTCAAAAGCTATAAGAAGAAGCAGAGTAGGATTAAAAGACCCAAAAAGACCAATAGGTTCATTCTTATTTTTAGGACCAACAGGTGTTGGAAAGACAGAACTTACAAAAGCTTTAGCTGAAAGCTTATTTGGTGATGAAAATGCAATGATAAGAGTAGATATGTCTGAGTTTATGGAAGGACATTCGGTTTCTAAAATGATTGGTTCACCTCCTGGGTATGTAGGATTTGATGAAACAACAGGTTTAGCAGAAAAAGTTAGAAAGAAACCATATTCAGTTGTTTTATTTGACGAGATAGAAAAAGCACATCCTGATGTAATGAATATATTATTGCAGATACTAGATGATGGAAGATTAACAGATAGTAAAGGTAGAATGGTAAACTTTAAAAATACAGTTATAATTATGACTTCAAATATAGGAGCTAGATTAATTTCAGACAGAAAAACATTAGGGTTTACTAATAGCGAAGATAATAAAGAAAGCGTGCAATACGAGAACATAAAAAAAGAAGTAATGGCAGAAGTAAAAAAAGAATTTAAACCGGAATTTTTAAATCGTATTGATGAAACAATAGTATTCCATAAACTTACTGAGGATGAAATAAAACAAATTGTAGCAATAATGCTTACTAATGTTAAAAAACGAATGAGAGAACAATTAATAAATGTTGAATTTGATGATGAGGTGAAAGAGTTTATTGTAAAAAAAGGAACTGATGTTGTATATGGTGCAAGACCTTTAAAAAGAGCTATTCAAAATTTTGTAGAAGATAAAATTGCAGAATCAATTTTAGATGGAATAGTAAGTGCAGGAGAGACAATAAAAATAACAATAGATAATGATGAAGTAAAAGTTATACCATCAAAAAGTTTAGTTAGTTAAATATATAAAAATAATTAAATCATTATATAATAAAAAGCTTACAATATTATAAATGCATTAAATTGCAAATATTTATTGTAGGCTTTTTTTATATTATAGGAAAGTTCTCTGAACTTCCTAGAATATAAATACTTTGTACAGAAATTTGCTTTGCAAATTTCGCACACGAACAAAGACGCGGACTTCAAAATGTTTTAATAAGTGCAAAAGTTATTAATGTCCGCTTTTGTTCCCTATCATATATCATAAATTTGAAAAGGCAGATTTTAACATATATACTTACTTAAAAGATATAATAAGTAAAATTTTACTATTGACAATTAGTAACATTTGATGTAACATATGAATATATTAACATATATTCATAAGAAAGGAAGAATAAAATATGGAAAACGAAGAAAATATTTGTTCAGAAAAGTGTATACATTATAATAAAATTAAAGATTCGAATTTGTCTGAAATACAAGAGGATGAATTATTGGATTTAGCAGATATATTTAAATTATTTTCAGACAGTACAAGAATAAGAATTATATGCAGTATTTTAAATACAGAGTTATGCGTGTGTGATTTATGCGAAATATTAAATTTAAATCAATCAACAGTATCACATCAATTACAATTACTAAGAGCTGCAAAACTAGTAAAATATAGAAGAGATGGTAAGCAAGTATTTTATAGTCTAGAAGATGAACATATAGAGAAGATCATGAAAATAGCATTAATGCATATAAGAGAAGAAAAATAGTTTAGGAGTTTTTTATGGAAGAAGAAGAAAATGATAAAGAATCAAAAGTAGAGATAATCACATATGTGTTATCTATAATAGTATTTATTTTAGGATTTATACCAGTATTTTCAGGTATAAGTAAATGGTTATTTTTAGCCAGTTTATTGTTGGCTGGATATGAAGTACTTATAGAAGGAATAAAAAGTATTTTTAAATTAGAGATAGAAGAAGATACTCTTATGGCAATTGCAATGATTGCAGCTTTTATTTTGGGAGAATATCCAGAAAGCTGTGCTATAATATTACTATTTAAATTAGGAGAATTTATTGAAGGTCTTGCAGAAAAGAAATCTGAAAGCAATATTGAGGACATAGTAAAAATAAAAGCAAACGTAGCAAATTTAATAACTGAAAATGGAACAGCAGAAGAAGTTGATGTAGAGAATGTAAAAATAGGTGATAAGATTTTAATAAAGCCAGGTGATAAAGTTCCAGTTGATTGCATAATAATATCTGGAGAATCAAATTTAGATACATCTGCAATAACTGGTGAAAGTAAACCACAAACAGTAAAACAAGATACAGAAATTTTATCTGGAAGTATTAATTTAACAAGTGTGTTAACATGTAAAGTAATAAGAGAATATAAAGATTCTATGGCAACACAAATTGTAAATTTAGTATATGAAGCAAAAAATAATAAAGGTAAAGCAGAAAAATTTATAACAAAATTTGCAAAAATTTATACACCGATAGTTGTAATCTTGGCAATAGCAATAGCAATAATACCTGCATTATTAGGATATGATTTAAAAACATGGGTATTAAGAGCTTTAATTTTTGTAGTAGCATCATGTCCATGTAGTATGGTAATTTCAATACCACTTGCATTTTTCTCTTGTGTTGGAGCAATATCAAAAAAAGGAATGCTTGTAAAAGGAACAATGCATATCGAAAAATTATCAAAAATAAAAAAAGTTGCATTAGATAAAACAGGAACAATTACAACTGGAAAAATGAAAATAAGTAAAATAGAAACTTTAAATGGATTTGACGAAAATACAGTATTAAAATATATGTATAATTTAGAGAGATTATCAAACCACCCAATATCCACAGCTGTAATAGAAAAAGTGGAAAATAAAGAAATTTTGGAAGTAACAGAACATCAAGAAATAGCTGGATTTGGAATATATGGAAAAATAGAAGGAAAAGAAGTTGTATTAGGGAACAAAAAATTACTAGCTAAATTTAATATTAATGCTAATGATGATTTTATATATTTAGCAGTAGATGGAATTATTGCAGGATATATTACTTTAGAAGAAGAACTAAGAGAAGGGGCAGATAAATTAGTTGAAAAATTAAAAACAGCTAATGTAAAAGATGTAATAATGCTTACAGGAGATAATCAAAATTCAGCAAGTAAAATATCTGAGAAAGTAGGAATAAAAACAGTATATTCTGGATTATTACCAGAGGAAAAAGTAAATAAAATAAAAGAAGCTAAAAATGATGGAAATATAATGTTTGTTGGTGATGGAATAAATGATGGTCCAGTTTTAGCAGAGTCAGATTTTGGAGTATCTATTGGTGAAGGAACAGAAATAGCAAACAGTATATCAGATGCAATTTTAATGTCAAACAATATTGCAATTTTAAGCGATGTTATAAAAATTGCAAAAAAATCAATGGGAATAGTAAAATTTAATATAATATTCTCAATATTAGTAAAAGTAATTGTACTTACTTTAGGAGTTTTAGGATTGGCACCAGTATGGCTTGCCGTACTTGCAGACACAGGAACAACAGTAATTACAGTTATAAATTCTTTTAGAATTTTTAAGAATAGATAAATTGACAAAATATGAGAAAAATTATATATTATAATAAAATAATATATAAGGAGAAGTTTTATGAAAAATTTAAAGAAGTTTTTTATAGTGGTTTTAATGTTATTTTCTTTAGGAATAACATTTTTTCCATTTAATTATGTTATTGCAGACGTAGGAAGTTTTGAATCATACGATTCAAGTGATTGGGACTCATGGGATTCTGGAAGTAGCTGGGACTCATGGGATTATGATGATGATTATGGTTATACTTCTGGCAGTTTAAGCGGAGGCGAAACAGTAATTGTAATTGTGTTAACAATCGTAGGAATTATTGTTTTGAGTATAATTTTTGGACGCAAAGATAATAATAGAAAACCAACTAACACTACTACAAATACAAATAATGAAACAGAAATTGAAAATAAAGTAAAAGCAATTGATGAGTTATTTAATAAAGATGATTTTAAATCTTGGGCAAAAGATTTATTTATTAAATTACAATATGCTTGGACTGCAAGGGATTGGTCAGTAATAAGATGTTTTGAATCAAATGAATTATTTGAATTACATTCAACACAATTACAAGGTTATATTAATAATAAACAAATTAATGTATTAGAAAGAGTTGCGGTAAATGAAGCAACATTATATAATTTCAGACAATCAGGAGATAAAGATATTTTAGAAGTACTATTGAAAACTAAGATGATAGATTATATAATAGATGAAGACACAAAACAAGTATTAAAAGGAAGCAAAGATAAAAATCTTTATAATACTTACAAATTAACATTTATGAGAAAAACTGGTGTAAAAACTAAACCAGGTGAAAATACTGTAAATACTACAAATTGTCCAAATTGTGGTGCACCTACAAAAATAACATCTTCAGGAGAGTGTGAATATTGTGGAAGTGTAATAACAACAGGAGAATATGATTGGGTATTAACAGGATTAGAAAGATTTTAAATTATTAGGAGGTAAAAAATATGGGATTAATTAGAGCAACTGTTGGAGCTATTGGTTCAACATTAAGAGACCAATGGAAGGAAGTTATAGCATGTGAAGACATGGGAAATGATATATTAATGGTAATGAGAACAACTAAGGATGGAACAATATCAAAAAACAGTATTGTAAGGGTTACAACAGGACAATGTGCAGCAATATATCAAAATGGTGCAGTATTAGATGCTGTAGCAGAACCAGGAGATTATCAATTTGATGCATCAACAACACCATCATTCTTTGCAGGACAATTTAAAGAAGTATTTAAAGAAATGTGGACTAGATTTACTTATGGAGGAGATATAAAAAACTCACAAGTAGTATTCTTCTTTAATACAAAAGAAATAATAGATAATAAATTTGGAACACCAACACCAGTAATGTATCCAGATTATTCACATCCAGTTCCAAATAATATGACAGGAACTGTAGATCCATTACCAGTAAACGTAAGAGCTCATGGAAATTATACATTTAAATTAACAGATCCAGCTTCTTTTATGAAAGAAATAGCTGGAACAGCTGAAATATATAAGAAAGAAAATTTAAATACACAAATGAGATCTGAAGTTATAGATGTATTTGAGACAGTATTAAATGAATTAAGTGATGAAAAATATCCTGTTATGAATTTACCAAAAGCTAAGGACACAATAAGAACTTTATTAAAAGAAAAGAATTATGATGAAGCTATTCAAAGAAGAGGAATATCAATAACAGGAATTACTATTGAAGGAATAACTTTAGATGAAGAATCAGAAAAATATATAAAAGATTATGTTTTAAGTTCAAACGCAAATATGCAACAAGGAACTTTAGTTGGAGCATATGCTCAAGCTGTAAAAGATGCTGCAAATAATGCAAATGGTGCAACAACAGGATTTATGGGAGTTGGAATGGCCAATATGGCAGGAACAGGAATTATGAATGGAGTTGCAAATGCTATGAATCAAACTTCTAATGTAGCACCACAAAGTACTGTAACTGCAGATACTTGGGAATGTCCAAATTGTAAGAAAAATGTAAGCGGAAATTTCTGTGCTGATTGCGGAAGTAAAAAGCCTGAAAAAGCATTCTGCCCAGAATGTGGTAAACCTGTTGAGAAAAATTCAAAATTTTGTCCAAATTGTGGAAAAAAATTAAGTGAATAAAGGAGAAGAAAATGAAATCTGCAGTAGATAATAAGTGTCCTACTTGTGGAGCAAATATAAAATTTAATCCAACTACTCAAAATTGGGTTTGTGAATATTGTGGAGCTACCTACAGTGTAGATGATTTTGAAAAATTGCAGGCTAAAGAAACAAGTGCAAATGAAAAATCAAATAACAATATTACAGAATACCAATGTCCAGATTGTGGGGCAATAGTAATAACAGATGAAAATACTGTTGCCACACATTGTGTATATTGTGGAAATACCGCAATAATGAAAAATAGATTGCAAGGAGAATTCAAACCAGATAAATTAATTCCATTTAAAGCAACTAAAGAAGAGGCTATAGAAGCTTTTCAGAAGAATGTAAAAAAGAGATGGTTTGCTCCTTCAACTTTTCATAATAAAGAAAATATAGAAAAAATTTCAGGAGTTTATATACCTTTTTGGTTATATGATAGTTATATAGATGGAAATATAGAAGCTAAAACTAGCACAATTCGTACTTGGACATCAGGAAACTATAACTATACTGAAACTAATTACTACAAATGCTTAAGAAAAGGAAACTTGGAAATTACAGATTTACCAGTTGATGGTTCTACAAAATTTCAAGATGAAATTATGGATTCTATAGAACCATATGAATATAAAGATTTTGTGCCTTTTAATAGGTCATATTTATCAGGATTTTTAGCAGAGAAATATGATTTAACAAGCGATGATGTATATGAAAGAGCTAAAAAAAGAATGGAAAACACTATGGTAGATCAGCTAAAATCTACATTGTCAATTTATAGTACAATAGATATAAAAGAAAAACGAATAAATATTCAAAATAAAGAAGTAGAATATGCTCTTTTACCAGTTTGGATGTTAAATATAAAATTTAATAATAAAATGTATACATTTGCTATGAATGGGCAAACAAAAAAAGTTATAGGTCAAGTTCCAATTGATTTTAAAAAATTAATTTTAAAGGGATTAGGATGTTTTGGTATAAGTACAGCAGTAATTTTTTTAATTGTATCATTAATAATTTTGGCAGGAGGAATGGTATAATATGAAAAAAGTAGATAGTAAAGTATATAAATTTTTAATTTTTATTATAGTTAATATAATTATACTATGTAATTGTACATGTAATGCAACTACATATAATTCCTCTTTAGAAAATTCAATTGAGAGTACACCTGTAGCTAATAGTAGTAAGAAAATTTATGATTTTGCAGAATTATTAACTGATGAAGAAGAACAAACTTTATATAATAAAATGCAAAACTTTATAGAAAAATATAATATGGATATAGCTATAGTAACTATAAATAAAAATCCAAAATATTCTTCAATGGCTTTTGCAGATGACTTTTATGATTATAATGGGTTTGGAATAGGAAGCGAAAAATCTGGATTACTTTTTCTAATAGATATGGATAAAAGAGTTATGTGGATTTCAACAACAGGAAAGGCAATAAAAATTTATAATGATAACAGAATTGATGCAATATTAGATTATACATATAAAAAAATCTCTAAAGAAGATTATAATGGATGTGCAAATGAATTTATAAAATATGCTGAATATTTTGCTAAAAAAGGCGAAAGCGGTGGAGATTATATATATAATGTTGCTGAAGTAATAAAAATATCATTAGGAATTTCAGGAATAGTAACTTGCATATATATTATAATAGGATGTTTAAAACATAAGAAACCTACTAAAAAAAGGGAAGCAAATTTATATGTTACAACACCAATAAAAATAACAGAAAACTCAGATATATTTTTAGATAAACATGTTAGTAAAATATATATATCAAGTAGTTCAAGCGGAAGCTCTGGAGGAAGTTCTACTCATACTGGAAGTAGTGGCACTACGCATGGCGGAGGCGGAAGAAGCTTTTAATGAAAAAAGAAAACGGATTATATTTACCGTTTTCTTTTTTTGTGATATATTATATTGTAGTTTTATAAATTGAAATATGGAGGATGTATGTCAGAAATACAAGATAAAAACATAAATGTCACAGTAATTAAAAGAGATGGAAAAAAAGTAGAATTCCAAGGAAGTAAAATAGCTTTAGCAATAAAAAAAGGATTTGACAGTATAAAAAATGATGATAGTGAAAAGTATACTGAAAAAGATATACATAAAATATACAATTTAGTAATTTCAAGGATAGAAAATTGGGAAAAAGATAAAATAAAAATAGAAGAGATACAAGATATAATAGAGGAAGAATTAAGAAATAATGGATATTCAGATGTAGAAGATTCTTTTTCAAGTTATAGAGAAAGAAGAAATCAGTCTAGAAAGATATTTTTTGAGGAAAAAAAGCAACATAAATTTTTGAAAGCACTAGAAAATTTAGGACTAAATACTAGTTTAGAAGATTCATTAAATGAAAATTCAACAAAAGATACAGCAATAGAAACTATGCTAAAATATGGTAGTGCAGTTTCAAATGAATTTACAAAATCATATTTAATAAAAAAGAAATATGTAGATGCACACGAAAGCGGAGACATTCATATTCATAATATTGACTTTTTACCAATGGGAACAACGACATGTGTACAAATAGATTTAAGAAAACTATTTAAGGACGGCTTTAAAATAGGAAATTGTTATTTTGAGGAACCACAAGATATTTTAGAATATTCTAATTTAGCAGTAGTTGCAATTCAGGCAAATCAAAATGATCAACATGGAGAACAGGGAATACCATTATTTGATTATTATATGTCAGATGGCGTTTTAAAGACCTTTAAGAAGCAATTTAAGCAAACAATGTATGATTTTCTAGAGTATACTAATTTTAATTATTTTGCAGCAATGAATGGGATAGAAAGAGAAATAGAAAAAATAGAATCACTAGAATTTGATATAAGTGTATTTGATGCTTATTCTAGAGGAGCGGAAGAATTAAAAAAGATATTTAGAATTTCTTATGAAAAAGCAATACAAAAAACTAATGAAATAACATATAGAGCCATGGAAGGTTTTATAAATACATTAAATTCAACACATTCTAGAGGTGGTAGTAAAGTATATTATTCATCTGTAAATTTAGGAACAGATACATCAGCTGAAGGAAGAATGGTTACTAGAAATTTCCTTGAGGCAATGCAAAATTTAGTTATAAAAAATAAAAAAGCAATATTTCCAGTAACTATATTTAAAATAAAAAAGGGAATAAATTATAATAAAGAAGACAAAAACTATGATTTATTTGAACTTGCTTGTAGTGGTGTTGCAAATAAAGCTAAAATTAATTTTTCATTTTTAGATACAGAATATAATCTAAAATGGTATAAACAAGGAGACATAAATACAGAAGTAGCATATATGAGCTCTTGTGCGAGAGTGATAGAAAATGTAATTGATGAAAATAGAGCTGTTTGCGTTGGTAGAGGAAATGTGTCATTTACATCAATAAATTTACCAAGAATAGGGATAAAATATGGAATTGTAAAAAATGACAAAATGAATATAGAAGCTTTTTATAATGAGTTAGAAGAAAAGTTAGAATTAGTAAAGGATCAATTATTAGATAGATTTGAAATTCAATGTACTAAAAGAGCGAGTAACTTTCCTTTTCTACTTGGACAAGAAGTTTGGCTTGAAAGTGAAAAAGTAAAAGAAGAAGATAGATTAAGAAAACTATATAAACATGGAATGATTTCAATAGGTTTTATTGGACTTGCAGAATGTTTAAAAGCATTAACAGGAAAGTATCAATGCGAAGATGAAAAAACTCAAAAATTAGGTCTTGAGATAATAGAATTTATGAGAAAAAAAGTAGATGAATATTCACGGAAAATATAATTTAAATTTCATGTTGCTTGGAACTCAAGTAGGTGGACTTGAAAGATTTACAGCTTTAGATAAAGCAATGTATGGAAAAATTTCAGGAGTTACAGATAAAGTAATATATACTAATTCATTTCATGTGCCAGAAAATGTAGATATTTCAGTAGATGAAAAATTGAAAATAGAATCAAAGTACCATAAATATACAAATGCAGGTCATATATCAATTATTGAAGTTGAAAATATTGATAAAAATGAAGTAGAAAGAATAGTAAATATTATGAAAGAAGAAGAAATTGGATATGGAAAGATAAGAGGAATATAGATTTTATTATTGAAGCACGTATTTAAAAGAATTTTGTAAAAAAATTTTATAAATAATAAACATTTGGTAAAAATATAATTATATAGTAAAAAAAATGGAGGAAAAAATGTTTATACCAAATGCTATTTATTATGAAGAAGATATAAAAAACTATTATTTAGGTAGAAAATTATTAGAACAATATAGTAAAGAAGATATATTGTTTATTCCAATAGAAAATCACAATAATATAGAAGAATTACGAAAAAAAGAAAATTCAGAATTTCCAAGAATGAAAAGAAATTTAATAATAGGAATAAGAAAAACACATAAATTTGTTCCAAATCATAAGACATCGGATTTCTTAGTACCATATACATCTTCAGGGTGTACTGCTATGTGTATGTATTGTTATTTAGTTTGTAATTATAATAAATGTTCATATTTAAGATTATTTGTAAATAGGGAAGAAATGCTTGAAAAAGTAATTAGAGAATCCAATAAATCAGATAAAGAATTAACATTTGAGTTAGGAAGTAATAGCGATTTAATATTAGAAAATACTATAACAGGAAATTTAGAATGGACTATAGAAAATTTTGCAAAAAGAGGTAAAGGATTAATTACATTTCCAACAAAATTCGAATATGTAGATTCATTATTGAACCTTAATCATCAAAACAAAGTTGTTATAAGAATGAGTATGAATCCAGAAGAAATAATATCTAAAGTAGAATTTGGAACATCAAGATTAAATGGAAGAATAAATGCAATAAATAAAATGTGCGAAGCTGGATATAGAGTAGGAATACTTATAGCACCAATTATATTAGTTGAAAATTACCAAGAATTATATGAAGAGTTGGTAAAAAAATTAGCTGAAGAATTAAGTCCAAAAGTAAAAAAAGAAACTTTTTTTGAATTAATATTTATGACTTATAGTTATGTGCATAAAATGATAAATAAAGATGCTTTTCCGAATGCTATAGATTTATTTAACAAAGATTTAATGACAGGAAGAGGTAAAGGTAAATATATGTATAAGCAAAGTGTTAGGGAAGAAGCGGAAATTTTTTTTAGAGAATTAATGCAAAAATATTTTAAAAATAGTAAAATTGAATATATAGTTTAAAAATATAATAATGGGGGGAAAAAATGTTAAGATTTGTAGAGACATATTTTTTGTTATTTTTAATTTATAGCACATGTGGATGGTTAGTAGAAACAATAGGTGAAGTATTTAAGTCTGGAAAATTAGTAAATAGAGGATTTTTAATAGGACCCTATTGCCCAATATATGGATATGGAGTTCTACTTATAACATTGTTATTGTCTAAATATAAAAATGATATTCTTCTAACATTTATTTTAGCAATGCTGATATGCGGTGTATTGGAATACTTAACAAGTTATTTTATGGAAAAAATATTTCATGCTAGATGGTGGGATTATAAAAGAATGAGGTTTAATATAAATGGAAGAATTTGTTTAGAAACCTTAGTATTATTCGGATTAGCAGGGCCTATATTATTACGAATAACCAATCCATTAATATTATCAGGAATTTCATATATACCTGATTTAGCACTTAATATAATAGTTATTACATTATTTGTGGTATTTATAATAGATAATATAGTGTCATTGAATGTAATATTAACATTTAAAAATGTAACTCGTGAAATTAAAGATAATACAGAAGAAATAACTCAAAAAGTAAAGGCTATAATTAGTGAAAAATCAATACTTGGAAAACGTCTTATTAATGCCTTTCCAAATTTAAATGCAATAAGATTTAAAATAAAAGAAAAAATTGAAGAAACAATTGAAAATGGAACAGAATTTATAGCAACACAAAAAGCAAAAATAGATAATAAGTTGAAATAATTATATTAAAAAGAATGAATATACTGATAATTTATATAAAATTGTCAATATAATTCATTCTTTTTTAGTTGCCTAAAGTGAAGAAAAAAGATATAATGTAGTATATAGGAGGATACTATGGATAAAGAATTTGAAATTTTATTAGATAAAGCTAAACAGCTAGCTGGTAAAAGAATTTTAAGTGAATATGCTTCATGTGGACACGTGGGGTGTGCTTTGCTTACAGAATCAGGCAATATTTATACAGGAATATGTATAGATTCTAATTGTTCTTTAGGAAATTGTGCAGAATATGCAGCAATTGCAGATATGCTAAAAAATAAAGAAACACAAATAAAGAAAATAGTAGCATATTCAGCAAAAGAAACAATATATTCTCCATGTGGAAGATGCAGAGAATTGATAAGAATGGTTGATGATAAAAATTTAGAAACACAAGTTTTAGTATCTGAAAATAAAGTTGTAAAAATAAAAGATTTATTACCTGAAATGTATATAACAAAGACTATAAGTTAATAAATATAAATGCTACAAAGTAAATACTTTTAGAAATAAAAAATAGGTTAGTTCTAATACAACCCTCAAGCGAATACAATTAGAAAAAAAGTATTCGTGATGGGGGTTTTCTTTATGAAGTCGATATCAATAGAAGAACGTGCAGTTGAATTGGCACATTATATAATAGAATCAAAAGATACAGTAAGAGGTGCTGCTAAAAAATTTGGAATAAGTAAAAGTACAGTACACAAAGATGTAAGTGAAAGATTACTAAGTATTAATAAACCATTAGCAGTAGAAGTTAGAAGGATACTAGATGAAAATAAAGCTGAAAGACATATAAGAGGTGGATTAGCTACAAAATTAAAATATCAAGAAATAAATAAGCATATTACATAGTAATTAAAATAATAAAAATTTTTTTAGAAATCTTATTAGATAAAAGAAAGCACAATCCAAAAAAAATAGGAAGAGAAATAATCTTCCTAGTTTTTTTATCTAATAGGAAATTTCTCTGAAATTCCTATTAGATAAATACTTTGTACAGAAATTTGCTATATGCAAATTTCGCACACGAACAATTAAACGTGGGCTGAATGTTACAATTTAAAATGTAACATTCAGCCCACTATTGTTCCTTTTTTAGTTTCTTCTAGCTTGTTTTCTAGCTTTTCTACATTCTGGGCATCTAATTGGATCTGATTCAAATCCTTTAGAAGCATAAAATTCTTGTTCACCTTCTGTAAAAACAAATTCATTTCCGCAATCTTTACATACTATAGTTTTATCTGCCATTTATGGGTTCCTCCTTATCTTAGAAATATAATTTAATTTTTAGGACACAATTAAACTTTCTAGAAAAGAAGGTTAAGGTCTAATTAAAATTAAATTGGAATAAAAACTTCCATTAGCATTATATATCAAAAAAAAATAATATACAAGACTTTTATGGAAAAAAATTGAAAAAATTTGGAAATTGTAGAAAACAAAAATATACTAGATTCCTTAGAGTATTTTAATCACAAAATAACAAAATTCGACATAGAATATAGTAGCTTTGTAAAATAGAAAGGAATGAAAAATATGAAGCAAATAAAAGAAGGAGATTTCGTAGGAAGAAAATCATATGGTAAAGACATATTTTTTGTTGTAGATAGAATATTAGAATTAAGAAACAAAGAGAAAATAGCAATATTAAAAGGAACAGACATAAGAATAGAAGCGGATAGTTATATAGATGATTTAGAAATAATCGATTCAAGATTAATAAAAGAAAAATATAAAAATATGGACAAAATAATGGAAAAAAGAGTAGAGCAATACAAGCAAAATATTAATCAAATAGTATATACAGGAAAGATCTTACATTTAGATGGAGATAGAAGATATAGTCAAAAATCAATAAGATATTATAAAAATTTATCATTAAATGCAGTCGTAAAAAATATTCCAGAATATAGGCAAAGCTTACAAATAAGAAGATTATTAATGAAATATAACCCAGATATACTTGTAGTAACAGGGCATGATGCAATGCTAAAAAACGGAAAAGATTATAACAATATATATAATTATAGAAACTCTAGATATTTTGTAGAAACGGTAAAAGAGGCGAGAAAATACAAAAAATCAAAAGAAGAATTAGTTATTTTTGCAGGTGCATGTCAAAGTTATTTTGAAGAAATAATGAAAGCAGGTGCAAATTTTGCGTCATCTCCCGGAAGAATATTAATAGATTTTATAGATCCTTTAATTGTTGCGGGAAAAGTTGCATTAACAGACAGCTTTAGATATATAACAATAGAAGAAATAGCAAAAGAACTAACAGATGGAATAATGGGAATAGGAGGAACAATGGCAAAAGGAAAAAAACAAGTAATGCTGTAAAAACAATGTAACAAAAATGTAATAAAAAAGTAACATTACTTTCAAATAGCTGGTATAAGCTTATTACAATAAATTACAAAAAAAAAAGCATTTTGACATTTTATACCTACTATGATATATATTGATTATCAAATTATAAGTAGGTGAAGTTATGATTTATAGGTCAGATATTGCAACACTAAGAAATAATATCGAAAGTGAAATTGGAAAAAAAATTATACTAAGAGAATCACCAGGCAAAAGAAGTAAAACTCTAGAAAAGTCTGCTGTAATTGAAAAAATTTATCCTAGTTATTTCAGAGTAAAATTTGATAATAATGATAGTACAGGAGCTTATAATTACACAGATTTATTTACAAAAGCGATAGAAATTGAAGTATACGATGGAAAAGAATATGCACCATTATTTGTACCAGCTATTGAAACTAAAAAAACTAAGGAAAAAGAAATTTTAAATAGAATGGATAGTAATATGATAATGAAAAATTCCTAGAAATAGGAATTTTTTTTGTACCTGCTTAATATAAATTAATAAAAGAATATTAAGGAGGAAGAATATGATAGATAATATCCAAAAAGAAAAATTAAATATTAATCAATTAGTAGGAAGAAAAAAGAAAAATGTAGTAGTAGAAGGAGACGTTATTGTACCAGATGTAAAACCAGATATATTAAATGTAATAAGCTCTAATGCAAATTGCTACACATATAAAAGAGAAATACTAGAAAACAAAATAAGAGTTGATGGAAACATAAATTTATATATAGTATATTTAGCAGACAATGGAGGCAATAGAAGCTTAAATGCAGTTTTAGACTTTTCAGAAAGCATGGAATTTGAAAATGTTAATGAATCAATGACCTTAAACGATAATGTTATAATAAGATCAATAGAAACAAAGATATTAAATGAAAGAAAAATTAATATAAAAGTAAATATGGAAATAGAAGGCAAAGTGTATAATAAATCTCAAGTAGATTTCATAAATGATTTAAGCCCAATAGAAGATGCAAAGGTATTAAATCAAAGCATAAATGTAATGTCTTTAAAAGGATGTGGAGTAGCTAGAGCATCAGCTAAAGAAAATATAAATATAGATAACATTGATGAAATAGTAGAAATATTTAAAGTAGATGTGAAAATTTCAAATAAGGAAAATAAAAATAGTTATAACAAAATACTTGCAAAAGCAGATGTTGACATGAAAATAATGTATTTAACAGAAGATGATAGAATAAATACAGTAAAAGCATCTATCCCAATAATGGGGTTTGTCGATATGGAAGGAATTTCAGATGACAACATATGTAATTCAGATTATAAAATGAGAAACTTAATAGTTAAACCAAATTCTAAAGAAGAACATTCAATTTATGTAGAAGTTGATTATGACATATTTAGTGAGGCTTATGAAAATAGAAATATGAATGTTCCTCAAGATATATATGGTTTAAAAAATAACATAGTATTTTCTAAGAAAAACATAAATATAGTTTCTATGCTAGAAGCAAGAAAAACTACAATGCAAATAAATGAAAAAGTAGATTTATCTGATGTAAATAAAATATATGATGCAGATTGCAAGGCTAATATTTTAAATAAAAAAATGTATGAAAACAAAGTAAATTTTGATGGAGAAATAGAAATAAACTTTTTATACGAATCAACATCAAGTAATACATTAAGTACAAAACTTGTAAAATTACCGTTTAATAAAACAATGGAGTGTACAAAAGCAGAAGATATGGATTTAAATTTAGATATTAAAGATGAAAACTTTGTAGTAAATTCAGATAATAATGTAGACTGTATGCTAGAATGTGAATGTACAATAAATGGTGGAAACGACGTACAGCTAAGTGTTATAGACAATGTAGATATAGAAGAATGTAATAATGATAATTTCTGTAGTATGGTAATATATTTTGTTAAGCCTAAAGATACACTTTGGAATATAGCAAAACAATTTAAAAGCACAATAGAAGATATAAAATATGTAAATGGAATAGAAGATGAAAGTAAATTGAAAGTTGGAGATAAGCTATATATATCTAGATGTAGCTAAAATAAATTTATGGATTTTATTTATTCTAGAAAAAGAATTCGTATGCCAAAGATAAAAAGAAATGCTAGCAGAAATAAAAAGAAATTAGAATTAACATTAATAATATTATTAATTATAAGTGTAGTAATATTTATACTTGAAGCTATATATCCAATATTTCAAAAAGTATGTGAAGATCAGGCTCAAGCTATAGCAACTAAAATATCAAATGATGAGGCTACAAAAGTAATGGCAAATTATAATTACAATAAATTAGTTGATATAGAAAAAGACGAAATAGGAAATATTAATATGGTTAAAACAAATATAATTTCAATAAACGAAATAACTTCGAGTATAGCAAATAATATTGTAAAAGCACTAGAAGCTAATGAAGATGATATTATATATATAAGAATGGGAAGTTTTACAGGAAGTAAAATTCTATCTGGTATAGGACCAAGTATCCCAATAAAAATTGCATCTGTAGGAAGTGTATCTACAAATCTTGAATCAGAATTTACATCTACAGGAATAAATCAAACATTACATAGAATATATTTAGAAGTAACTTGTAGTGTTACAATTTTAACACCATTTAAAAACATAGGCAAAGATGTAGTAAATCAAGTATTATTAGCTGAATCTGTAATAGTTGGAAATGTACCAGATGGATATTATAATTTAGAGGGAATTGATACAAAAGAAACAGTTCCTCTTATAGAAAATAAGTAGAATAATTATGTAAATTGCAAAAATATATAATTTATGGTATAATAAATTATATATTTTTTATTACGCCTTTAGCTTCGTGAAACGAAGTGAAACAACAACCGCCAGCTATGCTGGTGAGATTAAAGGCTTAAAGCA
>CAKPKP010000018.1 GCA_934167495.1 uncultured Clostridia bacterium | reverse complement strand
AAATCTCCGTCCCCGTTGACACTCCCATTTTGCTCACTATCGTGGTTTGTGTCAAAAATCTCCGTCCCCGTTGACACAAAAAATAGGCGGATATTTTCCGCCTATTACTATTCAACACTTCTATTTGCAATTTCTATCGCTTTTGATACTATATTTCCACAAGTTTTAGATGGTACATTAGCCCAACTTCCACCATCTTTTTTTACTTGTTCGTATACGCCTAATTCTTTAGCTATTTCTTCTCTTAAATTTTCTGATATTAAATTGCTTCTTTTTCCCATTTTAGTTACCTCCTCAAATAATTCAGAAGCAACAAAGATTTAAAGCACTTTAGTTTTGTCGCCTTTTCCTTTAAAGGTTCCAATATAAAAGAATTTTAAATTATTAAAATCTTTTATATTAATATTATATTCTTTTTTGTTTTTTTTATAATTGAAATTTTTGCCAATTTTACATTGTTAAAGTACCATTGGGTGTATCTAATATTACTAAGATATTTTCTTCTTTTCCTGTCCCCGCATTTACATATACCAAGAATTCTGTGTCATCTACTTTTCCTTTAAATTCATAACATAATATTTCAGTTTTCCATTTTGTTGGTATTATTGCCATTCCTTCGCTCATTATTTCAAGTTTTGAATTTAATGTTTTTTTAGCTTCATCCATACTAATATTTATACCTTGAACGTTTCTTTCTTCATGTGAATTTAAATATCCTGATGTTTCTATTCCTAATATTTCTCCATTATCTAGTGCTATTTTCAATTTTATTAAATCCGGATATACTACTATTCCATTTTGCTCATAAGCATAATTTACAGTAACTGTTCCGCCTTCTTTCATGTAATAAGTCTCTTTCATTGTATCAAAACCTTTTTTAGTCAAAAATTCTTTTCCTATATTATTTGCCTCATCTTGTGAAATTTTTTCGTCTGATACATCTCTTACATAGTTCATATATATTACATGTCCACCTTTTTTAGATATTGCTATACTTATTTCTTCATCGTTGTTAGTTTTTGCTGTAAAATCATAAAATGGTATATCTGCATTTTCAATATATCCATTTGAATTTATTTCTTTTATTTTGTTTTCATCTATAAATTCTTTTGCATTTTGTTTTGCCTTTTCTTCATCGACCTCTTCACCAGTTAATCCCTTTTTATCAACCTTATTTATATGTTCCGAATATGCACCATCATAAATAAGTCCTGCATATTCATTAAAATTTTGCTCTATATTACTAAAACTTTCAAAAGATACATTATCAACTTGTTTTGCATAGCTTGTCAAATTACTCTTTGTAAGTTCTTGCCATGATAATACTCCTAAAGACATTTCCATTCCAAGCTCATTTAAAGTATTCTCTAACTCTATACTATATTCATGTAATTTTCCTAAATTATCTAAATCTTCTTGTGTTAAACTTTCATTATTAATATTTTTTCTTGATAATGAATATGAATAATCACTTACTTGATTTAAAAATTTTGCTGTATTTGATAAACTTTCTGTGGTAATTGGTAATTGTGATAAATATACTGCTGCCAAATTAGCATCTTTCCATACTTCTGTTAAAGTTTCTGCTCCATGTTCGGGACTTGTTGATATTGTGGCCTTAGCTAAATAGTTTTCCATACTTTGAACATATCCTATCATTTGATAAAATGATGAATTATATGCATTTTGTGATGCTGTTATATATTCATTTTCTTGTTTATATATATATATTCCCATAGCAACTACTAATATTATAAGCATCGTTATTATTATATATTTAATTTTGTTTTTATTTTTGCACTCATTTGTATTCATAAAAACCTCCATTTTTTATTTACAAATAGTTTGCATTTTTTTTGGAAAAATATACTTAAAATATATTTAAAAGTATTAAATTTAATGATATAATAATTTTATTAATTTAATTTTCGAGGTTTTTATGAAAAAAATTTTAATTTTTTATGGCTCTTATGGTGGTGGACATTTATCAGCCGCAAAATCCATCAAAGAGTGTATTGAAGCTAATTATAATGATATTGAAGTAAAAATGGTAGATTGTATTGAATATATAAATAAATATGTAAATAAAATTTCTACTCTTGCTTATGCAGAAATGGCAAAAAATGCGCCTTGGGCTTGGAAACGAGTTTATAGTGATTCACAAAAAGGTCCTCTTGCAACAATAAGTACTACTTCTAACAAGATTATGTCACATAGACTTAACCATTTAATCCAGGATTTTCAACCTGATTTAATTATTTCAACACATCCATTTAGTAGTCAGATGTGTGCTATTTTAAAAAAACGTGGTCATATAACATCTAAACTTGCTACTATTATGACAGACTATGTCCCTCATAATCAATGGGTAGTAGGCTCTGAATATACTGATTATTTCTTTGTCGCACATGAAGGCATGAAAAATGAATTAATTACTCTTGGTGTTGATGAAAATAAAATTTTTGCAACAGGTATCCCACTTTCTAGTAGATTTTTACAATCTTATGATAGAGATACTGTTTTTAAATCATTAAACTTATGTCCAGATAAAAAAACAATTTTATTTTTTGCTGGTGGAGAATTTGGTCTTGGACGTAATACAACTTATATGGTTTTAAAAGCTATTATACGATTATTTAAAGATTTTCAAGTTATAGCTATAGCTGGTAGAAATAAAAAAATGCAAGATAAATTTGATGAATTAGTATCTTTAACTAATTCAAAAGATAGAATTAAAGTTTTATCTTACACAAATCAAGTTCCTGAATTCATGAGTATTTCAGATATGGTTATAACTAAACCTGGTGGTCTTACAATTACAGAAAGTTTGTCCGCTTCTTTACCAATTATTATTATAAATCCTATTCCTGGTCAAGAAGAAGAAAACGCCCAATTTTTAGTTGATAACAATGTAGCTATATGGATAAAAAAAGGAGATAATATTGCTAGAAGTTTAAAGAATTTATTTAGAAATCCAGATAAAATCGAAAATATGAGACTAAACTCAGGTAATTTGTCTAAAAAGAATTCAACAAGTGATATTTGTAAAATCCTACTTCAAAATTAATTTTCTATAAAATACATTATTAGTATGTTTATATTTATTTCAGATAATACTATCTTATATAGGATAGTATATAAGAATATAAATGTAAATATACTATTTTTCTGCTAGTATATATTCGTAAATAGGAGGATGTACTGTGGAGAATAAAATAGATAATAGTATATATTTTTTAAAAGATTATGGAAAAGTTAATTTAACATTAAAAGAAGTTATGGATAAGAAAAAAGTTACAAGAAATAAACTTTCTCTAATAACTGGTTCAACATATAATGTGATTGATAGATATTATCATAACAATATTTCAAGATTAGATTTAGACGTAATTGCAAGAATTTGTTTTGTATTAAAATGTGATATTTCAGATATAATTAAATACGAAAAAAATACAAATAAATAATATATTAAAAGCATGCCATGTGGCATGCTTTTATAATTCTCTTCTTCCTTCTAATGCTTTTGTAAGTGTTACTTCATCTGTATATTCTAAGTCTCCACCTACTGGTATTCCATGTGCAATTCTTGTAACTTTTACTCCAAAAGGTTTTAACAATTTTGATATATACATTGATGTTGCTTCACCTTCCACTCTAGGATTAGTTGCAATTATTACTTCTTTTATATTTCCTTCAGATATTCTATTTAATAATTCTTTTATTTTTATATCTTCCGGTCCAATTCCATTCATTGGTGAAATTGTACCATGTAATACATGATATACTCCATTAAATTCATGTGTTCTTTCCATTGCAACTATATCTCTTACATCTTCTACAACACAAATAATACTTGGGTCTCTTTTAGGATTTGAACATATTATACATGGGTCTGTATCTGATATATTAAAACATTTTGAACAAAATTTTAATTTTGTTTTTGCATCTACAATAGAATTAATAAAATCTGTTGTATCTTTTTCATCTAAATCTAACATATAAAAAGCAAGCCTTGTTGCAGTTTTATGTCCAATACTTGGTAGTTTTTCAAAACTCTCTATTAACTTTTCTATTGATGGTGAATAATATGACATTTATATTTCCCCTTTTACATTCCTGGTATGTTATATTTTCCAAATTGAGCTGCTTGTGCACTATCAACTTTTCTTAAAGCTTCATTTACACATGTTAAAATTAAATCTTGTAACATCTCTACATCGTCTGGATCAACTACATCTTTTTTTATTATAATTTCTTTTAATTCTTTGCTTCCACTAACTTTTACAGATATAGCCCCTCCACCTGCACTGCTCTCAAATGTTTTTGTTGCTAATTCCTCTTGAGATTTTTCCATATCTGCTTGCATTTTTTTTGCTTCTTTCATTAATTGATTAATATTCATGCCTCCGAAACCTCCCATTCCTCCTGGGAATCCTCCTCTTTTTGACATATCAACATCCTCCTTTATTCAATTATATTTATATCTATACCTAAATCATTTATTTTATTATCTATTTCTTTAGGTTTTGATTCTTCTTTTTTATCTGTATATTTAATATGTACTTCTTTTCCTGTTTCTTTTATTATAGCTTTTATTAATTCATTTTTATTTTCTGGTTTTTCTAAAACACTTTTTCCAAAAGGTGTTATACCATTTGGAAAATATATTTCAAGTACTAAATCATTTAACATAGTAGCTCTTGTATTAATTAGATTTGTATATAATGATATTTTTCCACTTTTTCTTAACATATCTAATATATTATTCCATGCCTGTCCTAAATCTCCTTCTTTTACAGTAACACTTGAATTATTATTTCTGTTTTCTTCAATTTTTCTTTCTGGAGCCTTAGGAATATTTACATTAACTGGCTTGGCTACATTATTTTTAATTGTCACTCCTGATTCGATTTTGCTCTCTAATTCTTCTATTTTCTTTTTTAATTCTTCTATTCCAGAAGTTTCAACTTTACTACAAACTTTAAGAATTCCTACTTGAAACATTATTGTTTTTTGTGAAGACCATTTTATATCATTTTCTAAATTAGATAATGCATATATTATATTCAATAATCGTTCATTAGAAATATTTTTACTTAGCTCATTAATTTTTTCTAATTCCTCTTTACTGTATATATCAAGCTTTTTAGTAGCAGAATATATTAATATATCTTTGAAATATTTGATAACTTCCCAAAGGAAATTATTTAAATCTTTTCCATCATTAATTACTTCATCAATCGTTTGAAGTGCTTCTGTTTCATTATATTCTATAATATTTTTTGCAATTTTATAAATATAGGTTAACTTAGGAATTCCTACTAATTCTTTTATTTTATCAGCAGTTATTTTTCCATCGTCTTCTTGCATACATCTTTCTAAAATACTAATTCCATCTCTCATAGCACCTTCTGATAATGTTGCAATTAAATTTAATGCCTCTTCATCAATATCTATATTACTCTCTTCGCATATAATTTTTAATCTTTTTACAATATCTTCATTTGATATTTTTTTAAAATCAAATCTTTGACATCTAGATAATATTGTTGTTGGTAATTTTTGTGGTTCTGTTGTAGCTAAAATAAATTTAACATGTTCAGGTGGTTCTTCTAATGTTTTAAGTAATGCATTAAAAGCACCTTGTGATAACATATGAACCTCATCTATTATATATACTCTATATTTTGCCTTTGTTGGCAAAAAATTAACTTCATCTCTTATATTTCTTATATCGTCTACACTATTGTTAGATGCAGCATCCATTTCTACTACATCAGTAAGTGAACCATTTAATATCTCTTTACATATTTCACATTCATTACAAGGTTCACCATCTTTTGGATTTAAACAATTTATTGCTCTTGCAAGTACTTTTGCTGAAGTTGTTTTTCCAGTTCCTCTACCGCCATTAAATAAATAGGCATGTCCTACTCTTCCTGATACTATCTGGTTTCTTAAAGTTCTAGTAATATGTTCTTGTCCAACCATTTCACCAAAAGTTGCAGGTCTAAACTTTCTATATAACGCTGTATAAGCCATTATATTAGCCCCCTATTTAAAAATTTAATATAAATAGGCTAGTTTCTCTATGGAAAGTACGCATTCACATAAATACACTACTTATCGCTGCTTCCTTCCAGACCTGACGAGGTTCATAGCTTTTTATTGAAACATACTCTCCATAGAAAAACCAGCCTACTTACATCGCTTAGTATTATATACTGATATTTCAAATTTATCAAGAGTTTTAAATTAATTTTTATTTAATTCTTTTAAATACTACATTATCAAAATTTGTTATTTCTATATTAGAACTTCCTTTTTCAATTAAATTTTCTGATGGTAAATTTAACTCTATTGTTCCTTTATATTTTATTCCTTTTTCTATTTCTATAATCATATCAAACGAAATTGTAAAATTAATGTCTTCTTCTGTAATTCCACTTTTAGTAAGTAAAGAACTATTATGTATTATTTCTTCTGAATCACTATCAGAAATATACTTTCCAATTTCTTCTGTTGCAATTCTTATACTAATTATGCCTCCTTGATTTGAAACCTCTAATGTTTTTAAATCATCTATTGTACTTCCTGTGTATTCTATTTTTTCATTAATATAATTTTGCTCACTATATGTATATAAATTAGATAATTCACCTGTCGGCCTATATATTTTTATGTTTCCTTTTTTAGGATTTTTAGTTATATTAAAATTTTCAATAGTTATTTTTTTTAACACATCATCTGAATTATTTTTCTTTCCAATATACAAATATAAATCATTATTTTGTACTATATTTAAATTCCATATATTTTCAGTTTGTGTGTCTTGCATACCTGTTACTGTACTCATTATTAATATTTTTTCTATATTAAATGGCATTTCTTTTTCGCCTTCTACTTCATATCTTACCATAACAAAATAAGAAAAAAGTATACAAATTATAATTATAGCAAAAAATAGACTTCTCTTTATTATTTTACTATATTTATTTATCATAATTTTTCTCCTTTTTTATTTTTTTCACGTAAATATTTAAAAAAATCTTTTAATATTTTTTCACACTTGTCCTTTAATATATATTTCTCAACTTGAACAATATGATTAAATTTATAATCTTCTAATAAATTTAATACAGATCCACATGCACCTGTTTTTTTATCCATTGTTCCTATATATAACTTACTAATTCTAGAATTTATAATGGCACCTGCACACATACTACATGGTTCTAAAGTAACATACATTTCACAATCAATTAATCTCCAAGAGTTAAGTTTTTTACTTGCTTTTTGAATGGCTAAAATTTCTGCATGATTTGTTGTATCATTTTTACTTTCTTTTAAATTATGTGCTCTAGCTATAATCTTACCATCTTTTACAATTATAGCACCTACTGGTACTTCTTCTTTTTTATAAGCTTTAAAAGCTTCTTTCAAAGCTTCTTCCATAAATTTTTCTTTTATTTCCATTTAATTTACTTTCTTATATATTTTATTATTAGTTGGTACGCCCAAGCCGATTCGAACGGCTGTCGGTCGCTTAGGAGGCGACTGCTCTATCCTACTGAGCTATGAGCGCATATAAAAAGCGGTAGCTTACTTAAAAACTTATATTGTTAATAAATATTATCCCGCTTTATTTCAATATATAAATTTTATTTTTTATGCATTTAATTTTTTTATTAATTCTTCTACATCAATTCCATGAACTTCGCATGCTTCTTCTATAGTTTCTGCTTGTGAAGCTGGACATCCTAAACAATGCATACCTGCTTCTAATAATATATCAGCTTTTTCTGGAGCAGTATTTAATAATTCACCTATTGTAGTTGTTTTTTCTATCATTTTTTCCTCCTAAAAATATTCAAATTTTGTTTATATAACAATAATATAACCAATGTTATTTTTTAATTTCTAGAATATTTTAACATATTTTTTAAAAAAAGTATAGACAAAATCTTAAAAATATAGTATTATGGTAAAAAATGGAAAGGAGGTACTTATATTTTTTAATGTCTTTAAATTTTTTCTTTATAACTTTTGGTATAAACTTCTTAATAGTTATTTATTCAATTTATTCTTTTATTGAAATATTTCTATTTCAGAATATTCAAGGTTCAAAACTTAACTTCAAAAAAATTTAATATACTTAGGAGGTATAATTTTTGCTTAAAAATTTTTTTAAACGCATAAGTTGTATTTTAATTCTCAGTACATTTCTATCAATTCTTTCTATTATTGTTTTATATCCAATTTTTACAGCAACTTCTGTAATAATACCATATGCTATTCATCCATTTGATATATGTGAAAAATCCCCAAAATTATGGTATATACTCAAAATAACATATATTTTTATATCATTTTTATCTTACTTAATATTATCAAATTCTATTTTTGTGTTTATTTCAAAAAAACAATTTGTGTTTAAAAATAATAAAAATAAATATACCCAAAAACTTACCAAAGCCGAAATATCCAAAAATTTAAACTTATTCATTGGAAAAAATTTAAACAATGAAGACATTTATATTGAAGAACCTGGTTTATACCAAAATATCTTAATAACAGGAACCATTGGAAGTGGAAAAACAAGTTCAGCAATGTACCCATTTACTAAACAATTAATAGATTATAAGTCGTATGATTCATCAGAAAAGTTAGCCATGCTTATTTTAGATGTGAAAGGAAATTATTATAAGCAAGTTAAAGAATTTGTAATATCAGCCAATCGACTTCAAGATTTAATAGTAATTAATTTAAGTGGCAAATTTAAATATAATCCATTAGATAAACCAAATTTAAAAGCAAGTGTTCTTGCAAATAGGTTAAAAACAATTATGACATTATTTAGTCAAAATAATGGTGAATCATATTGGCTTGATAAAACAGAATCAATTTTAACAGAATGTATCAAATTTTGTAGATTATATAATAACAATTATGTTACTTTTTTAGAAATTCATAAACTAATTACAATTCCAAATTATTTTACAGAAAAATTAAATATTGTTAGAGGGCTATTTCAAAGAGGTAATTATTCAAAAGAAAATATTTATAATTTACTTTCTAGCGTAGAATTTTTTGAAAAGGAATTTAATAATTTAGATTCAAGAACACTTGCAATATTAAAATCTGAAATTACTAGAATTACAAATGTTTTTGTTTCCGATTATAATGTATTAAATACATTTTGTCCCCCACAAAATGAAATTAATTTTTACGGTTTTACAGATGCACTAAATACAGGAAAAATAATTGTATTAAACATGAATATTGCAGAATATAAAAATTTATCTAAAATTATTGCAGCATATTTAAAATTAGATTTTCAATCTGAAGTATTAGCTAGACTTTCAGTCTCAAATATACCAATTAGAAAAAGTGCTTTTATAAGTGATGAATATCATGAATATGTAACTTTAACAGATGGAGATTTCTTTTCTCAAAGTAGAGAAGCAAAATGTATAAATATTGTTGCAACACAAAGTTATACATCTTTACTTAATACTTTAAAAGAAAATTCTTCTGTTAAAGTAATTATTCAAAGTCTTGTTAATAAATTATGGTTTAGAACAGATGATATTTTTACAATAGAAGAAGCACAAAAACAAATTGGAAAAGAAGAAAAAGAAAAAGCTTCTAGAACAATTTCAGAAAATGCTAAGGAAACTAATTATAATTATTTATTAAATTCTTTAATATCAACAAATTCTAATCTTTCAGAAAGCATAAATACATATACTCAATTTGATTATATCTTTGATACTAATTTCTTCTCTCAAAATTTAGAAACATTTAATTGTTTAGCTTTTATTTCCAATGGTTTTAAAATTATTAAACCTTTTAAACTTAAATTGATTCCTTATTTTAAATTAGAATCAATTTATAAAAACAATTCGTTGAAAGGATTTGATTTAAATGAAAAATAAAAAATATTTATTATTTTTATATACTTTTTTTATTTCTATAATTTTACTAATTTCATTTCAAAATATTGCTTTTGCTGCTGATCCTAAACTTGTGAATACTATTTCAAGAGCTTTTGAAAAAATTGAAAGTTATATATTAAGAATATCTACACCAGCCGCTGCTGTTGCCATTGGCTCTGGTATATTAATGAAAAAATTTAGTTTTGGTGACGAAGAAAAAATTAGAACATCTAAGAGAATTATTCGTGGAAGTTTATTTTCTTATGCATTTATTTTATGCTTAGATTTAATTTTATCATTAATTGAATCTCTTCTTGGATAGGTGGTGATTATTTTTTGAATACAGAAAATATTAATATTTCTGAAATTATAATATCCTCTATAAATAATTTATTTTCAAACCTGTTTTCCTCTATAGATAAAAATATATATCCAATATTAGATAATATCACTTTTATAGATGAAAATATTATGGATTCTAATTATTTATCTAATATATTTGGAGTTGAGACTTCGTCTGGAATATTAATTATATGTAATTCTCTTGTTTCTCGGATTCTTAATTTTTTATGCTTTAAGTTTTTTTATATCTCATTTTACATACCATAACATTGAAAAACCTCAAAGTTTTATATTTAAAATTATTATAATAGCTATTTTAGCAAATAATTCTTTTTATATTTGCAAACAATTTATATATTTTATCTCTATAATTACATCTTCTATACAAGAAGTAGGATTTAATATTTTTCATATTAATATTTCTTTTTCTTCCTTAATAGATAATTTAAATCATTCCATCTATTCACTTGATAATAACTCGAATTTATTTTCATTAGATGGACTAATAAAATCATTCTCTTCATTTGGACTTTTAAATTTAATTCTTACTTATTCTCTTAGATATGTAATGATAAAAGTCTTTATCATACTCAGTCCATTCTGTATGTTATCATTATGCCAAACCTCTACTTCATGGATTTTTAAGTGTTGGATTAAAAGCTTTTTTTCTCTTCTATTTGTTCAAATATTAATTTCAATAATTTTATTATTAACTTTTTCAATTAATATTGATTCAAATGATATTTTAAATAAACTAATTTATATCGGTTCAATATATGCATTAATTAAAGCTAATAATTTTGTTAAAGAATTATTTGGTGGAATATCCACTAGTGTTTCTACTAATTTTTCAAATATTCGTTTCTTGCAATAAATTTTAGAAAGGATTAAATTTTATGAAATTTGTTTTTCCTAAAAATTATAAATTTTCATCTAAATTGTTTGGAATTATTGATTATAGTTCTGCTATTATAATTTTAATTTTTGGAATTTTTTTATTTTTTATCTTAAATACTTTTATTAACGATTTTAGTATAAAAATTTTTATTTTTATTTCTTTTGTATTTCCATTTGTTTTATTTGTAATAGTCAATAATTCTAAAGAAAATATATTTTTTACAATATTGTATATAGTAAAATTTTTTTATAATCGAAACGTTTATCTATATTATAAAAATATTAATTATTCATCAAATAAAAATTCAAAAAAAGCAAATTTCTTTAAAAAACTTAAAATAATACTTGAAAATTTATTAAAAATTTAAAATTTGTATATTTTTTAAATAAATTAATTCTTGTAAAAAACGACTTATAATGATATAATTTGATAATCAAATTGTGTCAAAAAAGGGGTTTTATACATGAAACTTGAAAAAAATAATGAATCCATGTTATTTTCATCTACAGATATACCTGATGTATTTTTTACAGAATATTTATCTCTTGCTAGCGGTGATTTTATAAAAGTTTATTTATATTTAATATTTCTATCAAAATACGATAAAGATATTAAATTAAATGATTTATCTAAAAAATTAGCTTTGGATTTTAAAACAATTCAAGAGGCTTTAAAGTTCTGGGAAGAATTAGGTATTATTGTAAAAAAACCAACTGGATATATTATTTCAAATCTTCAAGAAATTGAACTTCAAAAGTTATATTCACCAAAACTTACTTCATCCCCTGAAGATATAAAGAAAAATGCTAAAAATCAATATAGAGCAAAAGCTATTGAAAATATTAATAATCAATATTTTCAAGGTCTTATGCCTTTATCTTTATATACAGATATTGATTTATGGTTTAATAAATATGGATTTGATGAGCAAGTAATGATGGCTTTGTTTAATTATTGCTATGAAAAATCTGCCCTTCATAAAAATTATATTCAAGCAGTAGCAGATGCATGGAGTAAAAATAATATAAAAACCTTTACTGACTTAGATTCTTATTTTGAAAAACAAGAAAAATTAAATACAATAAAAAAATCTATATCTAAAAAATTAAGATACCCAAGACCATTTAATGAATATGAAGAAGCTTATATTACAAAATGGGTAGTAGATTATGGATATTCTTTTGAAATAATTGAACTAGCATTAAAAAGAACAACATCAAAAGCAAATGTAGGTTTTGACTATTTAGATAAAATTATCTCTGATTGGAAAGAAAGAAATTTAAGAACAGTTAATGATATTCAAAATTATACAAATAACTTAAAACAAAAAGAAAAAGATGTTAAAGCACTAGAAAAGAAAACTAATTACAATAATCATGAACATCGAAATTATGATAATTTCGATAATTTCTATGCTAACATAAAGAAATAATATTTAAAAGGATGTATTTTTATATGAACACTACTTTACTTAGAAAGCTTTTAACTGAATATGAAGCTAAAAGAAATCATGCATTATCAGATTTTGAGCATAAGAAACATGAATTATATTTGAAAAATCCAAAACTTGAAGAAATAGATAACAAATTAAATTCCGTGTCTATTCGTTCAATAAGATCTATGCTAAACTCTGCTAATAAAGAAGAAGTATTAAAAGATTTAGAAAAAATAACTTTAGATTTAATAAATGAAAAAAATACAATTTTAAATTCTTTAAAATTAGATTCTTCTTATCTTTATCCACAATTTGAATGCAAATTGTGTAAAGATACAGGATATATTCAGAAAAATAATTTATCCGTTATGTGTAATTGTTTAAAGCAGAAAATATATGACATTGAATACAATAAAGCAAATATAGGAAATTTAAAAAATGATAATTTTGATAATTTTAATTTTAATATATATTCAGACATTCCAGATGTTCAAAAATATAACTTACCAGTTTCTCCAAGAGAAAACATTAAATGTATTTATGATATTGCTTGGTCATTTATAAATAATTTTGATTCTCCTCAAGAAAAAAATTTATTTTTTGTTGGAAATGCTGGTACAGGAAAAACTTTTCTTTCAAATTGTATTGCAAATGAATTATTAAAAAAAGGCAAAACTGTTTTATATCAAACAGCCCCTGTTATGTTCAATACAATAATTGATGCTAGATTTAATAAAAATAATGTTTCTGAAATTATAGATAACATTTTAAATGTTGATTTATTAATTATTGATGATTTAGGTACAGAAACTATGAATAGCATGTTGTTTACAGAATTATTCACTATAATAAATACTAGACTTTTAAATCAAAATAATCATATTACCAAAACTATTATTTCTTCAAATTTAGATTTAAAAAGTATATATTCAATTTATAATGAAAGAATAGGTTCTAGACTTATAGGATATTATAATATATGTAAATTTATTGGAGACGATATAAGAATAAAAAGTATTAAATAAAGCGGATATAAAAATCCGCTTTATTTTTATTCTTCTTCATGACCTTTTAGTTTTTCTGCTCTATCAGATGCTATTAAATTATCTACCATTTCATCAATATTACCATTTAAGAAATCTTCCATTTGGAAAATACTAAATCCTATTCTATGATCTGTTATTCTTCCTTGAGGATAATTATATGTTCTTATTTTTTCACTTCTATCTCCAGTTCCTACTTGGCTTTTTCTTTCATTTGCCAATTTTTCATCTCTTTCTCTTAATTGTATTTCATATAAACGTGATTTAATTAATTTCATAGCATATTCTCTATTTTGAAGTTGTGATCTTTCAGTTTGACATTCAGCTACAATACCTGTTGGAATATGAGTTAATCTTACCGCAGATGATGTTTTATTTACGTGTTGCCCACCAGCACCTGAAGCTCTAAATACATCCATTTTTATATCAGCTGGATTTATATCTATTTCAATGTCTTCAACTTCTGGAAGAACTGCTACTGTTGCTGTTGATGTATGTATTCTTCCACTACTTTCTGTATCTGGTACTCTTTGAACTCTGTGAACACCACTTTCAAATTTTAATCTACTATATGCACCTTTTCCACTAATCATAAAAGTTATTTCTTTATATCCACCAAGACCAGTTTCATTTTCATTTAATACTTCTAATTTAAAGTGTTTTCTTTCTGCATACATTGAATACATTCTAAATAATGTTCCTGCAAATAACGCTGCTTCCTCTCCTCCTGCACCTGCTCTTATTTCACATATAACGTTTTTATCGTCATTTGGATCTTTTGGAATAAGAAGAATTTTTAATTCTTCCTCTATTTTTGGCAATTTTTCTTTTCCTTCTTCTATTTCCATTTCAGCAAGTTCTTTTAATTCGCTATCATTTAGCATTGCTTTTGCATCTTCTATTGATTTTTTTACATTTTTATATTCTCTATATTTAGCTACTATATCTGTTATTTCACTATGTTCTTTCATTAACTTTTGCCATTCACTTTGTCTAGCAATTACTTCTGGATCACTTATTTTTTCTGTAAGCTCATCGTAACGCTTTTCTACTTCTTCTAATTTTTGAAACATATTATTTCACTTCTCCTTTTTAAAACTAGCATATATTATACTATGAAATTACTTATATTTCAACTAATTTATAATTAATATTTAATTTATTTAATATATTTTCTTCTCTTTTTGAACATGAAAATATAATAATTTGATTATCTACATTTTCATTTAAATATGTTAATATATTTTCTAATCTATTATTATCGTAATATACAAAAGTTTCATCTAGTATTATCGGCATTTTTTCTTCAGTTATTTCATTTAATATATTTATTCTTAATGCAAAATACATTTGATCTATAGTTCCCATACTTAATCTATCAGCTAAAATATAATCACCATTTTCAAGTTCAACTTGCAATCCATCTATATCATTAAAATTAATATTTTTATATTTTCCATTTGATATTTTTTCTATTACATTTGATAAATTATTTATAAATTTAGGACTTATTTGCTCTTTCATTTGATTATACGCTTCATTTAAACATTCTTTTGCTAAATTAATTGATTTTCCTAAACTTATTAATTTATCTTTTTGAATATTTAGTAGATTTATTTTTTCTTCTATTTCTGCAAAAGTTTCTAATTCAGAATTAACATTTTTATTTTCTATTTCTAATGACGTTATATTTATATTTAATTTATTTAATTTCTCATCACAAACTTCTAATTCTTTTAATAAATCATTATAATTATATTCAAATAATTTTTCTATATCATAATCAGATATTTTATTTAAAAATTCATTTTTTATAATATGTTTATCATTATTTTTTTCAATTAATAATTTTTCTTGTGTATTTTTTATTTCTTCTAATTTACTATTTTCATTTTCTTGCACTATTTTTATTTCTTTTTCTAATTCTAATATTTTACTCTCTATTTTTTCTATTCGTTTTCTTTCAGTTTTTTTAACTTTTTTAACTTTATATATATGTAATGTAAAAAATAAAATTGCCAAAATAATAAATATAATACTTAAATATATATTAAATTTTAATGCAAATGAAACTATAGAAATAATAATAAATAATATTGAAAAAAATAAATTTAAACTTTTAGTTTTATTATTTTTATTAATTTTTTCTTTTTTTAATTCATCTATATTTTTATTCAAATTTTCTATTTTTATATTTGTATCTTCTATAATGTTTTTTTCTAAATTAATTTCTGCATACTTTACATTATTTTTTTCAAAAGTATTTTTTATCATCTTAATTAATTTAGTTTTATTTTCATAGATTTCACGTTCTTTTAAAATTTGCTTTTTTTCTTCTTGAATATTTATTTGTTTTAATTTTAATTCTAACAAATCATTTTTTTTATTATTTAATTTAATTAATTCTGCATTTATCATATTTATTGGTTTTTCGCTTGTTCTATCAGTACCAACTTCAGAATTTAATTTTTTATTTATTTTATCAATTGACTTTTTAAAAGAAATATTATCATCACCACTAGATATTGCATTACTTATTTTTTGCATAACTGTTGTTTGTTCTGATTTGTTTAATTTTACGCTATTTTGTTCAATTATTGATGTATTTAAAAATATCTCTTCATCAACCTTAGTTTGCTCGAATATATAATTAATTCCTTTAGATTTATCATTGTTAAATATACTTGTAATTTCCTCTAAATTTTTATTATATATTTTAGGATTCTTTTTATTAAAATCTCTAAATACTTCATAACTTTCATTATTATCTAATTTATATTTAATTTTGCCTGAAAATTCCGTTCCATCCCAAGGTTTATATTTATCAAATGTTGAAATATCTTTCCCATTTTTATTTTTGTTTGCACCATAAAACATTGAATATATAAAACTTAATAACGTACTTTTACCCGCTTCATTATTTCCATTTACTAAATTTATTTTATCACAAAATTCTATATCTTTATTTTTTAATTTTCCATACCCATTTATTTTTAAATTTTCTATTTTCAATTCATCACCTCATTTACATTGAATCTAATCCTATTTCTATAGCACGTTCTATCTCTTCTTCTGTATATTCACCGTTATTTAATTTACTTAAACACTCTTTTACGAAAAAGCCTTTTAAACTAATTTCCTTAGATAATTTTTCTAAATCATAATTTAATTTACTTCTATTTTCTATTTTTAAAATATTATTATTATTTACATTTTTAATTATAAATTGTTCGTCTACTTCAAATTTTCTTTTACCTGTTAATATTATCTTGTACATATAGTTTTCTTCAAAATCTAGCATATCTATTTTTTCTATTATTTCCTCATTAGAATTTAAATTTGTAATTTCTACCTCTTTTTCAACAAAAACTCTATCATCAAGTTTTAAAAATTCTAATTTAATACTATTTTTTAATATTTCTCCAACTACCATGCCATGATTTCCTAATTCATCGAATCCTAAAGAAACAGTAGACCCAGGATAAATTATTCTTTCATTTGGTTGACTGTAGTTAGTATTATGTATATGTCCTAAGGCTACATAATCCATGTTAAGATTCTTCAATTGATTTACTGTAACAGGATTATATGAGTACCCTTTCATATCTTTTGCCCCATTTAAATCAGCATGCATTACTAAAATATTTATTTTGTTTTCATCTTGTATACATAACTCAGAAATATTAGAATCTTCTAAATGAAAATCTGTAAAACCCATTCCATAAATATCTACATTTTCTTCAGATATTCTTTCAAACTTTCCTTTAAATATGTATACATTTTTACTCCATTCATAATTGCTATAATATGAATTTTTAATAAATGGATCATGGTTTCCTGGTGAAATAAATATTTTAGTATCTGGTATACTTTTAAATTGTGCATTAATATAATCTATAGTTGTTTTTCTAACATATTCTTGCTCATACAAATCACCAGCTATAAATAAATATTCTATTTTATTTTTCTTAATATATTCTATTACTTTTCCAAGTACTTTTCTTTGCTCTAATCTTCTTGTTTCTCCTAGCCCACTTTTATTAGTTAAAACTGTAAAAGGACTATCCATATGCATGTCAGCTATATGTACAAATTTCACATTATCATCTCCCTTAATTCTATAGCATTTTATCATATACATATATTCAAGTCAATAAAATTATAAACATTTGTTCTAAAATCTAGTATTTAAAATATTAGATTACACATTACTACTGATGTAATCATTCCTATTAAATCTCCAATTAAAGCTATACACAAAACTTGTTTTGAATTTTTTATATTAATACAACTTGTATATACTGCTATAGTATATATAGTAGTTTCAGTTGATCCCATAATAACAGATGCAATTAATCCAATTTTACTATCTACCCCATATTTGCTCATAATATCTGTTGCTATTGCAATAGAACTACTCCCAGATATTGGTCTTAATAATGCAAGTGGCAATATTTCGCTAGGAATGTTTAATAATGAAATAATTGGCTTAATTACATTAATAATCATGTCAATTATTCCAGAATTTCGTAACATACTTATTGAAACAAACAATCCTAATAATGTTGGAAATAATTTTACTACTATTTTTATTCCTTCTTCAGCCCCTTGAATAAAAATATCAAATATATTTATTTTCTCTTTAATACCATATACAACAATTATTAATATTATCATTGGCATTGCTAATACTGATAAATAATTAATTATTTTCACTACTTTTCTCCTTTTAAATTTATCATTTTCATAATTATTACAACAGAAGAAAAAGCTACTATACTTGTAATCCACACTGGAACTATTATTGATGTTGGTCTAGTTGAACTTAATAATGTTCGTATTGCTATTACAGTTGTTGGAATTATTTGAATAGAAGCAGTATTTATTAATATAAACATTTTCATTTCTGAGCTTAATTTATCTTTATTCTTGTTTTCTTTTTGTAATTCTTTCATAGCAGTTATTCCCAAAGGAGTCGCAGCATTTCCAAGTCCTAACATATTTGATACCATATTCATAGTAATATTTTTATATGCAGGAGTTTCTTTATTTATTTTGGGAAATAACACTTTATTAATTGGTTCTAATACTTTAATAATAAAAGCAATAAATTTGGTTTTATTAGCAATTTTCATTATTCCACTCCAAAAACAAATTGTTCCCAATAACTCTATACACATTTTAGTTGTATTGTTTATACCATCAAAAATTGAACTATTTAATAAATCTATTTTTCCAGCAATTATACTATACACAATTGATATTATTATAAAAATAGGCCAAATTAAATTTAACATTTTTTCCTCCTATTCATATATATTATCAATACTTTAAACATATGTATTTTTATTTAAATTTACATTTTTTTCAAATTAGTGTTGAATTTTTTGTTAATTTATGTTATGATATTAGGCATAGAGTTTAATAATGTAACTTTAAGGAGGATTGTTTTTTATGAAATCAACTGGTATTATTAGAAAAGTAGATGAATTAGGTAGAATTGTTCTTCCTATAGAACTAAGAAATGCATTAAATATTGCACAAAAAGATCCTTTAGAGATTTTTGTTGAAGGTTCTTCTATTATCTTAAAGAAACATGAAGATAACTGCATATTTTGTGGTAGCACAAAACAATTAGTAGATTATAAAGACAAATTAATTTGCAGTAAATGTTTAGAAGGTATTAACAAATTAAATTAATTAAAATTTAAGGGGTTTACAGTTTAATGTAAATCCCTATTTATATTCATAAAATTAATAATTAATTTTAATCTTTAAAAAAATATTTATATATTTCATTTTTATTTGTATTTCTATCTTTTGCAATTCTCTTTATAATATCTTTTTTATTTAATCCTTGTTTTTCATAATATTTATAGTGCTCTTCTAAAGTCTTTTCATTTAATATTTCCTTATCTATGTCTTTCTTTCCTTTTTCCGCACCTTCTAATACTAATACATATTCACCTTTTGGTTCTATATTATTTAGTATCTCAGAAATATAATTATATGTAAAATCTTCATGTATTTTTGTAAGCTCTCTTGCTAGTACTATTTTTCTATCCCCTAATATTTCTTGCATCATTTCTAAAGTATTAATTAGTTTATGTGGTGCTTCATAAAATATCAATGTCCTAGTTTCTAATTTTAATTCTTCAAGTTTTTCTTTTTTTTCTTTTTTTATAGCTGATAGAAATCCTATAAAGCAAAACTCTCTTGATGAAATTCCAGAACAAATTAAAGCATTAATTAAAGCACAAGCACCTGGTATAGGTACTATTTTTATATTATTTTCAATAGCAACCTTTACAATTTCTCCTCCTGGATCAGATATTGCTGGAGTTCCAGCATCAGATACTATTGCTGCACTTTCTCCATTTAATATTCTTTTTATTATTATATCACTTTTTATTTTTTCGTTTTGCTTGTAATAACTAATTAAAGGCTTAGAAATATTTAAATGATTTAATAATTTTAGAGTATGCCTTGTATCTTCCGCTGCTATAAAATCAACTTCTTTTAGTGTTTTTATAGCTCTTAATGTAATATCATCTAAATTTCCTATTGGGGTAGCTACCAAATATAAAATTCCACTCATTATTTTTTCTCCTATTTTTTATTATATATTTCTAATATTTCTTCTGTATATTTTCCATCATCATTATATATATATAACGGTTTTTCTATTTTTAAAAATTCCTTTGCATTTTTTACAGCCTTTACTAATATAAATTCAGGTGACATATTAACTTTAGAATGAACAAATCTAATTTTTTTAGGCTCTAATTTATATTTTCTTAGTAAATATAATATATCAACTATTCTTTCTGCTCTATGTATCATATAAAATTCTCCATTATTTTTTAACAATTTATATGTTTGAGATATTATATCCTCTAAGTTACATTCAATTTCATGTCTTGCAATATACTGTTCTTTTTTATCATTTATTAATCCTGTATTTTCTTTTTTATATGGCGGATTTGTTACTATTGCATCAAAATAATTTTTCTCTAAAGTTTTATCAATATTTTTTATATTTTCATTTACTATTTCGAATTTATCTTGCAAATTATTAAGTAGTATACTTCTTTTGGCCATTTCTGCAACATTTTCTTGTATTTCTACACCATATATTTTTTTTAATTTAGTTTTCTTACATAATAAAATGCCTATTATTCCTGTCCCAGTTCCAAAATCAATAACATTTGATTTATCTTTTATTTCTTTAGCAAAATCTGATAATAAAACACTATCTATTCCAAAACAAAACCAATTTTTATTTTGTATTATTTTTAAATTATCATACTCTAAATCATCAATTCTTTCATTTTCTCTTATCTCTATTTTCATATTTTTTCCTTCAACTTTTTTACTTTATTACATATTATATATTAATTAATTAATTTTGTAAACTGAAAGGGGTTTATACTTATGGAAGAATTAAGGAATTTACCAGAAAAGAATAAAAAATTTGACTTAAAAAAGAAAAAAGAGAACATTGCCTGTTCTCTTAAAGAAGTAGAGTGTTTTCTTTGTGATTTTCATAAATTAGTAAATTATGTAAAGTTATATACCATTCTAAAATAGTTAATTTACTCTTACAAATTCATTATTAAAACTAATATTTCCATTTTCTATTTTTTTGTTTTCTTCACCATCTATTAATATTTTAATAGATGTTACCTCTTTTAATTCTGTTAAAGTATTAACAATGGAATAAATAGCATTTGCTTCTTCTGTCTTTTCTAAATCTAATTTAATAAATTCTTCTGATAAATCAATAATTAAAGTATCTTTATCTAATTGTATGCTATTTATTTTTGTATCTTTAGGAATTGTTCCTTCTAGTAAATCATTTTTTGGGCCTTCTATTAATAATACTAATAATTTTTTATATGGCTCTTTTAATAATTCCTTTGAATCTATTAATCTTGGTTCTGCTTGTAATTGCTTTGTTTCCTTATTTTGAAAATATAATGTTACTATTGTTTTTCTTAATTCTTCTTGTGAAATTTCTTCTTCTGGTGTATATTCCTCTATTGGTTTTTCCTGTTTTCTTAATAAATAAAACATTATTACAATAATAATTGCTATTAAAACTATTATTAAGCCTATCTTTAACCATTTATTCATATTCTATCCTCCTTAATTTTTGATAATAAATAATATTTTAGACAAGTTAAATTTAGAACTTTTTTTAATATTTTATTTTTTAATTTTGTAACCTCTTATTTATTGTATTTCCGTAGATAATAGTAATAGTATCCATTGACAAATTACATAATTCATTATAATATTACAATATGCATAAATTTTTTTAACTTTGAAAGGAGTTTTTATATGAATGAATTATTACATGTTGGCTTAGATGTTGGATCTACAACTGTAAAAATTATTGTTATGAATGATAAATTAGAAACCATACATACAAATTATACAAGGCATTTTTCTGATACCAAAAATACTGTATGCAATGTATTAGAAAAACTTGCAAAAGATTATCCAAATTGTAATTTTACAATGGCACTTACAGGCTCTGGTGCAATGTCTGCAGCTAAATTTTTAAATTTACCTTTTATTCAGGAAGTTGTTGCCTGCAAACGTTCTGTAGAGAAATATATACCTCAAACAGATGTAGTTATTGAACTTGGCGGTGAAGATGCAAAAATTATTTATTTTGATAAATCAATTGAACAAAGAATGAATGGAACATGTGCTGGTGGTACAGGTGCCTTCTTAGATCAAATGGCATCTCTATTAAATACTGATACAGCTGGTTTAAATGAATACGCAAAAAATTATACTACTATTTATCCAATTGCATCACGTTGTGGAGTTTTTGCAAAAACTGATATTCAGCCACTTCTAAATGAAGGTGCAAAAAAAGAAGACATTTCTGCATCAATTTTTCAAGCTGTTGTTAATCAAACAATTAGCGGACTTGCATGTGGAAGACCAATTCGTGGAAAAATTGCATTTTTAGGTGGACCTCTTAATTATCTTTCAGAGTTAAGAAAACGTTTCGTTGAAACATTAAATTTAAAGCCTGATGAAATCATTGTTCCAGAAGAAGCTCATCTTTTAGTAGCAAAAGGCGCTGCTTTAGATTCATTAAATACTACCGCTTTTTCTTGCGATGAATTATTAAATAAAATTAATACATTAAAAAATTCAAAAGATACTACTACCAAACCACTTAAACCTTTATTTGCTTCTGAAGAAGAATATAAAGAATTTAAAGAAAGACATGAAAAAGATAAAGTTAAAGAAAAACCTTTAAAAGATTTTAGTGGGGATTGTTTTATTGGTATAGACGCTGGTTCAACAACTAGTAAATTAGTTTTAATAGATAATGAAGGTACTCTCCTTTATTCTTTATATCAAAGTAATGAAGGAAATCCTTTAAAGAGTGTTATAGGTATGCTAAAACAATTATATTCTGAGCTTCCTATAAATGCTAGAATACGCTTTAGTGGTATTACTGGATATGGTGAAAAATTAATTCAAACTGCTTTAAATATAGATTTAAATGAAATAGAAACTATTGCTCACTATACAGCTGCTAAAGAATTTATGCCAAATGTTACTAGCATTGTAGACATAGGCGGTCAAGACATGAAATATATAAAATTAAAAAATAATACTATAGATAATATTATGCTAAATGAAGCCTGTTCTTCTGGTTGTGGTTCTTTTATACAAACATTTGCCAAAAGCTTAGGCTTATCAATTGAACAGTTTGTAAGCGAAGCTTTATCAAGCAAAAATCCTGTTGATTTAGGTTCTAGATGTACTGTATTTATGAACTCTAAAATTAAACAAGCTCAAAAAGAAGGATATTCTGTTGGAGATATCTCTAGCGGTTTATCTTATTCAGTAGTAAAAAATGCTTTACAAAAAGTTATGAAAGTACGTGACGTTTCTACACTAGGAGATAATATTGTAGTACAAGGTGGTACTTTTTATAATGATGCTGTATTAAGAAGTTTTGAACTTATTGTAGGAAAAAATGTCATACGTCCTAATATAGCTGGATTAATGGGTGCATATGGAGTTGCATTATTAGCAAAGGAACAATATGAATCTAATCTAGACATGGAATATAATTCTACTATATTAAAATCTAACGAGTTAGATTCATTAGATATCCACATTTCACACGTAAGATGTGGAAGATGTGAAAACAATTGCTTACTTACTATTAATAAATTTGGAAATGGAAAAACATTTATTTCTGGTAACAGATGTGAAAAAGGTAGCGGAGCTGTTACAAACACAACAAACTTACCTAATATGTATAAATATAAATATGAAAGACTTTTTAGTTATGTACCATTAGAAGAAGATAATGCACCTAGAGGTACTATTGGAATTCCTAGAGTTCTTAATATGTATGAAGATTATCCATTCTGGTTCACATTCTTTACTAACCTTGGTTTTAGAGTTATTATATCTGAAAAAAGTAATCGAAAAACTTATGAAAAAGGTATGGAATCAATGCCATCTGAATCAGTATGTTATCCTGCTAAATTAGCACATGGCCATATAGAAAGTCTAATTGAAAAAGGAATCAAAACAATATTCTATCCTTGCATTCCTTATTCTAGAAAAGAATTTGATAAAGCAGACAATCACTACAATTGTCCTATAGTAATATCATATTCTGAAGTAATAAAAAACAACGTAGAATCATTAAAAAATAATAATATAAAATTCTTAAATCCATTTTTACCATTTGAAGCAAAAAAATTAACTAAAGTTATATTAGGATTAGAAGAATTTAAAGAATATAATTTTACAAAACAAGAATTACTTGAAGCAGCAAAAAAAGCTGAAGAAGAATATCAAAAATTTAGAGATGATGTTCACAAAAAAGGTCAAGAGATTTTAGATTATATAGATGCTAACAATTTAAAAGGTATTGTTTTAGCTGGAAGACCTTACCATGTAGATCCAGAAATAAATCATGGTATTGATACATTAATCACTAGTCTTGGTTTATGTGTTTTATCTGAAGATAGTGTATCCGATAAAAGTGAAGCAAAGCGTCCTATAAGAGTTGTAGACCAATGGGTATTTCACGCAAGACTATATTCTGCTGCTGATTTTGTTGGAAAGCATGATAATCTTGAATTAATCCAACTAAATTCTTTCGGATGTGGCGTTGATGCTGTTACAACAGATCAAGTAGAAGAAATTTTAAAAAGCTATGATAATATGTATACACTAATAAAAATAGATGAAATAAACAACTTAGGTGCAGTAAGAATTCGTATTCGTTCATTACTTGCAAGTATGAATAAACGTCAAATGCTTGATAAATCTAATAAAGCAAATGGCGATTATGATTTACATAAAATCGTATTTACTAAAGAAATGAAAAAAGATTATACTATTCTAATACCTCAAATGGCTCCAATACATTTTGAATTATTAGAATCTGCTGTAAAAGCCTCTGGATACAATGTAGTATTATTACGAGAATGTACTTCACATACTGTTGAAACTGGTTTAAAATACGTAAATAATGATGCTTGTTATCCATCTATATTAACTACAGGTCAATTTATTGAAGCATTAGAATCTGGAAAATATGATTTAAATAAAACAGCAATTATAATGTCTCAAACAGGTGGAGGTTGTAGAGCAACAAATTATATAGGCTTTATAAGAAAAGCCTTAAAAGATGCCGGTTTCTCAAATATTCCAGTAATATCATTTAACGTCGTAGGAATGGAGAAAATGCCAGGCTTTAAAATCACTTTCAGTTTAGCTGAACGTTTATTGAAAATGGTTGTATATGGTGATTTACTACAAAAAGTATTAATGAAAAACAGACCTTATGAAATACATAAAGGTGAAACTCGAGCATTATTTGATACCTGGATGGAAAAATGTAAAATACTTATTTCAAAATCTTCAATGAAAGAATTTAAACAAAGTATTTATGATATTGTAAATGATTTTGAAAAAATTGAACTAGATACTTCTGTTGAAAAACCAAAAGTAGGTGTAGTAGGTGAAGTACTTATTAAATATCATCCTTATGGAAATAATTTTATAGCTGAAAAATTAGAAGAAGAAGGTGCTGAAGTTATATTGCCAGACTTCATGGGATTTGTAAAATTTATGGCAACTCATAAAATAACATTTAATACATTATTAAAAACTGATGGTAAAAAAGCTGCTATATTTAAAGCTGCTATAAAATTAATTGATATACTTGAAAAAGATTTAAAATTAGCTTTAGCAAGCTCTAAAAAAGACTATTTACCTCCTTGTGATATATGGCACTTAGAATCTAAAGTTAAAGATATTCTTTCAATAGGTAATCAAACAGGTGAAGGTTGGTTTTTAACAGCTGAAATGGTAGAATATATTGAACATGGAATTCCAAATATAGCATGTGTACAACCATTTGCTTGTTTGCCAAACCATGTAGTAGGAAAAGGTGTAATAAAATCAATTAGAGAAACATATCCAGATGCTAACATAACACCTATCGATTATGATCCTGGTGCTAGTGAATCTAATCAAACTAATAGAATTAAATTATTAATGACTATTGCTAAAGATAATTTAAAAGCAAAAAATGCATCTAAAAAAGCTATTGAAATTGAAAATTCAGAAGATAATAATACTGTAAATGTATAAATAACAAAAAGAAATTGCACGATAATGCAATTTCTTTTTTATATTATAGGAAAGTTCTCTGAACTTCCTATAATATAAATATATTGCACAGAAATTTGCTTTGCAAATTTCACACACGAACAAAGACGCGGACTTCAAAATGTTTTAATAAGTGCAAAAGTTATTAATGTCCGCTTTTGTTCCTATTTTTTTATATTAATATATTTATTTATAATTCATTATATATTTTATTATTTATATTTTTTTATTATTTATATTTTTTTATTATTTATATTTTTTTATTATTTTAATTAATATTTTTATTTATTTATATTAAATTTAATTTCATATTTATAAATAATTAATTATTTATTTTTTTACTAACTATTTATTTTAATATTTTTCGTATTTAATTTATTTGTTTTTCTATTTTATTATTTAAATTAATTTTATATACAATTTTTATCTCATTTATTTATTCTATTTTATTTTTATCAAATTATTTTTTTAAATTATTCTATTCTTCTTTTTTATCATGAATCGATTTTTTACAATCACATTTCTTCCAACTTTTACTTTTTGTCAAATATTTTAACTGTTAAATTTTCTATTTTTATTTAATCCCTCTCCTCAATTTTTATATAAT
>CAKPKP010000017.1 GCA_934167495.1 uncultured Clostridia bacterium | reverse complement strand
ATAGAAAATTATTAAAAATATATAAAAAAAGACTGCTGAACAAAATATTTTTAATATACTTTGTCAACAGTCTGAAGGGACTTTTATAGTCCCTTGTTTTTTTATACAATAGTAAAGTCATGTATAAAAGAAGTTTGATCTAAACGTTGTGCAGAATTTGCTATATGCAAATTTTGCACATAAACAATTAAGTGTGAGTTGAATATTATCATTTAAAATAAAGAAAAATTTAATCAGCCCACTATAGTTCTATTTAATCAATGTTAATTGTTGTAGTTTCAGTAAAATTGTGGTAAAATTAATGCAATATTGTTAAAAATAAGGAGGATTAAATGAAGATATCAACAAAAGGAAGATATGCACTCAGAATAATGATAGATCTAGCCATTAATGATAATGGTAAATTTATACCATTAAACGATATTGCAAAAAGACAACAAATATCTAATAAATATTTGGAACAAATAATATCATTATTAAATAAAGCTGGTTTCTTAGAGACTGCTAGAGGAAATAATGGTGGATATAAATTGGCAAAAAAGCAAAATGAATATACTGTGGGCGATATACTAAGAGCTTCAGAAGGAGACTTAGTTTCTATATTTTGCTTAACAGAAGAAGGAGAATGTATAAGAAAACAAGATTGCAAAACATATTCATTTTGGAAAGGTTTAGATGATGTAATAAATGAATATATAGATAGTAAAACACTAGAAGATTTAGTAAAGGGGGAGAAGAATGTTAGAAATTAAGAATATTACAAAAAAATTTGAAAGCAATATAGCTGTAGATAATATATCTTTCAATGTAGAACCAGGAAAAATATTTGGATTAGTTGGAAGAAATGGAGCAGGAAAATCAACAACCTTTAGAATTATTTTAAAAATATTAGAACCAACCTCAGGATATGTAAAATATAATGGTGAAGAAATTGATTCTCATATATTAGATAAAATAGGATATTTACCAGAAGAGGGAAGCTTGATTCCTACATATACAGTTTTAGAATTATGTGAGTACTATGGTTCTTTGAAATTAATGTCATATGAAGAAATAAGAAAAAATCTTATGTATTGGTTAAAAGAATTTAATATTGTAGAATTTTTAAATAAAAAAATTAAAGATTTATCTAAAGGAAATAGACAAAAAATTCAATTTATAATTTCTGTTTTACACAATCCAGAAATACTTATTTTAGATGAACCTTTTTCAGGATTAGATCCAGTTAGCGTTGAAGAATTAAAAAATGCAATTTTGAAAATGAAAGATTTAAATAAAACAATAATATTTTCTTCTCATAGAATGGAACATGTTGAATTATTATGTGAAAATATTTTGCTAATAGATAAAGGAAAAGATTTATTACATGGAAATGTTAAAGAAATCCTTGAAAATTATGAGATAAATGGAAAAAAAGGAAATAGTTTGAATGATATATTTATAGATAAAGTAGGTGGAATAAATGAATAATCAAAAAGTTAAAGAAATTGTAAAATTTTCACTACAAAAAAATATTCAAAATAAGTGGTTTGTTCTATTAAATGTAATTGTATTAATTACAACTATTGCTATGACCAATGTAGAAAACATTAAATCTTTTATGAAAAATAATAATATTAATGTTTTCGATAAAGAAACTACAATTGAAATTATCGATGATGAAAATATAGCTAAAGACAAACTTATAAAGAAATTTGAAAGTAGCGAAAATATTAAGTTTGTAGAGAAAACAGGAACAGAATATAATAAAGATAATATTTTAGATGATTATATAGTTATTGAAATTAATAAATCAGATGATTACATAATAACAGCTAAAGTTATATCAAAAGAAGGAATCGACTCAAGTTTATATGATGGATTAGTCAGTGTGTTAAAAGAGGCTAGAAGTGAAGAATTTGCAAATGAGTTAAATATTGAAAAAACAAAACTTGACATTTTAAATGAAGAGCCAAACATAGAAAGAATAATGCTAAGTGTAGATACTGAAAATTCTGAAACTAAAGAAATGATAAAAACTGTAAGTACATTTTTAATTTACTTTATATCAATTTTTATATTTTCTAAGATAGCAAATGAAATAGCACAAGAAAAAGTTTCAAAATCTATAGAGTATGTACTTACAAGCGTATCTGCTGAAGAATATTTATTAGCCAAAATAATAAGTGTTATTGGATTTATAATAATACAACGGAATATATTTCCTAGTTTACTATATGATAGGAAATGTAATAAACACATTAATAAATATGAATGGGCTAGCTCAAGATGGTTCAGCATTTGCAGTAAGCTTATTTAGTAATATAGATAAAGATATTATATTATATTTACTTACTGTTTTTACATATGGTATTTTAACATTAATATTAATGTCAATAATTCAAGCAGCTTTGTCATCAAAAACAACAAATATGTCAGAGGCTGGAAATACAGTATCTTTCTTAATGACAATAACAATTGTTATGTATTTTTTAACACTTTTTGTTATTACACCATATACAAAGATGAGCACAATTTTATATATAATATCTTGTATACCTTTATTATCAAATTATTTTGTGCCTGCAATAATGATAATAGGTCAAGCAACTCCAATTCAAATAATTGTATCATTGCTATTATTAGTTGCATCAATACCAGTTGCGTTTAAGGTTTGTGCAAAAATGTTCAAAAATGGAGTTTTAGATTATAAAGAAAATGGAAAAACAAAGAAAATAGTAAAAAAAGAGAAATCATTAGAAGAAGCGGAAGAAGAGAAAATACAAAAAGCTACTTTTAGAAAATTTGCTTTTGTTATAGGAGTAGTAATAATTTCATGGATATCAATTCAACTATTATCTTCACTAATAATAGGGGTTTTAGGTACATCATTATTGAATAATATATTTACAGATACACAAATAAGTTTAATAATGTTGGGAATAACATCAATAGTAAGTATAGTAGTTCCAATGGCATTTATATCAATGTACATAGAAAAAGAATATAAGGTTAAGAAAAATACTACAGTAAAAAAATCAGCAGTAATAATTATTATATCATTGTTACTTGTTACTATTTTACAAGTTGTATTAAGTGTAATATATCCTAAAATAGGTATAGATTATAATGCTATAGAAAGTATTTCCGTAACTTCTTCAGATAGCGTATTTACTAAAATTTTATATTTTGTATGTATTGCTGTTATTCCGGCAATATTTGAAGAATTGTTATTTAGAAAAATGTTAATAGATTATTCAAGAAAAATAGGAAATGGATTTGCAATTATTGTGTCAGCATTAATTTTTGGTATAATTCATTTGAATTTAAGTCAAACAATATTTGCGTTTTTATTAGGATTATTATTTGCGATAATATATACTAAAACAGGTTCAATAAAAACAACAATGTTAATACACTTTATAAATAATGGATTTGCGGCTATAACAGTTATATTTAAAGATAATGTAAATTTTATAGGAATATGTACTTTAATCTTCTTTGTGGTATCAGCAATAATAACAATATATCAAATTATAAAAAATAGAAAGAAGATTAATTTTAAAAATATTAAATTAGCCAAAATTAATATTAGAAATTTAAAGAAATATAGATATATATTATCTGATTATACATTTTTAGTAACTATATTGATAACAGCATTATTATTCTTGGCAACAGAAAATATGTTACATATGTTATAGATTTAAGGAGAAGAAATGAAAGAATTTATTAAAAGTTTTAAATATGCATTTGAAGGGCTTATATCAGCTATAAAGCCTGAAAGAAATTTAAAAATTCACTTTGTGATGATGGTTTTAGTAATAATATTCGGATTTATATTTAAAATAAGTAATATAGAATGGATGATATGCATAATATTATTTGGATTAGTTATATCTTGTGAATTGTTTAATACGGCGATAGAGCAGGTTGTAGATATTGTTTTGCCAAATAAAGATGATAGAGCAAAAAGAGCTAAAGATATTTCAGCATCAGCAGTTTTAGTATCTGCAATATCATCAGCAATAATAGGATTAATTATTTTTATTCCAAAGATATTTGGATAATATATTTAGGCAAAAAAACTTATTTAATAGGTTTTTTTGTCTTTTTTACTTGCATATTTTTTTTAGTAAATATATAATATTAAATTATAAAAGAAGGTAATTTTAGGTGATTATTACATGAATAAGACAAAAAGAAAAATTTTTGAAACATCAATGAAATTGTTTGCTGAAAAAGGGTATGATGCTACGAGCATAGAGGAAATAACAGCAACCGTAGGAGTAGCTAAAGGAACTTTATATTATCATTTTTCAAGCAAAGAAGAAATATTTAATTTTCTTATAGAAGAAGGCATGAAATTATTGAAAAATAGTATAGCAATAAAAACAGCAGGAAAAGAAAATTGTCTAGAAAAGTTAAAAGCAATAACACTTATTCAGATAAAAATAATGGTTAAATATGAAAATTTAATTTCAATAGTTTTAAGTCAAATGTGGGGAAATGAACCAAGAAATAAATTATGTCAAAAATATGTTTTAGAATATATTAAAATTATAGAAGAAATAGTAGAGGATGGAATGAAAAATTGTCAGATAGAGTCAGCAGATAGTGCTGTTTTAGCATCTGAAATTTTCGCACTTACTTGTACTAGTTTAGTATATAAAATAAAAACAGAAAAAGAAATAAATATAAATGCTTTATATAAAGAATATGAAAAAACTTTATTAAATAAATTGTCTATAAAATAAGGAGTAAAAAATGGGCGAAAAATTATATGAATGTGTTAAAATAACTGATTTAAAAGATATGCTAGAAAAATCAGCAGTAAAATTTGCAGATAAACCTGCTTTTAAATTTAAAACAGAAGAGCCAGGAGTATTTAAAGTAATAACTTATAAAGAATATAAAGAACAAATAGATTCATTAGGAACAGCATTAATAGATTTAGGATTAAAAGAGAAAAGAATAGCTGTTATATCTGAAAATAGATATGAGTGGACTTTATCATATTTTGCAAGTGTATGTGGAACTGGAGTTGTTGTACCATTAGATAAAGCTTTACCACCTAAAGAGTTAGAAAGTTTAATAATGCGTTCAGAAGTAGAAGCTATATTTTATTCTTCAAAATATGACGAAGTAATGAAAAAAATAAAGAAAACAAATACAACAAAGCTTAAATATTTTATATCAATGGATTTAGAGAAAGAAGAAGATGGCATATATTCACAAAAAGAGTTAATTGCTAGAGGTAAAATGCTAGTAGACAACGGAGACAGAAGATTTTTAGATGCAAAAATAGATAATGAAATAATGTCTATAATGTTGTTTACATCTGGAACAACTGCTAAATCTAAAGCAGTAGCTTTATCACATAAAAATATTGTAACAAATTTAATGGATATAGCATCAACATTTGATTTAGGAGAAAATGATACTATTTTATCATTATTACCATTACATCATACTTTTGAGTGTACAGTTGGTTTTTTATATCCAATATATGTAGGTGTTACTATTGCTTATTGTGAAGGAATAAGACATTTGGCTGATAATATAAAAGAGTATCAAGTAACAGCAATGGTTTCTGTACCAATACTTTACGAAAATATGTATAAAAAAGTAATGAAAGGTATAGAAAAACAGGGGAAATTAGAAAAATTAAACAAAGGTATTAAGATAAGTAATTTATTATTAAAAATAGGGATAGATGCAAGAAAGAAAATATTTAAAGATGTACATTCAGCATTAGGAGGAAAAGTAAGATTATTTATAAATGGAGCTGCAGCACTTGATAAAGAAGTAGAACAAGGATTTAATAATTTGGGAATAAGAATAGATCAAGGATATGGATTAACAGAAACATCACCTGTAATATCTGCAGCGTATGGAAAATATAGAAGACTTGGTTCTGTTGGAAAAATTTTTCCAAGCTTAGAAGCTAAAATAGTAGAACCAAATGAACAAGGAATAGGCGAAATTGCTGTAAAAGGTTCAAGTGTAATGTTAGGATATTATAATAATGAAGAAGCAACAAAAGAAGTAATTCAAGATGGATGGTTTTATACAGGAGATTTAGGGTACATAGATAATGAGGGATATTTGTTTATTTCAGGAAGAAAGAAAAGCGTTATAGTATTAAAAAACGGAAAAAATGTATATCCAGAAGAAATTGAAAATATGATAAATAAAATAGATGGAGTAAAAGAGTCTTTAATTTACGGAAGACCAGATAAAAATGATGCAACAGATATTACAGTATGTGCAAAAATTGTATATGATAAAGATGAAATGAAAGAAAATTACGCAGCAACAGATGAAAATCAAATAAAAAATATATTGTGGGAAAAAGTAAAAGAAATAAATAAAACGATGCCACAATATAAATATATAAAAGACTTAATCGTTACGGAAGAAGAACTTATAAAGACTACAACTCAAAAAATAAAAAGATTTGAAGAATTGAAAAAAATATTACAATAATGTAACATCCCTCAAATTGTTTGTAACACAAATGTAAAAGAAAAAATCAAAAATACTATTGTAGTTTTATGAAAAAAAATGTATAATAATTATAGTATTTAGAAAAAATACAAAGGAGGTAAGTTTACAATGTCATTTTTTCGTAAATCAGGCATAGTAAACGTGAGAATGGTAATCACGGAAGAAAAGATATTATCAAATATAGATAAGATTCAAAAATTAATAAATCCAAATAGTAAGAAACAAATTATTCAATTAGAAGAAGATTCTTATTTTAAAGATTTAATTGAATCTGTAAAAACATATTTATTAGAGTACCCACAAAAAAAGAACTTTCCTATCGGAGTATATAAAGCTGCTTATGGTTTAGTAGAATATGCTACAAACCAATTTGAAGAAAATACTAAAAAAATAGAAGAGTTAATTAGAAAAAGAGAAAAGAATATATCATTAGCTGAAGAACTAAGAGAAACATTAACAGCTGTTAAAACACAAGCTGAAGGTTGGGAAGAAGATGTAGAAAATCTTAGTGATGGATTTTCAGATGATATAATAGGGGCTTTAAAAATAATAGGTAATCAAGAAGAAGAAAATGAAGATGCTATTAAATTAGTAGAAGCTAGAATAAATAATTTAGAATCTAATTTACATATAGAAATAGATATGGAAAGAATTGACGACAGATCAAAAGCTTTAAGTTTTATTGGAATTGAAATAGCTGAAGCATTAAAATATATACCAGCTCCAATAGAAGGATTTATAAATCATGAAGAAGCAGAACCAGAAGTTAATTCAGAAGTATTAAAACCTGTTGAAGCAAAATCAAATAAAGTTGCAGCAGCAGAAAAAGTTTCAAAACCAGTTGCAAATGTTGCAGCAGCACAAATGCAAGAAGAAGAACAAAGATATATTGAAGAAACAAGATTTGAGGTTAAACCTTCATTATGGCAAAGAATTAAAAATAGCAAGTTAGTAAGAAAGATAAGCTACATAATGAAGATAAGAGTTGTATTAGATATGCCAGCTTTACCAGAAGGTAGAGGAGAAAATAATTAAAAATAAAACCTATAAGAATCCTAGAAAATCTTAAAGCTTTCTAGGATTTCTTATATAGTAAAAATAGCAAATAAAAAATATAACAAAAAAATAAAAAAATTTTAAAAAACTATTGACATATTTTAATGTATAGTTTATAATAGCAAATGTGTTAAGCAAATGGCTTACGCGCCCTTAGCTCAGTTGGTCAGAGCAACCGGCTCATAACCGGTGGGTCCAAGGTTCGAATCCTTGAGGGCGCACCATTTTTTTTATATAACACGGGTAGGTGGCCGAGTGGCTAAAGGCGGCAGACTGTAAATCTGTTCTCATATGAGTACGATGGTTCGAATCCATCCCTGCCCACCATGAAAAGCATAGCAAAAGCTATGCTTTTTTTGTATATAACGATGGATTCGAAAAGGAAGTTGCCAAGCTTTGTGCTGGTCTGGAGCCAGCCAAAGCGAAGGTAAAAATAGTCAAGTGGACTATTTTTCTGACGCGGCTTGTCGTAATCCATCCCTGCCCACCAAACAACTTGCAAATTGAAAAATTTGTAGGTTGTTTTTTTATATAAATTTATGATATAAATAAAGTAAAGTATAAACTAAGAAATAGGAGAATTATATGAGAATAGGAGTAGATATAGACAATGTTATTTCAAATTTTGATGAAGAATTGTTGAAAGAATATATAAAACATGATAAAGAATTGAGAAGTACAGGAATTATAAATACTAATGCGGACTACATAAGAAGAGGTATGTTTGACTGGACAGAAGATGAAGAGAAAACTTTTTATAAAGAGAATATAGAAAGAATAGCAAAAAATCTAAATATTATAGATGGTGCAAGAGAATATATAGATAAGTTAAAACAAGATGGCCATAAGATTTATATTATAACAGGTAGAGATAATGGAGATTACTCTGATCCGTATACTATGACAAAAGAATGGTTGAAAAAATTTAATATATATTATGATGAATTAATTCTAACAAATACTTATAAAAACGATAAACATGGTAAAACAGAAAAATGCAAAGAATATAATATTGATATCATGATAGATGATTCGTGGCATATATGTAGAGATTGTATTGAAAATAATATAACAACACTTTTAATGGATACACAGTATAATAGAGAAGAAGATATAAAACGAGTTTATAATTGGAAAGAAATATATGAGTTTATAACTAATTATAAAAAGAAAAAAATAAATGTAATATTAGATACTGACACATACAATGAATGTGATGATCAATTTGCAATAGCATATATGCTAAAATCACAAGATATTTTTAATGTAGAAGCAATAACAGTAGCACCATATTCACACCAAACTAAAAAAGTAACAGTTAAAGAAGGACAAGAATTAAGTTATAACGAAGTAATAAAAATATGTAGATATTTAAAATTTGATACCAATAACAAAGTTTTTAAAGGTTCAATGGATTATATTCAAAATGGATATAATGAAAATAATGATGCAGTTAATAAAATAATAGAGATAGCTTTAAATAATAATAAAACTTACATTATGGCAATAGGTGCAATTACTAATGTAGCATTAGCAATAAAAAAAGAGCCAAAAATTATAGAAAGAATAGAAATAATATGGTTAGGCGGACATAGTTTATTACAAGATAACAATAAAGAATTCAATTTTAGACAGGATACAGAAGCTGTTAGGATTGTATTTGAATCAAAAGTAAAATTAACTATTATACCTTGCAAAAATGTAGCTTCAAATTTAATAACATCAATATATGAATTGAAATATTATTTAAAAGATAAAAGTGAATTATGCAATTATTTAATAGATAGATTTTATAATGACGGATATCATGGAATACAAGAAAGACGAATTATATGGGATATTTCTGTAATTGCATATATGATAAATAAAACTTGGTTTACAAGTAAAGAAATAAGTTGTCCTAATGTAAAAGATGATACGTCATATGAGTTAACAGACAATAAACATATAATTACAATGGTAAATTATATAGATGCTAATAAAGTATATAATGATTTGTTTGAAAAATTAGGAGAAAATTAATATACATAAAATTGTTAAAGTGTATTAAAATAATACTAAAGTAGAGTATAAATTGATGCTAAATATGAACTATTGAATTTTATGTTAATTTGATGTATAATAATTATATGCTTTGAGCATTTTATATATATTTCACAAATAAATTTGTGAAAGGAGGCAAGTTTTAAATTATTTTTTGTTGTAAAGAATTAAGGAGGAAGAATGATGAACAGCATGGCAAAAAATAAGTTGGACTTCAAATACGAAATTGTAGCATTTCCGGTTTTATTTGCATTATTAAAAATGTTGCATTACCAAAACTGGATACAGTACGGCATAAGCTCCGTTGTGTTTTGGACTATTGGTTACATTTGTGCTAAAGTTCAGAACAAGAAGATTATGAAAACAAAAGGAAAGGCAATATTCACAATTGTGTCCATAATAGCGGTTTCCGTTGCAACGTTCTTTATGTTTGCAAGTTTTTTCAGCTATTACGATATTTGGAAATACATTGCTTTTAATGCTATCGTTTCGTTTGCTGCAAGTTTATTACTTTATACGGAATGGAACATAAAGTAACAGCCAAAAGCACTCAAATTAATTTAAATTAGTTTGGGTGTTTTTTTGCTATTACTTTATAGTAAAAAATTGTATTATATAAATAAATTGACTTTATTTTGTATGAATGTTATTATATGAAAAAAGGGGGGAATACTAATGAAAAAATCTTTGATAATAGGAATAATAGTTGTAATATTTATAATAAGTATACTAGCCATAATAGGAGTTGTTCTTACAAATTATAATAAAGAAAAAACATCAATTACATCTGAAGAGTTTAAGCAGATTATGGAGAATAAAGAATTTTTTATGATTGATGCTACAAGTCAAAATGCTGAAAATGAGTATATACAAAAGGTATATAATGCAGTAGAAAGTGAAAATCGATATCAAATAGAATTTTATGAATATACTGATAGTGATATCGCAAATAGATTTTATAAAAATATGTATTCTAAGTTAGAATCAGGTAAAGGAAATTCGTATTCAAGAACTAACATTAGTTTAAAAAACTACGCAAAATATATGTTAACATCAAATGGAAGATATACTATTCTTTCTAGAGTTAATAACACGATTATGTATGTTTCTGTATCAGATGAATATAAAAATGAAGTAAAAGAAATAATAGAAGAATTAGGGTATTAAAACATAAAGAAACCGACGTACCAAAAGGTGCATCGGTTTTTTGTATGAGTTTTAATATTTTAAAACTCAGGGAGGATAATTTCTCCGATGTTCAGAGACTTTTTTATCATCCTTGTTCTTTTCTGCTTTTGCAGTCTTAGCTTTTGCCTTAGCAAGAAGCATTGATGATCTGCAGGGGATTCTTTCAGTGTTTGAGGATGATTTGTTTTCCATAGAATGGCCTCCTTAAAAATTTATAAATTAATTATACCATATTATGTCTATTTTTTCAAGATATGTAAAAAATCAAATTGTAAAAGTGCTTAAAGTATTATATAATTATAAAGAAAAAAAGGAGAATAAAATGGTTAGAATAGAAAATATAAAAGTAAGAGAAGATTTAACTGATAGTGAATTAATAAATTATGTGTGCAAAAAAAATAGAATAAATATTAATGAAATTACAAGTTGGAATATTTTTAAAAAATCAATTGATGCAAGAAATAAAGATGATATTTACTATAATTATACGATAGATATAGAACTTAAAAATGAAAAAAAGTTAAAAAATGTAAAGATTATAAATGATTCAGAAAAACTTATAGACAAAATAGAAAATAATTGTAAGTATAAAAAGCCAGTAATAATAGGCGCTGGACCTGCAGGCCTTTTTGCGGCTCTTACTTTAGCTCAAAACGGAGTTAAACCAATAGTAATAGAACAAGGAAAAACGGTAGATGAGAGAAAGAAAGATGTAGATGAATTTTTAAAAACAGGTAAGTTAAATTGCAATTCAAATGTACAATTTGGAGAAGGTGGAGCTGGAACTTTTTCTGATGGAAAACTTACAACAGGAATAAATAATCCATTATGTAGAAAAGTATTACAAGAATTTTATAATTTTGGAGCTCCTAAGGAAATTTTATATATAAATAAACCACATATAGGAACAGATAATTTGATAAATGTAATTAGAAACATGAGAAATGAAATTATAAGATTAGGTGGAGAGTTTTTATTTAATAATAAAGTTACTGATTTCGAATTTGAAAATAATGAAATAAAAGCAGTAATTTGCAATGAAAGAATAGAAACTGATTGTGTTATTTTAGCAGTAGGTCATAGTGCAAGAGATTTGTTTAAAGTACTACATGAAAAGGGTGTAGTAATGGAAAAGAAAAATTTTTCAGTTGGTGTTAGAATAGAGCATAAGCAAGAGTTAATAAATAAATCACAATATGGAGAGAAAACTAAATTGAAACTTCCACCAGCAGAATATAAATTGGCATACCATGGAGAGGAACGTTCTTGTTATACTTTTTGCATGTGTCCAGGAGGTACTGTAATGGCATCTTCAAGTGAGGAAAATACTATAGTAACAAACGGAATGAGTAAGTTTGCAAGAGATGGAGAAAATGCTAATAGTGCAGTTTTAGTTGATATAAAAACAACAGATTTTAATAGTGATGATGTTTTAGAAGGAATGTATTTTCAAAAAAGTTTAGAAGAAGCAGCATTTAAATTAGGTGGAGGAAATTATTTTGCGCCAATTCAATTAGTAGGAGATTTCTTAAATAATAAAAAATCAACACAAATAGGAGAGGTAAAACCAACATATAAACCAGGAGTAACTCTTTCTAATTTAAATGATATATTACCAGAGTTTGTTTCAAAAACATTAAAAGAAGGAATCGTATATTTTGATAAAAAAATAAAAGGCTTTGCAAAAGAAGACGCAATATTAACTGGTGTTGAAACAAGAAGTTCTTCACCAATAAAAATACTAAGAAATGAAGAATTATGTTCGAATATAAAGGGACTTTATCCTTGTGGTGAAGGAGCTGGGTATGCAGGAGGAATAATGTCAGCTGGAGTGGACGGAATAAAGTGTGCAATAAAAATATTAAGTTAATATTAATTGGAATATATTGACATTAATCTTTATATATATTATCCTATACAGTATAATGTTGTATATACAAATGTGAGGTGAATATAATGGATGAATTATATGATAGATATGCGAATTTATATAATGAAATTTTTGATGAGTTGAGTGATAGTGGAAAAAGTAAATTAGAAGATTTGTTTTGCATATTATATGAAATGAAAGAGAAATAGTATAGAAATGGTAATAAATAAGAAAAATAACAAGATAAGAGGCTTGTTATTTTTTTTATTTTTATAGTATAATATAATTCGAATATTAGCATGGGAGGAATATATGAATTTTTTTAGAAAAAATAATAATGGAAAAGCAGTTTTAATATTTGTAATAATCTTAGTTGTACTTGCACTTGTAGGTTCAGTATCAGCATATGTATATTTTAAATTAAATGTAAAAGAAGAAATTATAGATGATACTAATAAAAAAGAATTCTTTTATTACTTAGCTAATACTAATATAGAGAAAATATTAAATACAGATGAATATGTAAATATTATAAATAGAGTAGAAAATGAAAATAATGAAACAGCTACAACAGTTTCTATAAATACAAATAAAAATATGTGGAATGGATATGATTTAAACAAAGCTACATTAGAATATTCTACAAAAAAAGATGTAGGTAATTCATTAAATTTTGCTGATATAAAATTAAAATATGCCAATAATGATATAATTTCTGTACAAGAAATAAAGGAGAATAATAAATTTGCGATAAAATCTGACGAAATAGTTAATAAATATGTAGGATTAGATTTAAACAATTTAAAAGATGTTTTGAAGAAAATAGGCGTAATTACAGCAGTTTCAATACCTGAAAATTTTGATGATATAAAGTTTGGAGATTTTTTATATTTAGATGGTGAATATAAAGAAAGTGTAAAAAATAAATATAAAGATTATTTATATAATCAGATTGCTCCAGAGAGATTTAATGTTCAAAGAGATGTTATAGTTAATGTAGATAATAAAAGTTATACAACATTAGCATATAATGTTGTTTTAAATGAAAATGAATTTAAAAACTTATATGTAAATATACTAAACGAAATAAAAAATGATGATGAATTAATAAATACAATAGCTCAAAAATTTCAAATTATAGAGAATAAAAATATAACACAAGATAAAATAAAAAGTAGAATTCAAAAATATATAGACGAGGCAAATTCACAAGAAACTAATGATAATGAAAAAATGAAATTAACTTTGTATATTAATGAAGAAAATGTTATAAAAATAAGATGTGATATTTATAATCAAGCTGATATTGAAGTTGATTTCATAAGTGATAATAGTTTAAATAAAATTAATATGACTTATTTAGAAAATACTACAGAAGAAAAGAATGGTTTAAATATAAACATGAAGAGAGATGATCAAAATAATTTGACATTGGATATTGGTTATATTTCAAAAGGAGAAGTAAATAAAAAAATTATTATTGATTTTAACATAGATGGAAATTCTACATCAGCTACTATAAAGAATAATTTAGAAATATCTTATAAAGATTCAGAAAATAATACTGTCGTAAAACTTGAAAATAAAGTTAATTTTGGAAATGTTAATATAGATAAATTAACAGATGATAATTGTTTATTTTTAGACTCTTTATCAGATGAAGATTTATTATTAGTAAGAAACTCTATAGTTGAAAAAATAGTTACAGTATATAAAGAAAAATTAACAACATTAAATATAATAAACAATAATATGCAGAGTACAGTAGTATCATTACCAGAGCAAAATGGTGGAAACGAAGAAAATAATATTGAGCAATAGAGGTAAATAAATGAAAAAAAGATATATCTTTATTATAATAGCAATTATATTAATTGTAATTGCTATTAAATTTATAATTGATTTGAATAATCCAAAAACTGAGGAAAAATATAATGGAAATTTAATGAATATGGGATTAGCTATAAAAGATGGTGAGAACATATATTATGATAAATATCCAGAAGGAATATATAAAATAGATAAAAACGGTGAAGAAACACTTATAATAGATGATTTAGCATACTCAATTAATATTCAAAATGATTGGATTTTTTATGTAACATTAGGTGAGAGTTATAAATTGAATATAATAAAAATAAAGAAAGATGGAACAGAAAAATCAGTAATAGCAAATATAAATTCTATATATACATCAATTTATGTTGAAGACGAATGGGTATATTATTTAAATAATGAAAATGAAAAAAATTATATAACCAAAATAAGTATTTCAGGAGAAAAGAAAAATAAAATTTCAGAAACTCCTGTGCAGAATTTTCAAGTAACTAAAAATTATATATACTACACAGATCTTAATAATAGAATAAGAAGAATGAATTTAGATGGTAGTAAAGATAAAGAGTTAGCAAAAGCAGAAACAGCAAAAAGTTTTCAAGTTACAGGTGATTATATATATTATATTGGAATTAATTCAAATAGATTAGAAAGAATAAATTTAAAAAATAATAAATCCCAATTAGTAAGCAGTGAAGTAGTAGCAGAACATTTTAACGTTGTAGATAATATAATATACTATTATAATAATGGAATGATTTATAGTTTAAATGTTGAAAACATGGAAATAAAAGATATTGTAAAAATAAATGGTGGAGATACTTTTATAAATGTTGTAGATGACAAGATTTTTTATTTAGATGATTTACAAATTTACAAAATAAATATAAATGGTAAAAATAGCTGAAATGTAGCAATAAACGTAAAAATTCATTAGTGAAACTAAAAAAAGAAAAAAAATTAAAAAAAATTAAAATTTACTATTGACAGATTATAAAAAATCATGTATACTAAGTCATGTCGAAAGGACATGGTCGCATAGCTCAGCTGGGAGAGCATCTGCCTTACAAGCAGGGGGTCATAGGTTCGAGCCCTATTGCGACCACCATTTTTGGCCCGGTAGTTCAGTTGGTTAGAACGCTAGCCTGTCACGCTAGAGGTCGACGGTTCGAGCCCGTTCCGGGTCGCCATAAAATATCTAGCTAGTAATAACTAGATATTTTTTAATATAATGGCTCGATAGCTCAGTTGGTAGAGCAGGGGACTGAAAATCCCCGTGTCAGTGGTTCGATTCCACTTCGAGCCACCAACAAAGTTTTTGTTCAGGTAAAAAAATCAATCAGAAGTAAAATCTGGTTGATTTTTTGTTTGCAAAAAAGGTTCAATGTCAATAGTTGGGGTGCAAACTTCTAAAATAGTTTACATCTCAATATTTTTAGGCATTTTAATCATATTAGATAAAAAAAGGTTAATAGTAATTCAATTATGAACTGCTATTAACCTTTTTCGGATTAATTCAATGAAAAAATAAAAATTATAAAAACATTCTGCAATTTTCCCTTATATGATTAGGAAGCTTAGACCAATTTGCTTTTAAAGCACTTGTAATTTGGTCCGTAGTACGGTTTAAACTATCTATAAGAGGATGAATTCGCCAATTCCATTGATCTCCAGGAATATTATAACGCTCGGCTAAAACCTGTCTTACAAATTGTCTAGGAATGTAAAATCTAGGATCTGAACATATTTCCCAGCCATCATCACTCTTTAAGAGTAAATAAGAAGCGTTAGAATAATTTGTGAGCTGATCAAAAGAAATAGGAGATAAAGGAACATTGTATTTTTCCTTTATTATTTTTGCTGTAACCTTTGAAGTAGGTACAATATGTACATTTGCATGAGTAATAGAATCTTTAGCGATATTTTTGCTATGCATATTACTACCATTTTCCCAGATTAGAAAATCAGAAACTTTGTAAGTCAAGTTCAAGATATATTTAGTATCTGATAAAACTTTTAAGAAATCTGACCTAAAATCTTTAGGAAGACTTGCAATCGAAAAAACATGTCTCTTTGGAATAATAAGTAAATCACCTTTTAAAAATCCACCTAATGTTGGCATAACAAAAAAATTGTCATTCATATAAATGACTCTGTTTATGTTTTTGCCATTATCGGAAGAAGAGCATGGAGCACAAAGATTACAATTTTTTATAATTTTATTTCCTGTAAGTGCGAAAACGTCTTCTGTTTCGTCTCCAAGATCGCAATTATATTTGTCAGCAATCATTTTAAATTGGCAAGGTATAGACTCAGCATCAATATTAATGAAGTCTTGAGTTAAATCATTTTTATTGATTGACCAATTGTTTATGATTTTGATACATATAGCATCTTTGAGAAATTTGTTTGGAAGAATAGAAAAGTTTTCTTGTGCGCAAACAATGCTTTTATTAATGTTAAAAATAGCACAGATATCATTTTCTGTACAAAAATTAGCAGAAATTAAAGCTTTGTATCTGCATGAAAGCTCTTCAATAACGATATTTACATCTCTTTCTGAGCCAGACAAGACAAACAATTTCCGCGATTTTTTCATATGGCATTATCCTTTCTAAAATATAAATTTGCAATTAAGCATATATTATTTATACCACCAAATACGCAAAAAATCAACTAAAAACAAAAATAAGCTTAATTTTGAAAGAAAAATGTTACTGATTTACAAATTATGTTATATGTAGTATAATGAATAATACGAATATTAATCAGAGAAGTAAAAAATGGAGGAATATATGAAAGAAATAGAATTATTGGCACCAGCTGGTTCTTTTGAAAAAGCAAAAATTGCATATATGTATGGAGCGGATTGCGTATATGTAGGAACACATGATTTATCTTTAAGAACGAGAACTCAAATGCAAGAAAGTGAACTTATAAAAACAGTTGAATATGCAAAATCAATTAATAAAAAAATAAATGTTGCAATGAATATTTATGCTTGGGATGAAAGCTATGAGGAGATAAAAAAACAAGCAAGATTATTAAATAAGCTAAAGGTAGATGGTGTAATAGTATCAGATGGAGGAATTGTCGATATTATAAGAGAAGAAGCACCAGATATTCCTTTACATATAAGTACACAAGCAAATACAGTAAGTTATCATACAGCAAATTTTTGGTATAAGAATGGTGCGAAAAGAGTAATTTTAGGAAGAGAATTAAATAAAGAGCAAATAAAAGAAATAATGAAAAATAAACCAGAAGAATTAGAAGTCGAAATTTTTGCACATGGTGCTATATGTTTTGGTTATTCCGGAAGATGCTTCTTAAGCGATTTCTTAGCTCAAAGAAGTGCAAATTTAGGAGACTGTGCTCAAAGTTGCAGATGGGCTTATAATGTATATGTTGAAGAAACTAATAAACCTGGAAACTTAATGCCAGTAGAATCAGATAATAAAGGAACTTATATTTTTTCATCTAAAGATTTATGTTTAATAAAAGAAATTCCAGAGATAATTGATATGGGAATAGATAGTATAAAAATAGAAGGAAGATTAAAAACAGAATATTATTTAGCAACTGTAATAAATGCATATAGAAATGCTATAGATGATTACAAAAAAGATCCTAGTAATTACGATTATACAAAATATTTGAATGAATTAGAAAAAACAAAAACAAGAGGACTTACTACATTTTATTTTAATAGTAGAGATAATAAAGATTTTCAAGATTATTCAGGAAGACAATATAATGCAGAATATGAATTTGGAGGAAAAGTAATAGAACCAAAAGATAGCAAAAGAACTGTTATAGAAATAAGAAATAAATTAACAGTAGGTGATACTTTAGAATTATTAGTTCCAAAAGAAATAAAACCAATAGAGTTTAAAATAGAAAAATTATGGGATATAGATACAGATGAAGAAATTCATACTGTAAATCCAGGAGTAGCAGAACAAAAGGTAATTTTGGAAATTCCGCATGAAGTTGAAAACGGATGGATTATAAGAAGAAAAAAATAATAAAATGTAAGTGTTGAAAAAACTCTAAATAAATGATATTATAGTTAAAATTTATTTAGGAGGTTTATATGAGTATTTTATTAAAAAATGGAACAGTAATTGATTACGCAAGCAACACAGAAGAAGTATTAGATGTATTAATTGAAGGCACTAAAATTGTTAAAATTCAAAAATCTATTGAAGATAAAGTCGATGAAATAATAGATTGTACAAATTTATATATAATGCCAGGAATGATTGATATGCATTGTCACTTAAGAGAACCAGGGGGAGAGCATAAAGAAACAATAGAAACTGGATCAAAAAGCGCTGTTAAGGGTGGATTTACTACTATTTGTCCTATGCCAAATACAAATCCAACTCCAGATAGCGCTATTGTTTTGAAAAGAATAATAGATGAAGCAAGAAGAGTAAATTTATGTAATGTATTACCTTTTTCAAGTGTAACAAAAGGTGAAGAAGGCAAAGAATTAGTTGATTTTGAAGAACAGTTAAAATCAGGTGCTATAGCTTTTTCTGATGATGGAAGACCAGTTGAAAACGCTAGAATGATTAGAGAAGCAATGATGAAAGCTAATAAATTAGGAAGCTTTGTATCAGAGCATTGCGAAGAAAAATCAGTTTCTGCTGGAGCTATAAACGCTGGAAAAATAGCAGAAGAATTAGGTGTTGAGGGAGTTTTACCAGAAGCAGAAGAAATTATGGCAGCAAGAGACGTTGTTATTGCAGAAACAAATAAATTACATACTCATATATGTCATATAAGCACAGAAACAACAGTTAATACTATAAGAAGTGCAAAACAAAGAGGTGTTAAGGTAACTTGTGAAACATGTCCTCATTATTATAGTTTTACAGTTGAAGAAGTATTAAAATCTGGTGTTAATGCAAAAATGAATCCTCCATTAAGAGAAGAAAAAGATAGACAAGCAATAATAAAAGGGTTAAAAGATGGTATTATAGATGCTATTATAACAGATCATGCACCACATGCTACAGATGAAAAAGCTAAAGGATTAGCATCAGCTCCAAATGGTATAATAGGATTTGAAACTGCTTTAGCAGCAACTATAACAAATTTAGTAGCTCCAGGACATATTACATATTTAGATATGGTAAGACTTATGTCTTATAATCCAGCTAAATTATTAAAATTAAATAAAGGTGAAATTAAAGAAGGAAAAGATGCTGATTTTACAATATTTGATTCAAATAAAAAATATACATATACAGAAGATATGATAGTGTCAAAATCACATAATACACCATGGATAGGTAAAGAGTTACAAGGCAAAGTAAAATATACAATAGTTAATGGTAGAGTAGTATACGAAGCAAAATAATGGAGGGTTTTATGAAAAACGCAATAGATATATTAATAGATAAAATAAAAAAAATGAATAATCCAACTGTATTAGGATTAGATCCAAGATATGATATGGTTCCAGAATGTATTAAATCTAAATATGAAAAAGATTTTAATGGTACAATGGAGGCTATTTTAGAATTTGATAAAAGATTGATAGATTCTATATGTGATATAATTCCAGCGGTAAAAATAAATACAGCTTTTTATGAAATGTTTGGATTTAAGGGAATGCAAGTATTTGAAGAAATTTGCAAATATGCAAAAGAAAAAGATATGATAGTTATTGCTGATGCAAAAAGAGGAGATATAGGAACAACTGCTCAAGCTTATTCAAATGCTTTTTTAGGAGAAACTCCTATAGCTAATAATGAAACATATATAATGGGAAATATTGATTTTGTAACAGTAAATCCATATTTAGGAATAGATGGCGTAAAACCATTTATAGAAGATTGCAAGAAATATAATAAAGGAATTTTTGTGTTAGTAAAAACTTCAAATCCTTCATCTGGAGAATTACAAGATTTAAAATTAGAAGATGGAAAAACAATATATGCAAAAGTTGCAGAGTTAGTTAATTCTTGGGGAGAAGAGTTAATTGGAGAGTATGGATATAGCTCAATTTCTAGTGTTGTTGGAGCAACATATAGAGAACAATTAGAAGAACTAAGAAAAATAATGCCACATTCATACTTTTTAATTCCTGGTTATGGAGCACAAGGAGGAAAAGCGGAAGATATAGCATTAGGATTTAAAAATGGAATTGGTGGAATAGTAAATAGTTCAAGAGGTTTAATGTGTGCTTACAAATCAGATAGATGGAAAGAAAAATATAGTGAAGAACAATTTGCTGAGGCTACACGAGCAGAGGCTATAAGAATGAGAGAAGACTTAAACCAAGCAATACAGAAATAATATGTGGAGGTAAATAAAATGAAATATGATGAGAAAGCTAAATTAATAAATAAAGAACAAATAAAAGAAGATTTATTTAAATATACATTGCAAACAGAAAACATTGCTAAAAATGCAAAACCAGGAAACTTTATAGAGATGAAAGTAGCAGATACATCAACAGTATTTTTAAGAAGACCTATTAGTATTTTTAATATTGATGGAAATAATATTGAAGTTATTTTTCAAGTTAAGGGAAAAGGAACAAAATGCTTATCAGAAAAGCAAGTAGGTGATGAAATAGACATACTAGGCCCATTAGGATTAGGAACTTTTGAAGTGGATAATTTTGATAAAGTAGCAATAATAGGCGGTGGTATAGGTGTATTTCCGTTATATGAACTTGCAAAACAATTAAAAGGTAAAACTAAAATAAATACTTATTTAGGATTCAGAAATAAAGATTTTGTTGTAGTAGAAGATGAATTTAAAGCAGTATCTGATAATTTAATAATTACTACAGATGACGGCAGTTATGGAGAAAAAGGTTTTGCAATAGATTTCTTAAAAAGAGATGAAAAACCAGATATGATTTATGCATGTGGTCCATTACCAATGTTAAAAGCCGTAAAGGCATATGCAGACGAAAATAATATAAAATGTCAAATCTCATTAGAAGAAAGAATGGGATGTGGTATAGGTGCTTGTTTAGGATGTGCAGTTAAAGTTATAAAAAATGGTGAAGAAAGATATGGACATGTTTGTAAAGATGGACCAGTATTTTATTCAAAAGATGTAGAAATATAAGTTAAGGAGAGTGTTAATATGAATACAGAAGTAAATTTAGCTGGAATTAAAATGAAAAACCCTGTTACAGTAGCTTCAGGAACTTTTGGCTATGGAAGAGAATTTTCAGAATTTATGGATTTAAATAAATTAGGTGGAATTATAACTAAAGGAACATCTTTAAAATTAAGACCAGGAAATAAACCTCCAAGAATATGTGAAGTTGAAGGTGGAATGTTAAATAGTATAGGACTTCAAAATCCTGGTGTAGAATATTTTGCGGAAAATGATTTACCTTGGCTTAGAAAGTTTGATACCAAAATAATAGTTAATGCATGTGGAAGTACTATAGAAGAATATGTAGAACTATGCAAAATATTAAATACATTAGACATAGATGGTGTTGAATTAAACTTATCATGTCCAAATGTTAAAGCTGGATGCTTAGTTTTTGGTACAACTTATGAAGGAGTAAAAGAAGTAACATCTAAAGTAAGAAAAGTGTTAGATAAGCCTCTTATTGTAAAACTTACACCTAATGTAACTGATATAACATTACCTGCAAAAGGTGCAGAAGATGCTGGAGCAGACGGAATATCTGCAATAAACACATTATTAGGAATGAAAATTGATATTGATAAAAGAAGACCAATTTTAGCAAATAATACAGGTGGATTTTCTGGTCCAGCTGTAAAACCAGTTGCAGTAAGAATGGTATATCAAATATCAAAAGCGGTAAAAATACCAGTATTGGGATTAGGTGGAATAATGAATGGAGAAGATGCAATAGAATTTATGTTAGCTGGTGCAACAGCAATATCAATAGGTTCAGGAAACTTCACAGATCCATCAATAAGTATTAAAACAATAGAAGGTATTGAAAAATACATGAAAAAACATAATATTGAAGATTTAAATAGTATTATAGGAACAGTTCAAATGAACTAAAATGCAGGGAGAATTTTATGAGATTAGATAAGTTTTTAAAAGTTAGCAGAGTAATAAAAAGAAGAACAGTTGCAAATGAAATTGCAGATGGTGGAAGAGTTGTAGTTAATGGTAGAGTAGTAAAACCAAGTTATGAAGTTAAAATTGGGGATATCGTTGAAATAAAATTTGGAGATAAAGTATCTAAATTTGAGATTATTAGTATACCAAAAGTACAAGGGAAAAATCTAGAAGAATTAATAAAAGTATTATAACAAGGAGAAATAAAAATGCCAGATTTTGTACATTTACATGTTCATAGTGAATATAGTTTATTAGATGGTGCAAACAGAATAAAAGATTTACCAGTAAGAGCAAAAGAGCTAGGAATGAAAGCTATTGCTCTTACTGATCATGGCGTTATGTTTGGAGCTGTTAATTTTTTTAAAGAATGTAAGAAAAACGATATAAAACCCATTATAGGATGTGAAGTTTATGTAGCGCCAAGAAGTAGGTTTAGTAAAGAATCAAATTTAGATTCAGAATATTCACATTTAATTTTATTAGTAAAAAATAAAACCGGATATCAAAATTTAATCAAACTTGTTTCATTAAGTTTTACAGAAGGATTTTATTATAAACCACGTATTGATTTAGAAATATTAGAAAAATATAGTGAAGGATTAATTTGTTTAAGTGCATGTTTAGCAGGAAGTATAAACCAAGCAATCCTTAGAGATGACATTGAAAAGGCAAAAGAAATAGCATTATGGCATAAGAGAGTTTTTAAAGATGATTATTATTTGGAAGTTCAAAATAATGGATTAAGAAAACAAGTTTTAGTAAATCAGAAATTAGTTGAATTATCTAAAGAACTAGATATTCCATTAGTTGCTACAAATGATGCACATTATTTGAAAAAAGAAGATAGTTATAATCATGAAGTATTACTATGTATTCAAACTGGAAAAAAGATGAATGATGAGGACAGAATGAGATTTGAAACAGAAGAGTTTTATATAAAATCTCCAGAAGAAATGGCAAATTATTTTTCAAATATTCCAGAAGCAATAGAAAATACTGTGAAAATAGCAGAGAAATGTAATTTTGAATTCGAATTTGGAGTAACTAAACTTCCAAATTATGATGTGCCAGAAGAATTTAAAACGCACCAAGAGTATTTTAGAAAACTTTGTTATGACGGAATGAAAAAAAGATATGGTGAAAATCCAGATAAATCTATAATGGATAGATTAGAATATGAGATTTCTGTTATAGAAAAGATGGGATATGTAGATTATTATTTAATAGTTTGGGATTATATTAATTATGCAAAAACTGTAGGAATCCCAGTAGGCCCAGGACGTGGTTCTGGAGCAGGTTCAATTGCAGCATATGCTATAGGAATAACTGATATAGACCCAATTAAGTATACTTTACTTTTTGAAAGATTTTTAAATCCAGAAAGAGTTAGTATGCCTGATTTTGATGTGGATTTTTGTTACGAGAGAAGACAGGAAGTAATAGACTATGTTAATAGAAAATATGGAGAAGATCATGTGTCACAAATAATTACTTTTGGAACTATGTCTGCAAGAAGTGTTATTCGTGATGTTGCAAGAGTTCTTGATGTACCTTATTCAGAAGCGGATAGAATTGCGAAAATGATTCCTATGGAATTGCATATAACAATAAAAAAAGCATTAGAAGAAAATAGAGAATTAAATGAATTATATGAAAGTGATGAAGAAGTAAAAAAATTAATAGATATATCTATGGGATTAGAAGGGTTACCTAGAAATGCTTCTATGCATGCATGTGGAATAGTAATTACAAAAGATCCAGTTGATACGTATGTACCTCTTTATACAAATGAAGGTACAGCAATGGCTCAATATACCATGACTTTATTAGAAGAATTAGGACTTCTAAAAATGGACTTTTTAGGATTAAGAACATTAACTGTAATAGAGGATGCAAAAAAACTAGTAAAAGAAAATAGAGGAATAGATGTTGAATTTGATAAAGACATGTCTGATCCAAATGTATATAAGTTATGGCAAGAAGGAAAAACATATGGTATTTTTCAATTTGAGAGTGCTGGAATGACAAACTTCATGAAGGAGTTAAAACCTGACTGTTTAGAAGATATAATTGCGGGAGTTTCTTTATATAGACCAGGCCCTATGGATCAGATACCAAGATATATAAAAAATAAAAAAGACCCTGAACATGCAGAATATACACATCCTTCATTAGAGCCAATTTTGAATGTAACATATGGCTGTATGGTATATCAAGAACAAGTAATGCAAATAGTAAGAGAGCTTGCAGGGTATTCTTTAGGAAGAGCAGATTTAGTAAGACGTGCAATGGGAAAGAAAAAACTTGACGTAATGGCAAAAGAAAGAGAAATATTTATTCATGGTCAAACAGATGAAAATGGTAATGTTATAGTTCCTGGCTGTGTTAGAAATGGTATAGATGAAAAGTCTGCAAACAAAATATTTGACGAAATGGCAGAATTCGCAAAATATGCATTCAATAAGTCACACGCAGCAGCATATGCAGTTGTATCTTATAGAACTGCATATTTAAAAGCATATTATAAAGAAGAACTTATGGCTGCTACTTTAAACAGTTTTTTAGGAAATCTAGATAAAGTTCCAATATATATAGAAGAATGTAAAAAACTACAAATAGAAATTTTAAAACCTGATATAAATGAAAGTGATGTTAAATTTACTGTAAAAAATGGAAAAATTAGATTTGGATTAGGAAGTATAAAAAATGTAGGAAATGCAGTTAACGCAATTGTAGATGAACGTAAGAGAAATGGTCAGTTCAAAAGTTTTGAAGATTTTTGCGAAAGAATACAAAAAGAATCTGTAAATAAAAAATGCATTGAAAGTTTAATAAGAGCAGGTGCTTTTGACAATATGGAACATACAAGAAGAACTTTATTAGAATCTTTTGAAACGATATTAGATACTATTAGTGATGGAAATAGGAAAACAATGGAAAATCAAGTTTCTATGTTTGATATTTCTGAAAATACTAATATAAATGAAATAAAATATAATTACACTATAAGAGAAGAATTTAGTGAAAAAGAATTATTATCAATGGAAAAGGAAATGATAGGGTTTTATATATCTGGTCATCCTTTAGAAAAATATAGAGAACAAATTGAAAAAACATCAAATATAAATTCTATACAATTATCTGGTGAGGAGTTAGAACAAGGCATGGAACTTAAAGATGGTCAATTTGTAAAATATATTGGAATTGTTACATCAATAAAGAAGAAATATACAAAAAATAATACTATAATGGCTTTTGTAACAATTGAAGATTTATATGGTACTGCTGAAATAATTGTATTTGATAGTGTTTATAGCAAAGCTTCAAATATATTAATAGAAGATTCAATAGTGCTCGTAGAAGGAAGAATTAGTATAAGGGAAGACGAAGCTTCTACTATTGTTGCAAGAGATATAAAATTGTTTAATACAGAAAGTACTACAAAACCTGAAATTAATAATCAAAGAAAGAAGTTAATTATAAATATTGTAAATCTTGATGATGAAACTAGAAATAGGCTAAAAGGAGCAATAAAATTTTTTAGTGGAGATAGAGCAAATATTCTTCTTAATATAGAAGATAATGAAGGAATAAAGCCTTGTGCAGGAATTTTTATAACAGATAAAATATTAAATGAATTTAAAGAAATTGTAGGAAATGAAAATGTAACAATTGAGTAAATATATTACATGGTTTTTACATTTTAATAACATCTGTAATAATTATTGAAAAAAATTTTTCGATAATATAAACTACTAATAGTTCAAAAATAGAAAATAAAAAAACGAAAATAAAAAAACGAAAATAAATGAATGAAAAATAGAAAAAACAATAAAGTTATCCACATTTTTACTTAAAAACGTGGATAACTTTTGACAAAAACGCAAAATTATTGTGCTTAAAAATGATTTTTTGGGAAATACAGGCAAATAATATATTTACAAATTATGTACACTGTTGTATAATATTTAATAGTATGGATAATTATAGGAGAGTGTAATATGGAAAGAATGAAAACTTTCTTTAAATATTTTTTGTGGATTGTAGGTTTCTTTATAGTAACACTTATAATACAATTTATTGCTTTTTATACAATGTATGGTTCAATAAAAGATAATGGAAAAGTAGAAAGTACGAGTGATATTGTATTAGATGTTTCTAAAATAAAAGCTACAAATGTAAATGGCTTTATTAATTTAAAAGTAACTAATAATGGCACAAACGATATTCAAGAAAAATATATAAAAATTGATTTGTATAATTCGCAAGATTTGCTTGCAGCAACTAAGTATGTAAAAATTGCTGAAATAAATCAAAATGAAAGTTATAATTACAAAGTAACATTTAAAGCCAATAATATTGAGAGCTATAATATTAGTGTTGTAAACGAAGCACCAGAAGAAGAACATACAATTATAAGTATATTAGGATTAGATGTTGATGTTGATAATTTAGTTATGTCAGCGAAAGAAACATCTAAGAACTTGCCAGATATTGCATATGCAATTGTTGGAATATATTTAACAATAAAAACAGGAAAATGGTTATGGGCATTATATTTATTAATGTAATATAAAAAAACAAAGGAGGATTAATATGTCTGAAAATACTGAAAAAAGAAAAGCAACTGATTCAATAGAATTTTATATAGGATTAATTTTACTTGCATTAGGATTATTTTTTATATTAAATAAAACAGTTGTAAGTAGTGGATTTGGATTTTATAGTTGGAGAATAGGAAATTTTAGTATCTCATCTGGACTTATAGTTATACCACTAATAGCAGGAATTATATGGTTATTTTACAATCCAAAATCTATATTAGCTAAAATATTATCAATATTAGGAGGAATATTTATAATTGCTTCAATTATAATGAATATAGATATAAGATTTACAACAACATCAATGTTTGATTACATAATAATGTTAATATTAATGGCTGCAGGTGCAGGATTATTATTAAAATCATTTTTTAAGAAATAATGCAAATAAAATAATAAAAAGAAATATATAATATAAAAAACTGAAAATATAGTATATAAAGCTAATTTTCAGTTTTTTTATATGTCAATGTGTGTCAATGGGGACGGAGTGGAGTGCGGAAAATAATACCACACCCAGTCCGTCCCTAATTAATGTAATTTTTTTTA
>CAKPKP010000016.1 GCA_934167495.1 uncultured Clostridia bacterium | reverse complement strand
ATTATTATACATTGAATTAGGGACGCTTTCAACTGGGTGTGGTAAAATCATTCCGCTGTGCAGAGATTTTTGACACACATTAAAACTAGTTAAAAAATTTGACTTAAGCTAAAAAAAGTGCTAAAATATTAATTACTTAATTTTTAGGTATTACACATGAGAAAGGAATGAAACGTATGAAAGTACGGGGACCTCCGTAAATTTAATTTGTGAGCTGTAGCACGCAAAATATGATAGGAGGATTTTTATGACACCCAAGATAAACTCGATTGAAACTTCCAAGCGGATATCTGCATTATGCTTAGTGGCTACTGTACATCAGCATCTTACAGGAAAAGACAGAATCATTATCCCAAAAAATAATTCAGTAAGAAGAAAACATCTCGCACTAGCGGATTTGCAAACTTTGAATGATAAAATTACTGCTATGAATGTACCTTTTCAGTATAAATTATCACGAAGTACTTGCATAATTCCGGATGCAGATTTAACCTTCAGAAATATTGCATCAAAAAAGTTTGAAAATGCATTAGGCTATGATGTGATTAAGTTAGACAATGTTAAATCTTCTTCTAAGGCTTTGGGCGGAAACAGAGTCAAGTTTTACAGAAAAGCTTCTCCTGAAGCTTTGGGTGTAAAGAGAGTCAGATTCTACAGAAGTGTGAATAACAAGGCTTAAACTAATGTAGAATTTAAAAAGTTTAACTCATGTAGAGCATTGATAAAATGCAAGTTGACTGCCACTTTAATTAGTGGCAGTTTTTATATAAATAAAAATGAGGAATAATATGGAAGAAAAACTTAAAAATTTATATAATGAATGTTGTAGAGAGCTTGAATCAATAGGAATAGATTTAACAAATCCTTTGTTAGGAAACATAGATATAAAAATTGCCAAAAGAGTTACAAAAAGATATGGATGTTGTAAATCTGAAAATCCAGTAAAAACTTCTATGAAGAAAATAAAAAAAGGAAGAAAAATATTTATAAAATATGATTTGTTTGAAAATCATCATATAGAAATAAGCAAGTGGGTAATGGATCTAGATGATAAGATTATAAAAAATACTATAATTCATGAAATAATCCATTGTTTTCCAGGATGCAATAATCATGGCGAAAATTTTAAAAAATATGCAAAATTAATAAATCAAAAATTAGGATATAATATAACAAGACTTGGAAATAAAGCAGAAGATTATAAAGAAAGCAATTTAGACTATAAAGAATATGCTAACCAATATAATTATAGAATAACTTGTAAAAAATGTGGCATTATAAGTTATAGACAAAGAATTGCAAAATATTTTAAATTAAAATACAGATGTGCTAAATGTGGAGGAATGTTGGAAGTAGAAAAGCTTAAATAAATTCTAGTAACATAGAAAAATATAATGAATATAATATTAGTATAATACTACTTTTAAAAGCAGGTAAAATATTATATGAAATATACATATAAATTTTACTTGCTTTTTTATATTATAGGAAAGTTCTCTGAACTTCCTATAATATAAATACTTTGTACAGAAATAGTAGGAAATATATAAATTTAAAATATTTGACTTTTAAATTAGCTAGTGCTAAAATTTTTATATAAAAAATAATGGAGGTAAGTTATATGGATAATATAGAGTTAAAAATTGAAGGAATGGAATGTACAGGTTGCTCAAATAGATTAGAGAAAATTCTTAATGGCTTAGATGGAGTAAATACAGCGAGAGTTAATTTTGATAATGCAGTTGCAACAATAAGCTTTGATAAAAGCAAAATAACTTCAGAAAAAATAAAAGATACTATAATAGAAGCTGGATTTAACATAGCTTTATAGAGTTTATATGAAAAGCGGACATTGTTTTGTCCGCAAAAATTGTATAAAATTATTTTACAATTCAATTACATATATTGAATTGTTTTTTTATATATGATAGCATAATTCATATATCTTTATTATACAAAAGAGGGGGGAAAGATGAAAAATAACAGAGGAATTACATTAATTGCTCTTGTTATAACTATTGTAGTACTTTTAATATTAGCGGGCATTAGTTTAGTTGCAATTGTTGGAGAAAACGGAATTATAAATAGGGCAAAATTTGCAATCTTTGCTCAAGAGATGCAAGAAATTCAGGAAAATGTTGAATTAAAGAAACAAAACATAGTTATGAACGAACATATATATGGGACAGAAAATGTAAAAATCTTTGAAAGTAATATGGGAGAAAGGTCAGACCTAACATATCCAGATACATTAAAGCAAGAAATAATATATGTAAGAAAAGGTTTACCTAGCGATGAAACTCCTAGTGACCAAGATTCAGATACTTTAAATGAAAATACTACTAAAATATATATAGTAGATAAAGAAACTGGAAAAAATAAAGAAGATACATACATTTATGATGAACAGTCAAATACAGTTTTTAAAATAAGTCCAACAATTATAGGAGGAAAAGTATATCATAGTTATCAAGTAGCACAATTAAGAAAAGGAAATACATCTTCAGATTCTAAACCACAGCAAGATTTAATAATAAAAGATGAATCAAGTATAGTAGAAGTAAACGGAGAAAAATATTATGAACCAGATTTAAAAGGATTTAGCAGTTCAAATACTGAAATAGTATATTATTCAGAAGATTTCCAAGAGCAAATATTAGTTACAGCAAAAGACTACATAAGTAGTGGAAAGAAAAATGTTATACAACGAGATGATAAAAACTATACATTTCATGAATATACATCAAATCAAAGATGGGCGAATGTAAAAACAACAGGTACTGGACTAGAAGGTTGGTGGGTATGGATACCAAGATATGCATATAAAATAGATGCAAGTGGAACAAGTGCTACTGAGCCTATACATATCATATATGTTGATATTGAAGGTAAGCCATTAAAAGCAGAATACAATGGCACTTTACCAGAAGGATACGAAGTACATCCAGCATTTACCGTAGATGGTAAACCTTTAAAAGGTATATGGATGAGCAAATATGAACCATCAAAAACTGATCAAAGTCCTTCTCTAGAAACTTTAGCACCAGATATGTCTGGATTTGATAAAAATTATACTTATATAGAATTGTATGATGTAGTTACAGATAGCTTTACAGAAGAGTTACAATTATCTACAGTAGATTTAAATACTGTAAATAGTGAAAATAAATGGTACAATTATTCTCAAAAACAGTGGGCAAACGTAAAAACAATAGCAAACGGGCTAGAGAGCTGGTGGGTATGGATACCAAGATATGCATATAGCAAAAATGCTGATAGCAACTCTGGAAAAATGGATGTTATTTTTGTAGATTTGAAAAATACTCCATTAGATAAAGTTAAATTTCCAAATGGATTACCAGAAGGATATGAAGTACACCCAGCATTCACAACAAGTGATGGAGAACTTAAAGGAATATGGATGAGTAAATATGAGCCAAGTTATGGTGAACCAAAAGGAATGGAACAAGTATTAGAGCCAGATTTAAACGGATTTGACAAAAATTATACATATTTAGAAATATATAATTCAGAAACTCAAAGCTTTAGTGATGAAGTATTATTAAAAGATGCCAATATTTCAGAATTAAATACAGATACAACAAAATGGTATAATTATTCAGAAAAAGTATGGGCAAATGTAAAAACAGTGGCAAATGGACTAGAAAGTTGGTGGGTATGGATACCAAGATATGCATATAAAATAGGAGCAGATAGTACATATAAGTCTACAAGTGTTATATTTATAGACAAAAATAATAATCCACTAAATACAACAATGTATCCAAACGGATTACCAAGCGATTACATAGTACATCCTGCATTTACAACAAGTGATGGCGAACTTAGTGGAATATGGATGAGCAAATATGAGCCAAGCTATGGCGAGCCAGTTGGAATGAAACAAGTATTAGAGCCAAACTTAGATGGATTTGATGAAGAAAATACTTATATTGAAATATATAATCCAGAAACAGAAGAGTTTAGTGATGAAATATTATTAAAAGATGCAGACACTTCAGAACTAAATACAGTTACAACAAAGTGGTATGATTATTCAGAAAAAATATGGGCAAATGTAAAAACAGTGGCAAATGGATTAGAAAGTTGGTGGGTATGGATACCAAGATATGCGTACCAAATAGGAGCAGATAGTACATACAAGTCTACAAGCATTATATTTATAGACAAAAATAATAAACCATTAAATACAGAAATGTATCCAAATGGATTGCCAAATAATTATACAGTACATCCAGCATTTACAACAAGTGATGGAGAACTTAGTGGCATATGGATGAGTAAATATGAACCATCTAAAAAAGATTAAAAGAAAGGAATTGATTTAAAATGATAAAAAATAAATATAAATTATTTTTAGTTGTATTAGTAGCTTTAATTCTTATATCTATTTCTACTACATCTAATGCAGCTATTGAAGTAAAGCCAGGAACATCAGCATATACAAATATAACAGCATCAGATTCTTATGATTTATGCTATAATTTAAGAAATGCAGATTCAACACTTGGAAATAACTCATTAGACCCACATTTAACTTTAAATAAAGACTGGTCAGCAGTAGCATATTTAGGCGCAAGTACATACGGGAATGTAAGAAGCAAAACTGGTACTTCAGTTGTTATTAATGAAAGAACTTATTGTTCAACAACAAATAACATTACAGGTGTAATGGATTTTGGATATACACCGTTTACTCAAACTGCTAGTATCTATGATAATATTTCTTCAGGAGAACTAGTTAAATCTTTAATAAATAATAAGAATTCAAAATATGTTGAAACAATAAATTCAAATTCAGTAAATTTAAAAGGATATGCTTTTTCAGAAACCAAATCGTGGTATGGAAGTGATGCATCTTTTCCATCAGATACATCTAGCTACAGAGAAATTATAGCAAGAAGAAACATTTTTGGATATTATACACAATATAGTACTATTACTAATGGAGGAATGGATTCTAGAGCAACTTTCAGACCAGTAATTTGGAATGCACAAACAAAATAAAAAATACGCCTTAAAAAGTCAAAAGCTTTTTAAGGTTATATTTTTCTCTAATAGGAAGTTTCTCTGAAATTCCTATTAGAGAAATAAAAGGAGAAACATATGAATATTTTAAAGCCTCAAAAATTAATAAAAGAGAATTTAATAACTAAAAATATAAATGATGTACTAAACGACATTATGCAAGCAGAAAAAATAGAAAATATTTTAGTAAATCAAATTGATTTGTTAGAAAATTATAATGAGCAGATTTACGATATAGAATTTGAAACATGTATGTTTGATACTGTAAACCTTTCAAATATAAAACTAGATAATAATACTTTTAGAGATGTAAAATTTGTTAACTGCAATTTTGCAAATACATCATTTTCAAATACAACTTTTATTAGATGTGAATTTACAAATTGCAAACTTACAGGTTGTAATTTTTCAGAAAGTAGGTTATACAATGTAGCAATATTAGATTCAAATGCAAATTATATAAATTTATCTATGGCAAGTATTGAAAGAGTTTTGTTTCAAAATACTCTTTTAAGAAATAGCTATTTTCAAGAAACAAAGGTAAAAGATATATATTTTGAGTCATCAGGTTTAACGCAAGCTCAATTTTTCAAAACATCTCTTAAAAATGTGGACTTATCAACATCTAAAATAGAAGGAATAGCAATTTCAGTAGAAGATATAAAAGGAGCTGTAATAGACGAATTTCAAGCACCATATTTATTATATTTACTTGGCGTAAAAATAAAGTAAAATTTTATAAAATTGTAATAGAATTTGACGGAAAATTATGATATAATCCAAAACAGAAAATTATTAATAATAACATTTACAAAAGATAGAAAATATGCAATATTTAGGGGAATGTTATGGAAAAGAAAATATATAAACAAATAAATAAATCTGAAATAGAAACAACTATAAATGTTATTTATAATGAAAACATTTTGTCAATTTATACAAATAAAGTTGAACTTCAAAAACAATTAAATAAACTTATAGGAGCTCCAACTCAAGAATATAAAATAAAAAGAAGTATTGTTGGAAGTAAGTGGAACATATCACTTACAGATAAAATTACAATTTCAAGACTAGTATTAAAAGCAAATATATTTGAACTATAAATAAGAGAAAAGAGGTAACAATTATGGCAAACATATTGGATTATATAAAGTGGAGAGGCGATTTAACATTAGAGCAATCAGAATTTAATGAAATAGATAGCTTAATATTATCTAGATTTTCGTATTTACCATTTGATTCTTTAATAAAATCAGATGAAACTGTAAATATTGATGAATTAAGCGAGAGATTTGCTACAAAAGATGTAAAAAAATTGAATATCTTATGGGACGATGACGTAGAATTATTTCCACTAATGGGAAAATCAAAAAGATTTGGAAAAATGCTTGTTACTAAATATATTAATAAAATTAGTATGGAACAAGAAAAACAATTTTCTGCCATAACTATATTAATGCCTGATGATACAATTTATGTTTCATATAGAGGAACAGATAATACATTAGTTGGATGGAAAGAAGACTTTAATATGAGCTTCGAAGAACATACAGCTTCCCAACAAGATTCTGTAAAATATTTAAATGAAATAGCAAACATCTATTCAAAAAAATTAAGAATAGGTGGACATTCTAAAGGAGGAAATTTAGCTGTATATTCATCAATATTTTGCAATTCAGAAATTAAAGATAGAATAATTAATATTTATAATAATGATGGACCAGGTTTTAGTGATAAAATAACTGAAACAGCTGAATATAAAGATATAATAAATAAAGTTCATACATATATACCTCAATCTTCTGTAATTGGAAGATTATTAAATCATCAAGAGAAATATACAGTTATTAAAAGTACTCAAAAAGGAATAATGCAACACGATTTATATAGTTGGCAACTAGAAGGAAAAGAATTTATAACTGTAGATGAAGTTACAAATGGAAGTGAATTTGTAGATAAAACAATAAAAACATGGTTATCTAATGTAGAACCAGAGAAAAGAGCACAAGTAATTAATATAATATTTGATATATTAAAAACAACAGATGCAGAAACTTTAGCAGGAATCAGAGAGAATTGGTTTAATAGTGCTAAAATTATAATAAAAACATATCAAAACGTAGATGATGAAAGTAAAAAAATGATAACACAAGTCTTTCATTCACTTTTAAAAATAATAAAAGCAAATATTACAAATAAAGAATAATACAAGGAGTACAACATGAAAGTAGGATATTTAGGGCCAAGAGGTACTTTCTCATATGAAGCCTGTAATGATTATTACAATAATAACGAAACTAAAATTAAATCACGACCTGCAAAAACAATTTTAGGTGAATATATATTTTGGATAGATGTAACTATATCTAACGATAAAAGAGAAGATGAGGCTATAGAAAAGATTAAAAACAGCGGAATATTTGTAAGAATATTAGGAAAATATTAAACTTTATTAGAAAGAAGAGATTTTATGATTTCAGATAAAATGAAGGGATTATTAAAAAATAATATAAGCTTAGAAAGGGAAAAATAATGGGAATTTCAATTGAGGAATATAAGAATATATTATCATCACAAAACTTTAAGAAAAATCCTTATAGACAATTACAAGGTAAAGTAAACAGGGAATTAGGAAAAACATTTGAAGAGCAAATAGAAGTTATTTGTGAAGTATATGAATTAAAAAAATTAGCAATGATTGAAAAGACTCCTGAACCAATGAAAATATTAAAACATATAGAAAATGGACATTTTGAAACTGTATTTAGTAAATCAGCACAGCCAGACTTTAAAGGCACGATAAAAGGCGGGAGAACTGTAGTATTTGATGCTAAATTTACAGGAGCGGATAAAATACATTTTTCTGTTTTAAGTGATTTTCAAAGAGAAACTTTGCTAAAATATCAAGATTTGGGTGCTATGTCTTTTGTACTAGTCGGATTTGCAGATGGGAAAATATATAATGTAAATATAAAAACTTGGAATAACATGAAAGAAATTTTTGGAAGGCAATATATAAAGCAAGAAGAACTAGAAAATCTAAATCTTAGAGCATTAACAAGAAAAATGGGAGTAATGGACTTTTTAAATATTTTATAAAACATGAAAATGTATTCATGTTTTTTCTTGACTTTAATTTATAGCATTATTATAATAATTGCAAGAAATAAAAATGAAGGATAAAAAAATGGGAGATATAGTTTTATTAGATGATTTAACAATAAATAAAATTGCTGCTGGTGAGGTAATTGAAAGGCCAGCAAATGTAGTAAAAGAATTAGTTGAAAATTCTATAGATGCAGGTGCAACCAAAATAATTATTGAGATAAAAAATGGTGGAAAAACTTTTATAAAAATAACTGATAATGGTAAAGGAATAGCAAGAGATGATATGTCACTTTCTATTGAAAGACACGCAACAAGTAAAATAAGAAAAGTGGAAGATTTAGAGAATACATATACAATGGGGTTTAGAGGTGAAGCACTAGCTAGTATTAGTGCTATATCTAGAACTACTATGATATCAAGAACCGAAGCGGATGATGCAGGATTAAAATTGGTAATAGAAGCGGGAGATATAATAGAAGCTGAGGAATGTGGAGCACAAAGAGGTTTAACAATTACTGTAGAAAATCTATTTTTTAATACACCCGTTAGATATAAATTCTTGAAACAAGATTTTACAGAATTCAAGTATATAAAAGAATGGGTTCAAAAAACTGCTATGGCATATCCAAACATATCTTTCAGATTAATAAATAATGGTCAAAATGCATTTTATTCAACTGGAAACGGAAAACTTGAAGATATAATATATATACTTTATGGAAAAGAAATAAAAGAAAACTTGGTAAAGGTAGATTTTAAAGAAGAAAATATACAAATAACTGGTGTTATTGGAAACACTTTAGTTTCACAAGATTCAAGAAAAAGTCAGATTTTATTTTTAAACAAAAGAAATATTAGAAACAATATTTTAAGTAATAGTGCAGACCAAGCTTTTAAGGGAGCTATAGGAATAGGAAAATATGGATTCTATATTTTGAATTTAGATATGCCAGCAGATTATTATGATGTAAATGTTCATCCAACCAAAATGGGAGTAAGATTTAATGATGAAGAAAAAATTTCAAAAACATTATATCATGCAATAAAAAACGCAATGTTAAATTCAGAATTTTTAGGAAATAATGATATTCAAGATATAAAAAAGGAATATATAGATAGTGAATATGATTTTGTAACAAACAAGCTTGAAGAAACTAAGAACATAAATTCTAATTTATCTCAAAATACTTCAAATATTATGGAAAACATTGAAAGAGAAGAAAAAAGAAATATTGAATATAAATATTTGGGAATATTATTTAAAACGTTTATTGCATTAGAAATAAATGAAGAGATATTTTTAGTAGACCAACATGCTGCTCATGAAAGAGTTTTATATGAACAAATTAAAGAAAATTATAAAAAACATATAAGCCAAAATACGCAATTAATGTTAATACCAGAAGTTGTAACATTAACACATAAAGAGATGGAATTCATAAAACAAAACATGCAATTAATTTCAAATACAGGATTTGAAATAGAACCATTTGGAGAAAATACTGTTAAAATTAATGGAATACCAGATTTAGAGTATAAGTCTAAAACAAAAAACATTTTTTTAGATACATTAGATGAAATGCTATCAAGTGAAAGAACTTCAATAAAGGATGTAGAAGAACGATTTATTGCAACTGTTGCGTGCAAAGCAGCTGTAAAAGCTAATATGGTGTTAGGACAGAAAGAGGTTGAAGAGCTAATAGAAAAATTATTAAAATTGAATAATCCATATACATGCCCTCATGGTAGACCAACGACTATAAGAATTTCAAAAGAATACTTAGAAAAACAATTATCTGATGGAATTTAATTAAAAATAATTAAATTATGAAAAAATAGAATTGTGACTTTTATTCGTCTTTAATATAAAAATTGAAATATTAACCATAAAAATATGTATGTATAATTTTAAGAAAAAATGATATAGGAGGTGACTAAAAGATGTTTAAATTACACTCAGAATTTAAGCCAACAGGAGACCAACCACAAGCAATTGAATACTTATCCAAAGGAATAGAAGAGGGTAAGAAATTTCAAACACTTTTAGGTGTAACAGGTTCTCGGAAAAACATTCACAATGGCAAACATAATAGCAAAAACTCGGAAGGCCAACTTTAGTTTTGGCACACAACAAAACATTAGCAGGACAATTATATTCCGAATTTAAAGAATTTTTTCCAGAAAATAGAGTTGAATATTTTGTATCTTATTATGATTATTATCAGCCAGAAGCGTATATAGCATCTTCTGATACTTATATTGAAAAAGATGCTTCAATAAATGATGAAATCGATAAATTAAGACATTCTGCAACTGCATCATTATTTGAAACAAGAGATGTTATAGTTGTAGCTTCTGTTTCATGTATATATGGATTAGGAGACCCTATTGATTATGAAAATTTAATAATTTCTTTAAGACCAGGAATGAAAAAAGAAAGAGATGAAGTATTAAAAAAATTAGTAAGTATGCAATATAGTAGAAATGAATTAGATTTTAAAAGAGGAACATTTAGGGCAAAAGGAGACATTGTTGAAATATATCCTTCAGATAAAGGAGAAAGTGCAATAAGAGTAGAGTTCTGGGGAGACGAAATTGAGAAAATATCAGAGATAAATCCTTTAACAGGAAAAGTTATAGCTGTTAGAAATCATGTTATGATTTTCCCAAATTCTCATTATGTTACAACATCTGATAAAAGGGATAGAGCAATTGAGACAATAGAAAAAGAATTAGAAGAAAGAGTGGAATATTTTAAATCTAAAAATAAATTAATAGAAGCTCAAAGAATAGAAGAGAGAACAAATTTTGATATGGAAATGCTAAGAGAAACAGGATTTTGCCAAGGAATTGAAAATTATTCTAGACATATAAGTGGCAGAAAACCAGGAAGTCCACCATTTACACTGTTTGATTATTTTCCAGATGATTTCTTATTATTAATAGATGAATCTCATGCTACAATTCCACAAGTTAGAGCTATGTATAATGGAGACAGAGCAAGAAAGGATTCTTTAGTAAATTATGGATTTAGACTTCCATCAGCATATGATAACAGACCGCTTAAATTTGAAGAATTTGAAGAAAGAATAAATCAATGTATATTTGTTAGTGCAACTCCTGCGGATTATGAGAATGAACATTCAAAAGATAATGTTGTAGAACAAATAATAAGACCAACAGGGTTATTAGACCCTGAAATTCAAGTAAAACCAGTTGAAAATCAAATAGATGATTTAATAGAACAAATACATTTAAGAGTTGAAAAAGATGAAAGAATTTTAGTTACAACATTAACAAAGAAAATGGCAGAAGATTTAACATCATATCTTAGAAATATAGGAATTAGAGTAAGATATATGCACTCAGACATAAAAGCACTAGAAAGAATGGAGATTATAAGAGACTTAAGAATAGGAGAATTTGATGTACTTGTAGGTATAAATCTTTTAAGGGAAGGACTTGATATTCCAGAAGTTTCTCTAGTTGCTATACTTGATGCAGATAAAGAAGGTTTTTTACGTTCTGAACGTTCTTTAATTCAAACAATAGGACGTGCTGCAAGAAATACAGATGGTAAGGTAATTATGTATGCAGATGAACTTACAGAATCAATGGAAAAAGCAATATCTGAAACAAATAGAAGAAGACAAATTCAAGAGCAATATAATAAAGAACATAATATAACACCTCAAACAATAAAGAAATCGGTAAGAGATACAATAAAAGCATCTATTGTAGAAGACATACAAACAGCTTATAACATAGAAAAAGATGAGACACCAGAATCTATCATAAATAAGTTAACAGATGAAATGCTAAAAGCTGCTAGTGAAATGGAATTTGAAAAAGCAGCTGAACTTAGAGATAAGATAAAAGAATTAGAAAAATTATTATAAAATTGATTACTGCATTAATTAAGCCTTTCTAACAAATATTGACACTATATTTGTTTAGTAGTATACTTACGTTATTATACATTTATAAAATCTAAGGAGGCGGCATAACTATGCCAGGAATCATGTGTCATCTTGTGTTTGCAACAAATGTATTAGAAAACATGAATCTAAAAGAAATATTGCAAAACAAGCAGGATTTTTTTGCGGGAAATCTTATTCCTGATCTCACAATTGACATGAAGACAAAGAGCAAAACACATTATTATGTGTCGTCAGAGATTAACAATTGGTTTAAGATTCCAAATTTGGAACAAGCAAGAAAGACATTAAAGATTTTAGAAGACCCTGTTAAGCTTGGATGCTTTTGCCATTTGTATCTTGATTATCATTTTATTAAAGAGTTTCTACTTGAAGAATTTTCTTTTAACAATAATACAGGATTTGTAGAAAATATACAAACCGGTGCTAAGTGGAAAATAGAAAATTTTTGGGATGCTTTATATAATGGTTATACTGAAGTCAATACAAAATTAATTTCAGATGGTATTATTAGTATGGAGTTTATCAATTCTATTCCAAGTAACTTACCCGATGTTCAAGGTGAAGAATTTTATAATTTCAATAATCGGCGCGAAATTACATGGAAAGAAGAACTTTATGGCTATTTGTCAAAAAAATTACCATATGTTGGCAAAACATTTAATTATGACAGACTTTGCAAATTTGTTAACAATACAGCTATAAAATTTCTTGAAGAAGAAATTTAGCTGTGAAAGCCTAATATACTAAAACCAAAATTAAACAGTGTAAATTAGGCTACTAATAAGGAATGTTGACGGTATTTAACCGAAGACATTCCTTTTGGTTTATATAATAGGAATTTTCTTTGAAATTCCTATTATATAAATACTTTGTACAGAAAATTTATTTCATAAATTTTCGCACATAAGCAACTTTACTGATGTTCGGATTTATTCTTTATGTGAAATATGTATAATTTTCAAACAAACTCTTGTTTTGTTTAAAATATTATAGTATAATATTAATATTCGAATTTTTAGGGGGCTATATTATGAATGATAAGATTATTATAAAAGGCGCAAAAGAACATAATCTAAAAAATATTAGTTTAGAAATACCTAGAGATAAATTAGTAGTAATTACAGGACTTTCAGGTTCTGGAAAATCTTCTTTAGCATTCGATACATTGTATGCAGAAGGTCAAAGAAGATATGTAGAAAGTTTATCTTCATATGCAAGACAATTTTTAGGTTTAATGGAAAAACCAGATGTAGAAAGCATAGAAGGACTTTCTCCTGCTATTTCAATAGATCAAAAAACAACATCAAAAAATCCTCGTTCTACTGTTGGAACAGTTACAGAGATTTATGATTATATACGTTTACTTTATGCTAGAATTGGTATTCCATATTGTCCAAAATGTGGCAAAAAAATTGAAAAACAAACATTAGATCAAATAGTAGATAATGTAATGGAATTGCCTGAAGGCACAAAAATTCAAATACTTTCACCTGTTATAAGAGGGAAAAAAGGAGAATACGTAAAATTATTACAAGATGCTCAAAAAGATGGATTTGTAAGAGCTAGAATAGATGGAGAAATTGTAGAACTTACAGACGATATAGAAATAGATAGAAATAAAAAACATAATATAGATTTAGTAGTAGATAGATTAATTATAAAACCAGAAATAAAAAACAGACTGGCAGAATCTGTTGAAATTGCTATGAAACACGCAAACAATTTGGTTTTAGTTGATGTTATTGGAGATAAAGAAAAATTATTTAGTGGAAACTATGCGTGTCCAGATTGTAACATAAGTTTTGAGGAATTAAGTCCAAGAATGTTTTCATTTAACAATCCATTTGGTGCTTGTCCAGAATGTACAGGTATTGGATATTTAATGAAAATGGACGAAGATTTAATAATACCAGATAAAAATAAAACTTTATATGATGGAGTTAAGGCTTTCGGTGCAAGCACAATGAAAAAAGGCGACACTATGGCAAAAATGTATTTTGAAAGCATAGCTAAACATTATAACGTTGATATTAAAAAGCCTATTAAAAAGCTTCCTCGCGAGTTTTTAGAAAAAATACTTTATGGAACTGGGGAAGAAAAAATAGATTTTGAATATGAATCAGCAGCAGGGGTTAGAAAATTTACAGCTCCATTTGAAGGCGTTATTCCAACACTAGATAGAAGATACAGAGAAACAAAATCTCAAGGAATGAGAGATTTCTATGAATTATATATGAGCAATAGTGAATGTCATCTTTGCCATGGAGCAAGATTAAAGCCAGAAGTCTTATCAGTAAAAGTTGGAGATAAAAACATAAATGAACTTACAAGCATGCCAATAAATGAAATTAAAAATTTTATTGCAAGTTTAGAATTAAATAGAAAAGATAAAATGATAGCAGAACAAATTTTTAAAGAATTGCATCAAAGGCTTCAATTTTTAATTGATGTTGGACTAGAATATTTAACATTATCTAGACCAGCAGGAACATTATCAGGTGGTGAAGCCCAACGTATACGTTTAGCAACACAAATTGGTTCTGGATTATCTGGAGTATTATACATATTAGATGAACCAAGCATAGGACTTCATCAAAGAGATAATGATAAATTACTTGAAACATTAAAAAAATTAAGAAATTTAGGAAACACATTAATAGTTGTAGAACATGATGAAGATACAATGTATGCTGCAGATCAAATTATAGATATAGGACCAGGAGCTGGAGTACATGGTGGAAATGTAATAGCACAAGGAACTGCTGAGGAAATTAAATTAATACCAGAATCAATTACAGGTCAATATTTAAGTGGAAAGAAAAAAATAGAAGTACCTAAAAAAAGAAGAAAATCAAATGGAAAATCAATAGAGGTAATAGGCGCATGTGAAAATAATTTAAAAAATATAAATGTTAAGTTTCCACTTGGAGTATTCACATGTATAACAGGTGTTTCTGGTTCAGGAAAAAGTACTCTTATAAACGAAGTCTTATATAAATATTTAGCAAAAGAGTTAAATGGTTCTAACGAGAAACCAGGAAAATGCGAGAAAATATTAGGATTAGAAAACATAGATAAAATTATTAATATAGATCAATCTCCTATTGGAAGAACTCCTCGTTCTAATCCAGCAACATATACAGGAGTATTTGATGTTATTAGAGATATGTTCACAGAAACAAATGAAGCAAAAATTAGAGGATATCAAAAAGGTAGATTTAGCTTTAATGTTTCAGGAGGTCGCTGTGAAGCATGTCAAGGTGATGGAATATTAAGAATAGAAATGCATTTCTTACCAGACATATATGTACCTTGTGAAGTTTGTAAAGGAAAGAGATATAATAGAGAAACATTAGAGGTTAAATATAAAGGGAAAAGTATAGCTGATGTACTAGATATGACAGTTGAGGAAGCATTAGACTTCTTCAGCAATATTCCAAGAATAAAACAAAAAATGCAAACATTATATGATGTAGGATTAGGATATATTAAACTTGGACAACCTTCTACAACATTATCTGGTGGTGAGGCACAACGTGTTAAGCTTGCAACAGAACTTTCAAAAAGAGCTACTGGAAAAACATTATATATATTAGATGAACCAACAACTGGTTTGCACATTGATGACGTACACAGATTAGTAGATATTTTACAACGTTTAGTTGATACAGGAAATTCTATTTTAGTAATTGAACATAATTTAGATTTAATAAAAACAGCTGATTATATAATTGATTTAGGTCCTGAAGGAGGAGATAGGGGAGGTCAAGTAATAGCAGTAGGCTCACCAGAACAAATTGTTAAAAATGAAAAATCTTATACAGGTAAATTTTTAAAAAAATATTTATAAACCATTGACAAAGAATTATTTTAATGTTAGCATATATCCAATATAGATTAAAGGCAATGACAAGGAGGAGTATATATTTCTAAAATTTCAGAGAGAAGATGGATGGTGAAAATCTTTATGGAGGAAATATAGAAGCAGTCTTCGAGCTGTGAAGTCGAACAAAGAATAAATCTTTTAAGTAGATTTCAACGGAGTTCTACCGTTACAGAGAAACAGTATGATTGTACTGGTTGAGAGCAGATTTTTAAAATTCTGAATATAGGTGGTAACACGGATATGTTTAATATATTCGCCCTAAGCAATAAAGCTTAGGGCAATTTTTTTATCAATTTTGCTGAAGAATCTATATAAAATAAATTTATAAAGGAGTGAAATAATATGGAAAATTTTCAAAAATCACAAAAACTAAACAATGTACATTACGAAATAAGAGGGAAGGTGATGAATGAAGCGTGCAAGATGGAAAAAGAAAATATAGATATATTAAAATTAAATATTGGCAATCCTGCTACATTTAATTTCAAAGCTCCAAATTATGTAGTTTCAAATATAACTCAAAATATGAACTTAGCAGAAGGATATTCAGAATCAAAAGGAATAGAAGAAGCTAGAATATCAATAGTTAAATATTTCGAATCAAAAAATATTTTTAATATAAATTCAAATGATATATATCTAGGAAATGGTGTAAGTGAACTTATTTTAATGTCAATGCAGGCTTTATTAAACCCAGGAGATGAAATATTGATTCCAGCTCCAGATTACCCTTTATGGACTGCAGCAGCTACATTATCAGGAGGTAATGTTGTTCACTACATTTGTGATGAAAAATCAGATTGGAATCCAGATTTAGAAGATATAAAGCGTAAAATAACATCAAAGACAAAAGCAATAGTAATAATAAATCCAAACAATCCAACTGGAGCTGTATATCCAGAAGAAATATTACAAGGAATAGTTAAATTAGCAAGAGAAAATAACTTATTTATTTTTTCTGATGAAATCTATGACAGATTAGTAATGGACGATATAAAGCATATTTCTATAGCTTCGTTAGCACCTGATATTTGTACAATAACTTTTAATGGTTTGTCTAAATCAGATATGATTGCTGGATATAGAATAGGATGGATGTGTATTAGTGGTAATAAAGAAAAAGCAAAAGATTATATTGAAGGTTTAAATTTACTATCTTCAATGAGATTATGTCCAAATGTTCCTGCTCAATTTGCTGTAACTAAAGCTTTAGAAAATACTGAATATATAAAAACTTTTCTAAAACCAGGTGGAAGAATTTATAATCAAAGAGAAATTGTATATAATGCATTAAACAACATAGATGGAGTAAGTGTAGTAAAACCTAAAGCAGCTTTTTATATATTTCCAAAAATAGATATTAATAAATTTAATATAAAAAGTGATGAAAAATTTGCTTTAGATTTGCTTCATCAAGAAAAAATTCTTATAGTACATGGTACAGGATTAAATTGGAATGAACCTGATCATTTCAGATTAGTATATCTTCCAGAAGAAAAAATATTAAAGACAGCAATGACAAGAATGAATCTCTTTTTTGAAAATTATAAACAATAATATTTAGAAAAGTATTGCAAAATTAATAGTAATAGTGATATAATACATTATTATTAAGGAAAAACAAAGAAGAGGACACGATAAATAAACTAAAACTAACAGAGAGCCAAATAATTGCTGAGATTTTGGTAAGAAAATAATTTATTTATTATCACCTTGGAGTTGCTTAATTGAAGTTGTAGTAAATTAAGCCGTGTAGCTTACGTTAAAAAGCATTTAAGTGGAAAAATAATTTTGAATTATTTTTAAAATAGGTGGTACCGCGGATTATATAGCTATTCGTCCTATATTATAGGATAAATAGCTTTTTTGTTTTTCAAAATTTATATCATATAAATAATTTGTGAGTAAATATACACAAATTAAAAAATATATTATTTAAAGGAGAGATGAATTATGTGCGAAGAAAAAAAAGACTATGGAGCAACTTTAAACTTACCAAAAACAGACTTTCCAATGAGAGCAAGTCTTCCAGAAAATGAACCTAAAATTCAAAAAGAAATATTTGAAAATGGTTTATATGAAAAAATTTTAAAAAAGAATGAAGGAAAAGAGCCATTTGTATTACATGATGGACCACCATATGCAAATGGAGAAATTCATATAGGGCATGCTTTAAATAAAATATTAAAAGATACTATTGTTAGATATAAAAATTTAAAAGGATACTATACTCCATTTATTCCTGGATATGATACTCATGGAATGCCAACAGAAAAAAAAGCTATTGAAAAATTAGGTCTTAATAGAGATGCTATTCCAGTTACACAATTTAGAGATACATGTAAACAATTTACTATGGAATACAAAGATAAACAAACAGAAGGATTTAAACGTTTAGGTGTATTAGGAGATTGGGAACATCCATATATAACATATCAACCAAAAATGGAAGCTAGACAAATAGGTGTTTTTGCAGAAATGTATAAAAAAGGTTATATCTATAAAGGATTAAAACCAGTTTATTGGTGTACAGACTGTGAAACAGCTTTAGCAGAAGCAGAAATAGAATATAAAGATGTAAATTCTAATACAGCATACGTAAAATTCCCTGTTAAAGACAGCAAAGGTTTGTTTGATGCAGAAAATAGTTTTATTGTAATTTGGACAACAACACCTTGGACTTTACCAGGAAATTCAATGATAGCTGTAGGACCTGAATTTACATATGCAGTTATAAAAATTGGAAATGAAAAATTAATTTTTGCTAAAGATGTAGTAGAAAAAGTAATGGAAATTGCAGGAATAAAAGATTATGAAATTATACAAGAAATTAAAGGAGAAGATTTAGAAGGTGTTATATGCAAACATCCATTTTTAGATAGAGATTCTAAAGTTGTAACAGGCACAGAAGATACTGTAAATGTAGAACTTGGAACTGGTTCTGGTTGTGTTCACTGTGCTCCAAGTTATGGTAAAGAAGATTATCTTTTAGGATTAAAAAAAGGTGGAGAAATAATTGTTTTAGTAGACAGTAAAGGCGTTCAAAGAGGAGAAGGTGCAGGTCCATTTAAAGATATGTACTATGCAAAATCTGATAAAGAAATTATAAAATGGCTTGATGAACATGGTTTATTACTTGCAAGCCAAGTTGTTAACCACTCATACCCTCATTGTTGGAGATGTAAAAAGCCAGTAATATTTAGAGCAACAAGTCAATGGTTTGCTTCTGTAGATGGATTTAGAAAACAAACTTTAGATGCTATAAAAACAGTTAAGTGGTATCCAAGTTGGGGAGAAGAAAGAATTACAAAAATGATTGAAGATAGAAATGATTGGTGTATTTCTCGTCAAAGAACATGGGGAGTTCCAATCCCAATTTTCTATTGCAAAGATTGTGAAAAAGAATATGTAACAGACGAAAGCTTGAAAAAAATTCAATCTATAGTTAGAGAAAAAGGAACAAATGCTTGGTTTGAGTTGTCTGAAAAAGAATTAATGCCAGAAGGTGCAAAGTGTTCTTGTGGTTGTACTGAGTTTAGAAAAGAAACTGATATCATGGATGTTTGGTTTGATTCTGGTTCAACTCATGAATCTGTACTTGCAGAACGTGGACTGCCAGAAGCTAATATGTATTTAGAGGGTAGTGACCAATACAGAGGTTGGTTCCAATCATCACTTTTAACATCTGTTGCTACAAAAGGAAAAGCACCATATAAAGAAGTTTTAACACATGGATATACAGTTGATGAGCAAGGAAGAAAAATGTCAAAGAGTATAGGTAATGTTATAGCTCCTCAAGAAATTATAAAAGAATCTGGAGCAGATATACTAAGACTTTGGGTACTATCATCAGATTATACATCAGATGTAAGTGTTTCTAAAAATATTATAAAACAAGTTACAGAGGTTTACAGAAAAATAAGAAATACAGCAAGATACATATTAGGAAATACACATGATTTTGATGTAAATAATCCAGTTCCTTATGAAAACTTAGAAGAAATTGATAGATGGGCTTTAACAAGACTAAATAAATTAATAAAAGATTGTTCAAAGAGCTTTGACTCTTATGATTTCCATACAGCTTATCAAGCTATAAATACATTCTGTGTTACAGATATGAGTAACTTCTATCTTGATATAATAAAAGATAGATTATATACATCAAAAAAGAACTCAATAGAAAGAAGATCTGCACAAACTGTAATGTATGAAATATTATTAGCATTAGTAAAAATATTAGCACCAATGACTTCTTTTACAGCAGAGGAAATTTGGAGCTTTATGCCTCACAGAGATGGAGAAAATACAGAAAGTGTAATGCTTACTTATTATCCAGAAGCTAATCCAAAATACGATGATGAAAATCTTACTATAAAATGGGATAAATTAATTCAAATAAAAACAGAAGTTTCTAAACAATTAGAATTAGCAAGAGCTGAAAAAATAATAGGACACTCATTAAATGCAAAAGTTATTCTTTATGCAGAAGAAAATGAATATGAATTCTTAAAGGGAAAAGAAGAGCTTTTAAAACAAATATTTATAGTTTCTGATGTTGAAATTCAAGAAAATAGAAGAAATGAAGATAAAGAAGTAAAAATAGGTGTAAAAGTTGAAGTTGCAGAAGGCGAAAAATGTGAAAGATGCTGGATGTATTCAAAAACAGTAGGAGAAGACAAAGAACATCCTACAATTTGTAAAAGATGTAGAGATAATTTAGAATAATTTATTAAAAAGTGCTATTTAATTAATAATGGCACTTTTATTATATTAATTATAGGAAAGTTCTCTGAACTTCCTATAATATAAATACTTTGTACAGAAATTTGCTTTGCAAATTTCGCACACGAACAAAGACGCGGACTTCAAAATGTTTTAATAAGTGCAAAAGTTATTAATGTCCGCTTTTGTTCTAATAGTTTTACTTTGTTGACATAACTCTAAAAAAGTGATAAACTTGTACTACAATGTTATATTTTTAGCATTGAATATATTTATTTGATGTAAAGGAGGATTCTTTTATGACTAAACTTCCATATAATGAATCTCGGAATTGCTACTATGAATTCTTAAATGGCAATAAAAAGGCAAAAGTAAAAAAATCCAAAAAGCTTAAAAAGGCTTCAAAAAAAGAAGCTAAAAATATCTTTTTGGAAGAAACAGCTAATCCATTATTGTATGAAGCAGAACATGAAGAAGCAAGCATTCCAAGTATAAACAGTATTGAAGATGAGGTGTTAGAATGTATAGTTGGTCAGGACAAACAGGTTAGACAAATTATAACAGCAATATACAGAACTATTGAATTCGAAAACATGAAAACTAACCTTTTGGTTATAGGAAACAGTGGTACTGGAAAAACTGAAACTGTTACGCAAATTGCCAAAAGACTTAATATTCCTTATACTGTTGAAGATGCAACAAAATACACAAAAGAGGGATATTATGGAGAAGATGTAGAGAATATGATTTACAATCTTCTTGATAATGCAAACCAAAATGTCGAAAGAGCTCAGCATGGTATAATAATAATTGATGAAATAGATAAAAAAGCTGGGCATGCGGACCATGACATTTCTGGAACAGATGTCTTGAAAAGTTTACTTAAAATCATCGAAGGCACAACAATAAAAATGTACAACCCAGAAGACCCTTATTCAGATGAAAAAATAAACTTTAACACTAAAGACATTGTTATAATTTTCCTAGGAGCCTTTTCTGGATTAGAAAAAATTCGGGATAAGCGATTAAATTCTACTCCACTTGGTTTTAGTTCTAAAACTAGAGAATCTGAAACTACTAAGCCAAGATATCTAAAAAAAGATTTAGTGGAATATGGCATGCCTGAGGAATTTGTAGGCAGAATCGATACAATAATTGAAATGAACAAACTCAATAAAGAAAATCTGGTAACAATACTTGAAGCTTCAAGGTTATCTATATTCAGAATTTATGAAGCTGAATTAGAGAAAAAAGGAATTGTATTGGATTACAATTCTAAGCTTTTTGAAGCTATTGCGGAAGAATCTTTAGCTCTTGATACAGGAGCACGAGAACTCAAAAATACGGTTAATTATGTGTTTGAAAACATAATGTATGATGTTATTTCAAATCCAGGTAAATACTCAAAATGTACTTTGGATTTAGATATTGTACATGACAACACCAAATACACATTAACTTAATTTCAAGTCATAATCGAATCAAAAAATTCCCTCTCTAATATATTTAGTAGGGGGAATTTTCATTTTTATAGTCAGTTTTTGTTATTAGATAAAAACTTAATTAGTAAATTATAGATTAAAACATATCATTCATATTATAAAGTCCATTATCTTTAAGAACTATAAATTTAGCAGCTTTTACAGAACCTTTTGCAAAAACACTTCTAGAAGTAACATTGTGTGTTATTTCTAGGCTTTCATTTTCTCCAAAGAAAATAACAGAATGTTTTCCAACTTCATTACCACCTCTTATAGAATGTATGCCAATTTCTTTTTTATTTCTTTTTTCTCTTTTACTATGTCTATCGTATTCATAATACATTTCATTTCCAAGAGCTTTATTGATACTATCAGCAAGTAATAGTGCAGTACCACTAGGACTATCTATCTTTCTATTGTGGTGTGTTTCAATTATTTCTATATCTGAATCATTTAATTTTTGTGAGATATCAGCTAAAACTTTTGCCATAAGGTTTATTTCATAAGACATATTTGCAGATTTGAATATAGGCAAATCTTTAGAATATTCTTTAATTTTTTCCATTTCTTCTTCTGAAAATCCAGTAGTAGCAATAACAATAGGAACATGATTTGCTTTTGCATATTCCAATATATTAAATGTAGCAACTGGAATAGAGAAGTCTATAATAACATCTGGAACTTCTGAAATTTGTGATATATCTGTATATACGGGAAATTTGTTATCTCCTGTATCAATTCTATCAAATCCAGAAATTACTTCAATATCATCTGTATTATATATTTGTTTTGCAACCTCTTGTCCCATCTTTCCATTACAACCATTTATTAATACTTTTACCATAATTATGACTCCTTTATTTTTATATTTTTTTGTAGTTTCATATACTTTATGCACTCAATTAAAGCACTATATTTATCTGCACAAGAAACGACTAAACTTTCAATATATCTTGGTGGAATTACTGTTAATGGCCACATATGTTTAAGAATTATATCTTTTTGCATGCCATTTAATTCAAATAGTTCTAGGGAATTCTGTAATGCAATTCTTGGGTGTACAAAGCCATGTAATCCTTTTATATCTTTTTGTTTTTCTCTCCAATCATAAAGAAATAAGTCATGTAGCATAGCAGCTTTTGTTGCAGAAACATAATCTAAATTATGCTTTTTACAGAAAACATATGTATAGTAGGCAACATTTAAACAATGTGTGTATCTTGAAGTATTATAATGTTGCCTAAAATATTTTAATTTTTTTACAGTATCATTTCTAATAATGTCTTTTAATATTTGAGCAAATTCTTCATTATCTATCATTTTTATTATCACTCCGGAAATTCATTTGTGTTTATTATAGCATATTATTTAATTAATCCCAAGTTCAATAATTGGGTATTAAGTTTATTTTTACCATTTTCGCTCATTTCAACTAATGGAAGTCTAGGAGTTCCAGCATTGAATCCAATCATATTTAAACCTGCTTTTACTGGAATTGGATTTACTTCACAAAATAACGCTTTAATTAATTTTAAATATTTTATTTGAAGTTCTAAAGACTTAGAAATATTATTATTCATAAATTCATATACAATTTCATGAGTTTCCTTTGGAACTATATTTGAAAGCACTGAAATAACGCCTAATCCACCAAGTGAAAGAATAGGTACTATTTGGTCATCATTTCCAGAATAGATTGCTAAATCTTTTCCACATAAATCGGCAATTTCTGCTACTTGTGATATATTTCCACTAGCTTCTTTAATTGCTACTATATTTTCTACTTTAGAAAGTTCTTTGCAAGTTTCAGGTAATATATTAACACCAGTTCTACCAGGTACATTATATAAAATAATAGGAAGTAGGGTAGAAGAGGCTATTTTTTTATAATGTTCTATCAATCCAGCTTGAGTTGTTTTATTATAATAAGGAGTTACTATTAAAGCACCATCAGCACCAACACTTTCAGCATATTTTGTCATTTCTATAGCGGATTTCGTACAATTTGCACCAGTACCAGCTATAACTGGAACTCTTTTATTAACTACATCAATTGCAAATTTTATAGTTTGTTTTCTTTCTTCTAAAGACATAGTAGAAGATTCTCCAGTAGTACCACATACAATAATACTATCAATACCTTCAGAAATTTGAAATTCTAACATTTTTCTAAATTCATCAAAATTCACATGCTCTTCGTCTATAAATGGAGTAACAATAGCTGTACCACAGCCTTTAAAAATAATTTTTTTCATACAACATTTCTCCTTTACTATAATATATTTTTTATAAAAGTATTATATGATAATATAATTTAAAAATCAATTATTTTAAGAAACCATTTATAATTTCTTCTTCGGCTTCCTTTTCAGTAAGACCTAAAGTCATAAGTTTTGTAACTTGCTCTCCAGCAATCTTACCAATAGCAGCTTCGTGTATAAGGTTAGCATCAACACAATTAGCAGTAATTTCTGGTATTGCTTGAACTGAAGCATTATTCATAATAATTGCATCACATTCAACATGAGCAAAACATTTTGTATTTCCATATATTTTTGACATGAATGTTTGAGAAGAATTATCTTGTGCAATTGAACGAGAAGTTACATGTGTACTAGCATTTTCACCGCATAGCTCTACATCAAAAGAAGTTTGTGCAAATTGGTCATCATGAGTTAAAATTTTCTCTGTAATAACCAAATTAGTGTTATCATATAAAACAGCTTCAGTTTCACGAACAGTAGAATCAACACCTTTTATTTGAACAGTTTCCATTTCTAATGTAGCACCACTTTTTAAATTTATATTTGTAATTGGATTTAGTATTCTTTTTCCAGTTCCTTCACCTTCGCCATAATGTTTTTCTATATATTTTACTTTTGCACCTTCTTCTAGGTAGAAACTATGGATTCCATCATGTTCAGAAGTTTCACAAGAACTATTGTGAATTCCACATCCGGCAACAATAACAACATCAGCGTTTTTGCCAACATAAAAATCATTATACACAACATCTGTTAAACCAGATTCTGTTATAATAACAGGAATATGAACACTTTCATTTTTAGTTCCTTCTTTTATATAAATATCTATACCGGGCTTATCTTTTTTTGTAACAATATCAATATTTTCAGTTGTATTTCTTTCAACGCCTTTACCATTTTTTCTTATATTGTAAGCTCCTATAGGAGTTTTCTCAATATTTGCAATTTCTTTTAATAAGTTTTTTTCTATATTATCCATTTATTGAATCCTCCTTGAAAAATTTACAATTTTTTGACTTTAATTGAAGAATAGGGGATATCTCTTCTTGAGTTCCAACTGCTTGAACTTTGCCATTTGCAATTAAAACAATATAATCTGCAATGTTTAAAATTTTCTCTTGATGAGATATTACAACTATAGAACCATTAATTTCGTTATGCATTTTCTCAAAAACATTTATTAAATTATTAAAACTCCATAAGTCAATTCCAGCTTCTGGTTCATCAAAAATTGTAAGCATAGATTTTTTTGCAGAAAGCATAGCTATTTCAATTCTTTTAAGTTCTCCACCAGATAAGCTTGCATCTAATTGTCTATCAACATATTCTTTAGCACATAATCCAACATCTGATAAATACTGACATACTTCATGAAAAGAAAGCTCTTTTTTGGCAGATAAACAAATTAAATCTCTAACTGTCAATCCTTTAAATTTTACAGGTTGCTGAAAAGCAAAACCAATACCTAAATTAGCTCTTTCAGTAATTGATAAATTTGTAATATCCTTTCCATTAAATATAATTGTTCCTTCATCAGGATTTTCAATTCCCATTATTATTTTAGCAAGTGTTGATTTACCAGAACCGTTAGGACCAGTAATTGCAACAAACTTGCCAGTATCTATTTTTAAATTTATATCATTTAATATTTTTCTGTTATCTCTTTCAAAAAATATATGGTTTAATTCTAACATTTCTAACTCCTTTACATAAATTTGTTCGCTTATAATTTTAACATAATTATATTATTTGTCAATATTGTGAAATTATTATTGTTGCACTTTTTGGTGATTTATGGTATATTATTATATATTTAATTAAATGGCGGTGAATGAAAGTGGAAAAAGAAAATGTAAGAAATAAGAAAAGAGATATATTATGTATATGGAAAGAGTTTCCGTATTTAGGGGATATACGACAATTAGATTCTTTAAAAATTTTTGCACCCTATCCTATTTATGAAACAGAAATAAAACTAATGGCTCAAATGCGTATAATGTTAATGTCAGAATATAAATATAAACTAACAAAACCTTACTTAGAATCAATAAAAGATAATGATGATGCTATATATAAATTTGTACTTGATGCTACAAATCATTATTTAGAAAATGTAAAACCAAAGTATGAAAAAGAAAAATTAGAAAACTTTGCTGAAAGTATTAACTTTGTTACAAGAGAAAATCAATTAAATTCTAAAGAAACAAAAATTTATAATGAAGATGAAAGAGCATAAAATATTTTATGTTCTAAATTTTTGCCTTATGAATATATATATATCATGTAGCTAAAAACATATCAAATTAATTATTTGATAGAAAAGTGGAGGTTATTATGATAGAAGATAAAAAAATAAATTCAATTTCAACTAATGTTATTCAAAATATAGTTTTAGAAAATAGAAAAAAGCTAAATATTTCAGGAGTGTTAGATGTATTAAGTTTTGACGATCAAATAGTAATTTTAGAAACAGAATTAGGCTTGTTAACAGTCAAAGGTGAAGATTTACATATAAATAAACTAAGTATAGACACATCAGAAGTAATAATAGAAGGTGAAATTTCAAGTTTAACATATTCAAATAAAGAATTAGAAAAAAAATCCTCAAATTTATTAGGAAAAATATTTAAATAAAAGGTGATTTTATATGCAAGTTTCTACTTTAAATCAAGCATATTTATTTATTATATTTTGTGCAACAGGTATTCTAATTGGATTAATATTTGATATATTCAGAATAATACGAAAATTGTTTAAAACCCCTGATTTTTTAACATATATAGAAGATATATGTTTTTGGATTATTAGCGGATTAATCTTAATATATTCTATTTTTATTTTTAATAATGGAGAAATACGTTTATATATGTTTATAGCAATTTCTTTAGGAATTATCACATATATTTTGACATTTAGTCGTTTTTTTGTTATAATAGGTTATAAATTTAGTAATTTTGTAAAAAAACTTATAATAAATATACTAATTATTCCTTTAAAAATACTAAAAAAGTTATTATTTAGACCAATTACATTTATATCTATAAATATTAGAAACATATCTAAAAATTTTTCAATCAAATTTTCCAAATATATTACAAAAAAATCAAAAAAAATGAATATAAAAGAAGGATTATAATTATAAATGTAGTATTATATTAATAAGGTTAAAAAATGATTGGAGCGATTATACACATGATGAAGTTTTTTAAAACAAAAAAAATTTACGATAAGATATTTATAGGAATATTATTATTATATTTTGTTTGTGTTTTCTCAAATCAACAAACAAAACTTAATGCATATAAAAATGAAAAAAAATATTATGAAAATCAAATTGAAGACTTATCAGGCAAAAAAGAAGATTTACAAGCAACATTAGAAAATGTTAATTCTTCTGAATATATAGAAAAAGTAGCTAGGGAAAAATTAGGTATGTATTATCCATACGAAAGTGTATTTATAGATACAAGTAAATAACTATGCACATTTAAAGTATAGTTATTTACTATTTAAGCATTTATTAAATTCTAAGATTCTAAATTATATTTTATTCTTAAAATAAAAATTTCCAAAAAATTAAAATTGAATAGGGGGCTTTATATGAAATTAGAAGACTTAACTGTTACAGAGTTAAAAACTTTAGCAAAAGATAACGGCATAGAAGGAGTAACTAAATTAAAAAAAGATGAATTAATTGATTTATTATCTAAAGAAAACATTAATTTATCAAATACTATTGTAAATGAATCTATTAATACTACTTCTGAAAATGGACAAGAATTAGGTTATAAAATAACAAATGAAGATGATAAAATAATTGAAGGAATACTTGAAGTCTTACCAGATGGATATGGATTTTTAAGAGGAGAAAACTACTTACCAACACCTAAAGATGTGTATGTATCACCAATCCAAATAAGAAGATTCAAGTTAAATACTGGAGATAAAATAAAAGGTATAACTAGAACACCAAAAGAAGGGGAAAAATTTCCAGCATTAATATATGTTGGAGAAGTTAACGGACAACATCCTGAAAGCTCAATGAAAAGAACAACTTTTGATGATTTAATTCCTATATATCCAAATAAAAGATTAAAACTAGAAACAAAATCAACTGAATACACAATGCGTATAATGGATTTATTATCACCTATCGGAAAAGGTCAAAGAGGTATGATTGTAGCTCCTCCAAAAGCCGGAAAAACTACTATTTTAAAGAAAATTGCAAATAGTATAACAGAAAATAATCCAGAAGTAGAACTTATCGTCCTTCTTATAGATGAAAGACCAGAAGAAGTAACAGATATGAAAAGATCAATAAGAGGAGATGTTATATATTCTACATTTGATGAACAACCAGAACATCATGTTAAAGTTGCAGAAATGGTCTTAGAAAGAGCCAAAAGACTAACTGAACAGAAAAAAGATGTTGTAATATTATTAGACAGTATAACACGTTTAGCTAGAGCCTATAACTTAGTTGTACCCTCATCTGGTAAAACTTTATCTGGAGGTTTTGATCCTTCAGCATTACATAAACCAAAAAGATTCTTTGGTGCAGCAAGAAATACAGAAAATGCTGGTAGTTTAACAATTCTTGCTACAGCATTAGTAGAAACAGGAAGTAGAATGGATGATGTAATATTTGAAGAATTTAAAGGTACAGGGAATATGGAAGTTCACTTAGATAGATCATTATCAGAAAAAAGAATATTCCCTGCAATTGATATTAATAAATCTGGTACAAGAAGAGAAGATTTATTATTAACTCCAAAAGAATTAGAAACAGTCTTTGCTTTAAGAAAAAATATGTCCAAAATGAATACTATAGATATGACAGAACAACTTATGAAATTAATAATGAATACTAAAAATAATGAAGAATTTATTGAAAAAATTAATTTAATGCTAAAAAATAAATAAAATTTGGAGGAACAAATATGAGAATAGGTATAGACGTAGATGGTGTATTAACAGATATATGTCAATGGCAACTAGATTGTGGTAGTAAATATTCATATGAATATAACTTAAAAGGTATTGTTAATCCATATTCTCAAGAAACATATGATGTATTTGAATTAAACAAATTTGAAGATGATGATTTTTGGAATAAATACTTATATGAATATATAATGTATGAGCCAGCCAGAAAATATGCATCTGAAGTAATAAAAAAATTAAAAGATGAAAACAATGAAATCTATATAGTTACAGCAAGATATGAAACAGTTAAAGATACTCCATTAGGAGAAGAAATGAGAAATATCCTTAAAAGCTGGCTAGCTAAAAATAATATTTATTATGATAAAATCATTTATACAACAGAAAATAAAGTTCCTTATTGTATAGATAATTCTATTGAAATAATGATAGAAGATAGTCCTAAAAATATAGAAAGTTTATCAAATTATATTCCTATAATTTGTTTTAACGCTAGATATAATCAAAATTGTACTGGAAATAATATTACACAATGTTTTAGCTGGTATGATATATATGAAAAAATAAGTAAAAAATCTTTCAATACTAATCTATAATTGACTTTTAAATATTTTATATGTATAATTATATTATGGTAACTTTATTTTAATACTTAAGAAAGGAAGTTTATACACTATGATTTTAACAGCATCACCTAAAACTATTTCTAAAGAGGATATTGAATGGAGGTTGCAGATTCTTACTGGAACTGTACCTGCAAAAACCAGCGGCTATAGTAATTTAGCTAAACGGAAAGAAATCATTAACTTGTATAAAAAAGTAGGATCAGTAAAATTTGCATCTAAGTATAAACCATCTATTTTATTTACAGAGATCAAAAAAAGAGCAGATATGGTATATAATTTATGCTATATGGTTTTAAATTCTGATGAAAAAGTAGATATAATTTATACCTCAAGTCCTTATTTAAAATTCTCTTTTGAATTTTTAGATGAATCTCCTCAGCCAAAAGGAAAACATAAACACAGAAAAATTTTAGTAAAAATGCCAGTGTTTCCGACAGCAGAGGATGATCCTTTAAACGAGTAACCAAAAATGCAGCTGTATATTTACAGTTGCATTTTTTAGCTTTTTATATTTAATAAGAGAAGAGGAGAGGGATATTCAACTTTTAGTAATTCAATGTAACAAAGTAACAAAATTAAAATCAAAGTTGATTCTTTTTTAAATTTATGAAAATTTAAATGAATTACAATTAAATAAATATTTTAAAATATAAAAACTTTTAAAATTAATATATCAAATAATATTAATTTTTATGATTATAAAATATTTTTTTGAGTAATATAAAAGTAATATAAAATAGTAGAATTTAATATTATATAATATTTTATTCAAATTCATTAAATAAACTTATAAATTTGCAAAGGAGTAGAGAGGATAGACTTACTAAATTTAGATATATAACTTTGCACAAAATCAAAGCAATACGACCAACTTGGAGCATTGAAAAAATGCAAAATATTGAAGTTTTAACATTAAATATGTGGATATGGAACACCTATGTAGTAGAATTAAAAGATGGAAATAGAGCGACAATTATAGATGTAAGAGGAAAAAATGAGTATTTTGCAGAAGTAGTAAATGCCTATGGACAAACAGTTGCAAAAAGAAATATAATAGATGAAGAAATAAAATAATATTTTAAATTTAAAATCGCACATTATACAAAAATATATATTTAATTTATAATTAATAAAACATTAAAATGAAAAGATTTAAAAATTTAATAAAATTTTAAATCTTTTTTATATTTTTTTAGGTTATATTATATGTAAGCTA
>CAKPKP010000015.1 GCA_934167495.1 uncultured Clostridia bacterium | reverse complement strand
AAAAAAAATTACATTAATTAGGGACGGACTGGGTGTGGTATTATTTTCCGCACTCCACTCCGTCCCCATTGACACAAAATAAAAAGCCTTTCATGATAGCTTTTGCACTACCATGAAAGGTTTGGTTTATCTATAGAATTTTGTTCTATTTGATATTTTTATTACTATTATTATTGTTCCTAACATTGTTAGTGTTAATACTGATATTAGTAATATGTTGTTTTGTGTTTTTACTGTTCCTAGCTCTACTAATTCTCTTTGGCTTAGACCTGTTGGTGGTGATAATAATACCATTTCTGTTGTATCTGTGTCGTATCTTTCTTTTGTTTTTGTATTAGTTACTGATTCATTTGTTTCTGTATTTCCGCCGTCTTCTCCTCCATCTGTACTATCTTTTGGTATTCCACCTTGTGGTGTATATCCTGTTGATGCTTTCCATGCGCCTTCCCAAACTTGAGCATCACCTACTGTTGCAAATTCATCTCTTCTACCTGCTTCATTAGAGAATTGTAATATTTCGGCTAAGTTTTCAAATGTTAAGTCTTCTCTTTCTTCTGCTGTTGATTCTGGAGAAATTGTTCTTGTTGCTGTTATTTTTATTTTTGCTGAAGTGTCTCCGTTTTTCTTCTCATATCCTTTTATCTTGTCATCTTTATAGATTTCTCTTTCTCCATTTTGAGTTCCATATACATATTTACTTAGTTCAGTTGCTATAGTTTCTTGAGCTAATTTTAATAATTTTCCTTCTGCTATTTCGTATATCTTTTCATCTCCATTAAAGTTTTCATCTACCATATATGCATTAATATAATTCTTTAATCCTTCTAGAGTTGCTGGATACATTACTAAATTTTCTCTTTCTTTAAATTTCTTTATCAATTCTTTCATTGCACCTTTTACTTCATTCGATGTATTTTCATTATTAATTTTTTCATCAGTTATTTCATCAACTTTAATTTCTATTGCTACTGCTGTTCCATCTATTATATTTGGTTTTGCTGTTAATGCTTTAGCTGGTATTAAATATTTGTATAAGTCTGGGTTTTTATCAGTTTCTGGTATTGATAACAATATATTATTTCTTTGTGCTGTTATATATTCTCTTGCATTGCTATCTAATATTGTTACTATTTTTTCTCCTTTCTTATCTTTTATTGTATCATTATAAACACTTAGTGGAGCTTCAACTCTAGCATTCTTTAATTCATTCTCTAAATTCTTATCTTCAACATTACTATCAAGTTCTGTTCTATATACTTTGTCTGATAACATATTTCCTACGTTACTTACTTCAATTGTTTTTGTTCCATTAGAGCCATAAGCAACATATTTTAATGTGTTCTTGTCTAGTGTTTTAGAATATTTATTATTACTATTTTCTTGTCCAACTACGTCTTTTTGTATCTCACCTTCTACTAACTCTTTCAAACTTACAGTTCTCCAAGAACTATCTTTTGTAGAGTTATCTTCTTCTCTTACGTTTAAGTTATTATCTACATAGTCTATAATTTGGTCTATTCTTGTTTCTACTACATATGTATCCTCATGATAATCGCCTGAATAATATGTTGCACCTGTATAATATCCATATTTTAAATCTCCTATATTAGTTTTCTTTTTTATGTTAGTTTTTTCATATTCAGGTATTTCTGATTCTGCCTTAGCATCAACATATTTATAATCCTTTGATAGACTTTCATTATTAAATTTATATGTAGATTTACTCTCATCTTTTCCTAAAATTGCAACAACTTCATCATATATTTGTTCTCCGTTTCCAAATCCTGTTAACATTCCTAAAGTATCTACTTCACTTTCGTTTGCTACTACTATGCTGTATCTTAATGTTATTACTGCACCTTGCATTAAGTCTTCATCTATATTTATATAATAGAAACCTTGTGTTGTTTTTAAATTACGATACATTTGTTTTACAACATTTGTTTTTTCTCTATTTTGATTCTCAGCATTTCTATCTGCTGTATTTCCCCATATATCCGTTGTTGAACTATTTAAAGCTTGCATATGTTCAGCACCAGTTGTTACACTGTTTTCTACTGTTGGAACGCCATTTTTATTTAATAATAATGTACCATCTTCTGAATATTGTGGTTCATATTCTACATCTAATATTTCTTCTCCATCTGCTGTTTCTACTCTTATTCCACTTACTAATTTTGTTAAAGAAATATTTGTTGTAGGTCTTGCTTCCAATCCAAAGTCTATGTTTCCTATATAATATGGTATTTTTTTATTTTTAATTTCTATAGTTTCTTTACCTTTGTTATCTTTTGTAGTTAATTTTTTAGCTTGAGCTTCTATTTCATAATAAAGGTTTTCATAATAAGATTTTGTATCCTTATTATATTTACTTGATTTAATCTTTTGTTTCGTATATTCTTTGGTATTATTAATATGTTCTACTTCTATTTGTAATTTTGCAGTATCTGCAAACATCCAAGTATTTTTTCTTAATTCGTCGTGTAATCCAGTTGAATGTCCATCGGCTATAGCTGAATTTAAAACTTCTGCTACTTTATTATTTATAGTTCTTGAATAAGCTGATACTTCTAGTCTTCTTACTTCATCGTCTCTTGCATCTGATAAATGCTCACCTGCTCCATTATCATCATTTTTCTTTGCTATATTGAATGTTGCCTTTTCACCATATTCATTTTTATCTTCACCATATTCATTAGTATAAGTATATTCTTCTTTTGGTTTTACTTTGTTAACATCTTGTGATAATAAATCATGCCATGTATTAGCAATATAATTATTTCCATCTTTATTATCACTAATACCTACTTGATATGAAGTTGATTTGTAATCTTGTCCATTATAACCTTCATCTATAGTATCACACGTATCTCCATATGTAAATCTTACAACATAATTTCCTGGTATAAATCCTGATATAGTATATTTTCCAGATGCATCAGTTTTAGTACTCAAAAGTCTTTGTTTTAACTTCTCATTATTAATAACTATGTCTGATGAACCAATTACTTCTGCTCTATCTTCATAAACTACACCATCTACATTAATTAATTCTATTAATTCAACCTTTAATTTTTGAATAAATTTATCTCTTGATGTCATTCCTAAATCATATTTTCCGTCTGCCACTACTTGCATTGTTTGATAAATTATTTTAGCAGGATTATTTAAATAATATACACCTTTTTCATTAATTTTTACATCTTCCCAAACTAAACCATCTATTAATCTTTCACCATCATTGTTTCCATCATCATCATTATAAAATTGTGTTTTTATATCTACCTTATATGTATCATCGTTATAAATATCATAGTTATTTATATCTCCAATTGCTAAGTCTCCAGGATTTGAATCTTTATCTACTAATCCAGGTGTATCTAACCACTTAGACCAATTTGTTGTCTCGTTAGCATCATATTTTGTTGAAAATGCACTTATTTCTGCCACATTATTTTTAGTTCCTAATTGCATTGCTACTACTTCTTTATTTTCACTATCTACCACTTTTTCAAATGTAGTTGAATTTCTACTTACTGTAAATGTTAAATAGATATCTACAGAGTCACTTGGATATAACAATACATTTTCTAAGCCTGTTAAATATACTGCGTTGATATTATCTTGTTTTTCTTTATTTTCAGTTACATATACATTCTTTTCATTTACTGTTCTATATCCTTCTTTTTTATACCCAGTACTTACCGTCAATTCCCCTGCCTGTTCTTTTGAATACTTCTTATTATTATCCGCAATAATTTTCTCATATCTTCCTGTTTCATTTGGAATTAAATCGGCACTATGATAATCTATAATTTCATTAACAGTTCCTATTATTAATTCATTTCCATTTTCTACTTTATTTCTTGATGTATTAGTTATTCTATATCTGTATGTTATTTGAAGATTTAATGCGCTTTTACTCTTTTCTTTTTCTATATCAAAACCTAATTTATTTAACCAATCTCCTGCACTTTTTTCTTTTAATTCACTGTTATTTGGTTCAATTGTTTCCTTATATTTTTGTACAGTTTCATTTGAGTAATCTGTGTATCTATAATAGTAGTCTGATTTATATAAATTTAACTCATATCCAGTTGTAAAATATTTACTTGTTTCAGCTGTTTCATCTGCTCTATCTAGAGGAATTATACAGTTATAATCATATACCATTGTCTTATCATTTATATCAACTTGTACATTATACACATCTTTAACTAATTCCATATCAAATTCTGGTCTTCTCTTCAATCCTAAGTTAATATATTTTAGATATTCTGTTTCTTCTGTTGTGCCAACTGTATTTGTATAATTACTAATATCATTACCTTTTCTAATAGTATTCTTGCTATCCCAGAAAAATAATGTATTTGTATAATCTCCTATTGTTGCACTAAATTTCTTATATAAATCATTCCTGTAGGTTTTAGTACTATCATCGTTGTTTATTTCTGGTCCTACTTTATCTATCCAATTTGTAATAAAACTTCTAGCTCTAATTTTAACATTATCTTGTGCCTCATCATATCTATCAATGTGTGTGTTTTGTCCTTCATTATATTTTATTGAAGTTTCATTATTATTCTTATCTAATCCTCTATTATACGCTATTTCACTAAACTGATTGTTAAATGATTCTCTTACTGATTTAAACTCTGCTGCATTTGAATCTATTTCATAGTATTCGCTGTTATACTTTTCAATATTTTTAATATCTTCCGCATGAAATTTTCTATATGGTAACCATCTTTCAGAAGAATTGTTTTTATCTCTTTCTGTCAAGTTATATTGTCCATCCTGATTAGAATTAGTCTTTTTTCTATTTTCTGTTTCACCTTTTACCTTATTTTCCTCTAGTGTTGTATCTGAACCATATACTGTATGTGTATATTTCATACCATTGTATTCAAATTCTACATAATATTGATAATATTTAGTTTCTTTGTTACTATCATAATTATATCTTGCTGTTCCATTATCATAATCTTTATTTGGAGCTTTTACTATTCTATAATTTGTAAAACCATCACTATAAATCTGATTTGTAAGAGCTTCCTTTTCATCATCTTGTCCTTTTATAATTTGTCCTTTTATAATTTGTTCTTCATTCTTTACTTTAACTTGTATAGTTGGTCTTATATAATTTATTGGTTCAAATCTGTATTTTTGTTTCACAGTTATTGAATTACTATCGTCATAAAATTTTTTATCAGCATTCTCCTCCTCAAAAAGATATGGTTTATTTTCTTTACTGTATACTTCTGAATTATTATCAAATATATAGTATCCATCATCCGCAACTGTTGTTGACATTACTAGCTTTCCTTTTAGATCTGTTTCTGTTGTGTCTTCTGGGTTTACTCTGTATAAATATACAGTTACATCACCATCTACTTTAACATCTGTTGAACCAGCTGCTCCCCATGTCATTAATCCATCTTCTTCATTGTTTGGATCTGTATCATCCCATACATATCCACTTATGATTAAGTCTTTTAAGTTGATGTAGTCTGCGTCTGATATATATTTCGATGTTGAATATAATATATTTCCTTTTGTATCTTTTATGTCAATTTTCTCAATTATCTCACCATTTTGGTTCTTATACACTCTATTTCCATTTGTTACTTTATATTCAACATTTGTTCTTCCCTCTGGTGAACTATATTTATATGAATCTATATTATTATTTCTATTGTATATATCTTGTATTGTAGCTCTGTTTGTTAATTCATATAAATACATATTGCTTCTTGTTACTTTTACAGTGACTCTAAATGTTGCCTCTTCTCCTGATCCTATACCATAACCATATGTACTTTTTCCTCCATTTTTGTATTGTTGTGGTATAAATTCAAATCTATATCTACTTGTATTATCTTGTTTAACAATTACCACTCCACCTTTATCAGCTTCAGCTTTCATAAATTCTAATCCTACATCGTTTTCACCAATTGTCGAATTATCTTCTGAATTAAATACATCGTCTATGTCTATTTTATATATAGATGGTTGTAAATCTGTCCAATTTATTTCAGCACCATTATGTATCTTGTATGTATTTTTTACTTTAATTTCATATGTTACTATATCGCCTTTTTCAACTTGAACTGGATAAGTTTCTTTCTTAATTGTCTTTGAATCAATATCATATCCATTATCATATCCATTATCATATCCATTCCATGTTTCTCTATCTGTTTCATCACCGTTTCCAGCCCATACTTTGTCTTTATTATAATCTTCTATTGAGCCATCATCATTTGTATGTTGTACATTAACTACATATTTTTCTAATTCTACGGCATATGCAAGCATATATACATAATCACTTGAAGGTAAATCGGCTGTTATTCCGCCTTCATTTTGTAAACTACTTAACTTACATGGACCTGAATAAGTACATTTATCATGGTGTTCATTATCTGCTCCATCTTTGCTCCATGTCCAATCGTTTACGTTCTTCAATTCTGTTATTTCTACTTTATTTTCATACTTTTTCTCATACCAAGAACTTTCATCTTGAGCTTCCATTATAAATACTAATTTAAACTCAAAACTTTCATCTGGTATCAAATGTCCTCCTGTATATTCTATGTCTAATACTCTTTCAGACTCATTCGCATTTATAAGTTTTACTGGTCCTGATGCTATTCTACTAAATTTTAGTCCTTCATCATATTTGTCTGTTATCTTCATTGCTGATATTAATCCACCTGAATTATCTAGAGGTTGTGTATTTTTTACTACAACTGTATATGTTATTTCATCTCCTCTTTCTACTTCTACAGGATTATCAGATTTTTCATCTTTACTCATGTTATACGCATTTATAGTTTCTTCTTTTCTTTCTCTGGATGCATTCACAATAGTATAACTTACATCGTCTTCTATTCCACCAAATAGTCCACTTACATATTTATCAATACTTGCACTTATTTGTCTTACTGTTATTGAAGCTGAATCTTCTTTTGGATTATTAGTTATATAATCTTCCTCTAATTCTTTCGCATTTCTATTCCATACTTGTTCAATAGTAACTGTATTTGTATATTTTTTACCTTTTAAAGCATACTCTGCTCCATCTACTACTTGGAAATATAAGTTTATTGATACTTTTCCATTAGGTTCTATTTTTTCCCAATCACTATTATTTTTAGGTTCAGTCCCTTCACTCATATAAGTTATGGTGATTTCATTATTATTAGCATTTACTACCCATGTTTCATCACTTTCATATTTTATATATTCTAACCCTGGATCAAATGTATCTTTTAATTTCACTTTCCATAAGTTAGTTTTTGAACTTTGGTTTTCAACTTCTACTGTAAATTTTACTAAATCTCCTCTATCTGTAATACCATTTTTTGCATCTCCATTTCCCATGTTTGTTGCAACTTCATTTGTTTTACTATCTGAACACGTTAATCCAGCTGATTTTATTTCTGTTATATTTTTACTTACACCAACTTTATAAGTTTCAACTGGTGTTTTAACCCTAGCTTCCGGATATGGATCAAAATCTTCTGTACTTATTTCAACACCATTCCTATTCTTGAATCCTAATAATTGCGTATAATTAATTGTATTTCCGCCTGGTTTTTCAATTACTTCAGTAACAATTGCTGTTTCTCTATGGTCTCCAACTTTTAGTCCTTTGCCTTTTTTTCCTATCTCAATGTCTTGATATTTATTTGTTACTGAATGATTATCTGACTGCCTACTTCCTCCTGAACTATCATTCCACTCTTTGTAAGCCATTTTATTTAGAAAATACTCTTTATATGATGTATATTTATCATCACTAGTTGATACATACTCTAAGCCTTCCTCTAACGCATCATTTACATATAAATATTCATACCAATTTGTTTTATACTCTTCTCCCTTATTTGTTATTGTTATTTTATATTCTACTATATCTCCCCATTCAAAATATGAGAAATCGCTAATTTTTGGATCATTTGCTTTTGTTATTATAGCTGCTATTCCTATAACTTCTTTCTTTATCTCAGGGTCATAACCTTGTAAAATTATATCTGCAGTATCTTCACCTGTAGGTCCATTTATTGGTTTTTTTATAACCTCACTTAAATTTTCTACAGTATTATTTGGATCTGGTTTATCACTTTCTGCTTTACACGTACAAATATATTCATAAATTATGTATTTTGACATATGCATGTCTTGGTCATGTGGTATTCCCAAATAACAATATCCACAATGTTCTTGTAAGAACGTATAAGTGTGTTTATATGTAACAGTATGTTTTTTATATTCTAATTTTCTTTCTATTGTTTTTTTAAATGTAGATTCCGTAACTCTTGCAGTATTAGTGTCTCTGCTACCATAATTTTTCCAATCCTTTTTTACTTTTCCTATTAAATAAAGTACTGTTGATTCACCGGATTTTATTCCATCATCTGATTCCCATGTATATGAATTTCCATCACCATTCCATCCTTCATTTGCTCCACTTTCAATAGGAATTGAAACTCCATAAGTTGAATTATTTCCGCTTAAATATTTTTAAATTTTCAACTTGTTCTATCTCATCGCTAAGATTTAAATTTGTTAATTGATATGTATCTTTACATTTTATATGTTGATCTGTATAGTATTCCTTCATATGAGTTGTGCTTGATGGTGTATTTGAACTTGGTGTCATATAATTTTGAAGATTTTTACATTCTTCTGGTTTTTTTTCTGGATCTTTTTTATCTACTTTTTCATTTGGATCAGTAGAGTCGAAATATGTATCATCTTCATATTCTTCACCATCTTTACTAGTATTAGTTACTGTAATTTTAAATACTACTTCATCCCAACGCTGTACATTAGCTTCTTTATTTGATACAACATCTTCAGATGATGTGTTCCCTTCATAATCTGAAAAAACATATACTACTTCTTTTTTTACCTCTAAGTTTGGCTCGCCATCACCTGGTTCTGGTTCTGGATTTGGATCTGGCTCATCTTCCCCCGTTATTTTATTTACAATTTCAATATTTTGCCCCGTCTGTACCGTCTGTATTCCTGTGTCATATGTATAAGTATAAGTTGTTTTGCCTTTTGTATATGATGGTGTTTTTCCATCTTCTTCTTGTACAGCATATTCGTAACCTGATTCTAAGTTTTCAAAAGCTTTAGTTTCTCCATTTGTCAAGTCCAACGAAGCAATTTCTTCATATGATCCGTCCTTTAATAACTTTAGTAACTTTATTGTTACGGTTGGTATATCTCCATCAAATCCTGCAGGTGTATCCCATCTCTTTGTTACCTTTATTTCTGTAGTTGGTGTGTCTTCTGTTGTTATTGTTATTTTCCATGTTCCTTTTGATGTTTCTGTTTCAAAATTTGTTTTTACTTCCAAAAAATTTTGAGTTTCACACGTTGAACTATTTACATAAGCTCCGTCAAACCATATATTAAATTTTCCTTTAAATGTTTTATAATCAAATTTCACTGTGTCTGTATATTCTGTCTTACCTTCCTCTTTTTTTACCTTAACATATACATCTCCCTTTTTTAAGTCTTTTATTGCTATTTCGTTATTACAGTTTTCATCTGTATAAAACTTAAAGTTTCCACTGTTGTTTGCATTTGATACGACATCATCTTCTGTTTTTAGATTTATTGGAACTGTTATTTTAGCAACAATATATCCATCTTTTTCTTTTCCACTTCCTGAAGATTCTTGAGTTTTTTTATAGTCTGTTAAATCTTTTGCATACTGTAATGCTTTTTTTGAATCTTCTGTACTAAACCCAGCATTTCCACTTATAGCCCACATTGTTTTTGAATTCTCATCATTAAAACCGTAATTATCGGATATATAATCCTCTACTGATCCATACGCTGGTTTCTGTGGATTTCCTCCCATTGCAATGAAATATGCCATCGCAATTATCTGTTCTGATGATAAAGTAGAATTTCCTGTAACATTCTGTTTAGTATCAACATCACATTCTTTTAATTGATATACTATTTTTGCTTTTAAATTAGCTATTTTCATTTTTAAATAGGCCTTTACTTTTACTTTTCTTTTACCTTCTTGTGCTATACTAGGTTCACCATTAATTAAACTTTGAGTATACGACTGTACTGCTTCATTATATTTTTGATTTAATTCATTAAAAGATTGATATTCTGTTATTCCAACTCCTCTATGTGCTTTAATACAAAAATAATTTTGATGTTCCACAAATATCCCGGCATCAAGTAACATAGTTTTATCTGATGTATTTTTTCTAATTGTATCCCAAGCATTATAAAGTTCTTGATACTCTGATATCAACTTATTCATTTCGTAGTCATCCTTATCTACTGATTCTTTATATCCTATACCAGTTAATTCCTGTATTATTTGCTCCCTTGTAGTTTCAGCATTACATATATTTGGAATCAAAAAAATTATAAATACAAAAACTAATATTGATATATATTTTTTTATTTTAATATCCATTATTTTTACCTCCTTTCCTTAAAATTTCTTTATTTTATAAATTTTTATTCCAACACCTAGTATTATTAACAATCCAGAAATTATTAATATAATATGCATAGGTTGAATTCCTGTTTTTACTGTTATTATTACATTTGCACTAGATGGTTTTATTTCATTTCTTGTAATTGCCTCACTACTTGTTGTTACATTTACTTTTCCAAGTTCTGCTTTATTTTCTACAACTCCTGTATTTTGACCATTCATTGTTTTTGTTACTTGGATATACAGAGTTTTTTCTTCATTTGCTAATATTGTTTGATTTCGTAAACTTGTATTTATTGCTGTATTATTTGTATTTGTCCATCCACTTCCTGTTACTAAAGTTGTTCCTGTAGGTATGTAATCTTTTACTTCTTCAATTGTTCCTGGTACTTCACCTACATTTTTTATTTTTATTTCATATTCTATTGTTACTTGTGCTCCATCCATTTCTTTTGCATGTATTTCTGCTTTTGCTAAACTTACATTGTTAAAGTCATATACTTCCGTTTGTTTGTTTGTTTTTACAGTTATTTTCTTTACTGTTTTTTCTATTTCAAAATCTAATATAGAATTTTTAACTAAACCTATGTTTATATCTCCTATACTTTCATTTGTTATTTCTATTGTGTCTGAAACAGCTACTACTTTTTCTGTTCCATCTATATTTACTTTGCTTGTTGCTACGTTTGAATTTTCTTTTTCTGATGCTCCTGATACTTTATATTTTGTTACTGAATATTGTGCTGTATCATATTCAAATACTACAATGTATTTTCCTTGTTTTATTCCTTGTAATGCATATGTTCCATCTGATGCTGTTGTTGCTGTTATTACTTTTCCATTAGAGTCTTTTTCATAATTATTTGTTTGAACATTTACTAGTTTTACATTTAATCCATTTAATAATTTTTCATTTGAATCTTTTACACCATCTTTATCTTCATCTAGCCAAGCTGTTCCTATTATTTTATATGTTTTTTCTTCTGCATTGTTATTTGGATTGTTTGTTGGTTTAACAGTTGCTGTAGCTGTTGGTTGTGGATTTATAGTTACACTTGGTGTTTCTGTTGGATTTGGCGTTTGTGTGACATTTGGAGTATTAGTTGGTGTTTCATCAGGTGTTTCTACTGGTACGTTTGTTGGAGTAACATTAGGTGTACTTGTTGGTGTTTGTGTTGGAGTAATGTTTGGAGTCTCTGTTGGAGTTATTACTGGAGTTTCTGGTTTTATTTTATATATTAATACATTTGAATTTATATCATCTATTCCATCTTTTTTTATTACTGAATACGTTGAATTTTCTATTTCTGAATTATTATCATTAATATATACAGTCGCTTCTACTTTTACTATAAGGGTTTTACCAGAATCCAAATCGAATATATACCCATCTTGTGGTGTTCCTATTTCAGTCTCTATATTATAATCTGGATAAATTGCTACAACACTATTAATTATTAATTCCTCAGGTAAAATTTCAAAATATTTTCCATTACTGAATGGAGAATTTCCTATATTTTTTATAGTAGTATAAAATTCTATTTTATCTCCATTTTTTACATAATCTCCATCAATGTTAGTAGTTTTTTCTATATTAAATATGTATTTTCCAATTTTAATTGTTTCTATATTAGTTTCATATATATCTGTATTACTTCCGAAAATTTTAAATTTTACTGAACATGTTTCATTATCGGTTTTTCCTATTTTTACATAAATTCTTAAACTTACTTTGTCATCAGCATTTATATTTCCAATGTTTATATTCAACACTCTTTTTTCTTCATTATACTTAAAATATTCATTATTAATGTCTTCATAACTTGATGTTTCGTTATTAAACATAGACACCTTTTCAAATATTAAATCTTCAGGAATGTATCCTTCCAATTGTATATTTTCTATATTGCTATTTGTTAAATTATTCACAATTACTCTATAATATATTTCATCATCAAAAGATAATATATTTATAGAAGGCTCAGAAACACTATTTGAAACTCTTAACTCTGCTTTTTTTATTTTATTTTTTACAACATTAGATTTTACTTGAATTTCATTAGCATTTACAACTGCATATTCTTCTAAATCTAACATACTTTCATCATATATTTTCAGAACTCTAGTTGTAAGTTCTAACTTAACTTCTGAACCTGCATCTAATTCTTCAAATGTATACGTTTTTTCTAACACTTCATAATCTTCTGTATAAATATAATCTCCCATGTCCAATTTATAATCCATATATACAGCACAATTTGATATTGGAACTGTTACAACAACATTATTTAAAGTTTCATCGCCTGTGTTTTTTACTGTAATCGTATATTTTAGCATTTCATATTCGTGCACAATTGATCCATTTCCAGCATCTACATCCATTGTTACTTCTACATTTGGTCCTTCTGGTGTTGCAATTGACATAGAGGTATAACCTTCTTCTAAGCTACTTCCATTTAAAGTATAGAATAATTTGTATGTGCTGTATGTTTTTTCGTCATATTCCAAGTTTCCAGGAATGTCTATGTTATATTTGAAGTCCATTACTTCTTTAGATTTTATTTCTTCATTATTTAATTGTATTAAATAAGATTTTACTTTGCTAAAGTCTTCTACATTTGTTGTCCAAGCATTTTGTCCGTTTGCTATGTCTTCTGTTGCTTCTTCATTTTCAGAATAGTATATCTTTACATTTTCACTTGATATTCCATCTAAAGTTATTCCATTTGTCATGCTTGCTGTAAATGTACTTCCTAAATCTTCTTTTGTTGATATGTTTTTATTGTTTTCAAATGGTACTCTTCCAAGTATTTTTACGTTTTGTACACTTGCTTCTTCATTGTTTATTAATGTTACTTTCATTTCTGCTGTTTTTTCTTGCTCGTATGCTCCAACTTCTGCTACTTTCTTTTCGCCTCTTATTGCAATTTCTTCTTCTTCGTCTTTATATCCACTTAATGTAGTAATGTTTACTAAACCGCTTCCAGATACTATGTTTATTACTTCTTCATCGTATCCAACTATTCCGTCATTCATTTCTGTTTGTACTACATATTCTGTAACATCACTGTTCATGTAATATAATTTAATTCCTTTTTGTGCATTTGGTGCATATGTATCTGCTTTTAAGTTAACATTTAATACTATGTTTGTTCCATTTGCTAAGTTTACATTATTAAATCCATTTTGTTTTCCTTCTATTTCTAGTCTTATTGCTGTTTGACCGTTTAAATCTATTTGGTCAGCTGTTTTAAATTTAAATTCATCTCCATATAGTATTCCTACATTGTTTACTTGTACTTCTTTTATTTCTTCTGGGAATACCATTAAAAATGTTGGATTTTCATACATGTCTGATGTTTCTTTATTGTTGTTTAATTCTACTTTCATCTCTAAGTTTTCTACTTTGTTTGATGTTGGTATGTCTTTTGTGCTTAATTCTAATGTTGCTTCTGTTTTTGTATTTTCTAATTTTGTTTTTATACTTGTTTCACTTATTTTTTCTGCTTCTGTTTTATCTAAGTATTTTGCATACATTTCAACTTTTTCTTCAATTTCTTTTATGTCTTTTATTACAGCTTTTTCATATTCGTTTGTTTTAATTCCTTTTGTTATATTTATTCCTAATACGCCAGTTCCTGTAATTTGTGTTGTTTGTATCCAAATTTTTCTTATTTCATCATCAAATTTTACAACATATTCGCCTCTCTCATTAGGTTCTAATGTTGGTGATATTTTGCATAAGCTTTCTCCTGCTTCAGATAAGATTTCTACATATCCTTGCTCTCCTACTAATGATAATAAATTATCTCTTGTTACCATTAATTCTTTATAATACATAGAATCTGTAAGTAATGATTCATCTGCACTTGTTATGAAGTTTGTTTCTGTATTTCTTAATACTATTTGATTTACAAGCTCATTACTTGCTACATTTACTTCTATTTTAGATTTTATTTCTGTTTCATATATATTTTCTGTATTATAGTTTGCTAGCATTTTTCCTTTACTAATTTCTTTACTTATGCTTTCTGTATCCCAGCTTACTATTTCTCCTACTTTTCCTGTTAGGTATGCTTTATTAGATATTCCTTTAAATGTTGATTCTCCATTACATAGTAAATTATCTATTTTTATTTTATTTTCTATATATCTGTTTTCTTCTGTAACTGTTTCTATATTTAAGTTATATTGATATGTTACTATATATTCATCATATCCGCTTCCTGCCCAAGCTTTTTTATCACTTAAATCATTGTTTGTTTCTATAATAACTGTTTGTGTATTTTCTTGATATGCCCATTTAAAGTCTGCATCTGTTATTTGAGCTATATCTTTACCTGTTGTTCCTTTTATACTTGTAGCTACAACATCTACTGTTGATGGCATAGTACCTGCTATAGTTGGTATATTTGTTTCTATTGTTGTTTTGTTTGTTGGTATTAATATTGAATTATTTTTATTTTCTTTATTTACAACTATTTTTTCTTGTACTATTACACCTGATTTTTCTCCTATAGTATATGGTATATATTTTGTAAGTTCAGTTGTTAATTCTACATCTTGTTTACTTTTCCAGTTAATATTGAAGTCTACATTTTTTTCTATTGTATGTTCTTTAAAATCTTTATCTACATATATTCCTGTAAATTTTAATACATCACCTTCACTTGAATATGCATATTCTTCATTATTGTATTTAAATTCTAAATACATTTTTGTACTTGCATTTATTTGATCAAGTTTTAATATATTGTTTTCAAATGATTTTTTATTTACAATTTTTCCTGCTGATAAATCTAATGGAACATTTACTACATTATTTGTAGTTTCGTTTGTTACTGTATTATTTATAACTTCGTTTGTTACTGTATTATTTATAACTTCGTTTGTTACTGTGTTGCTTATTGTTCCATTTTCTACTGTATTGTTTGTAACTTCATTTGCTTCAGTATTATTTATTGGAACATTTACAACTGTACTGTTTGCAGTTTCGTTTGTTACTGTGTTGTTTGCTGGTTCATTTACCACTGTATTGTTTGTAGCTTCATTTGTTACTGTATTGCTTATTGGCTCATTTACCACTGTATTATTTGTAACTTCATTAGCTACTGTACTATTTGTAACTTCGTTTGTTACTGCATTGTTTGTAACTTCATTTGATGAAACAGTATTGGCTACAGTGTTTTGCACTGTATTAGTTGTGTTTGTATTGCTTGTGTTTTGTTCATTTTCTGCTTTATATTCTTCAAACACCCCCTCTACTGTATAACTCAATTTAGATGAGCCATCCTTTCCTGCTATCTCTAGCATTCCATCTTTGATGTACCCATCTCCTTTGATTCCAATATCTATACACATTTTTGCAGTATCATTTACATCTTGCTCTACGTTTAGCTTATTATCGCCTGTAGCACCAGCAAAATATGCATTCATGTCATATTCAGTTGTTCTGAAAAAGTCTAAGCCTGCGGCATAAGAATATTTTCCAACAATTCCGAAATTTCCAAATGTTAATGTGAATATTAGAATCATAGCAACTATCTTGCTCATTTTCTTTCTTTCTTGCATACCTTTCTTCTCCTTCTTTCTTGGTTTTCTGTATTTATTATACTTACAGAATAAATTCGTTTTCAAGTATCAGAATTTTCCAATTAATTATTTATTTCATTGTTTTTTTTACGGATTTTTAGGGTTAAATGATTTTTTTTGTCACTATTAAGTTTTAATTACATTTTTGTAACACACGCTTTTTTGTAACTTTTTTTTATTTTGTTCATATACTTAAAATAAATGGTTATACATGTGCATATATATATATAGGAGGGATTAATTGTGAATAGTTTTGATATGGCAAAAATTATGTCCGTTTTATCAAAAATGGATAAAAAAGATTTAGAGGAAGGAATCGCTAAAGCTCAGAAAATACTACAGTCTAAGAATTCTAATGAGATTATTAACGATATTAAGAACCAAAGTAATGGAAACATGCATTAAAGCATTAAAACTAGCATAAAATGTACATTTTTTTGCTAGTTTTAATATATATTTATTATTTTTATGATTGGAGTGATTTTTGTGGATGATATGTCTGAAGTTGTGAATAAGTTTTCTGAAATTTTAAAAGATAAAGATATAGATTTAAATGAAGTTTTACGCAATTTTTCTGCATCTTCTAACAATTCTTCTGATAATTCTTCCACAAATAACTCAGATAATGTGGATAACTCTTCTCAAAATTCTAATTCTGGGGATAATATTTTTAATAACATAGATTTTGAAACTATTATGAAATTTAAAACTGTTATGGATAAACTTAATAGCGGAAATAACAATCCTAGAAGCAAGTTATTATTGTCTTTGAAACCTTATTTGAAAGATAGTAGAAAGAATAAACTTGACCAATATATTCAATTATTTAATATGACCAGTCTTATTGAGTTATTTAATAAAAATGGCGGTGATAAAAAATGATGTTTAGATATCCATATTTTATGGCTCGTCCACCTTTTATGAATTACAGAATGTATTCTAATGGACTATATTCTAATAAAAAGTTTGACCCTTCTCATAAAGAAGATCTATCTCATTTAGAAAAAAATTCTAAACCTACTAAGCAAAAAGAAGAAAAAGCTAGCTCTAGTATTGCTATTGCTGAAAATAGTCCAAGGAACCAAAAAAAAGAGAATCCTGAAGAGGATCCTGAAATTTTAAATATTTTTGGAGTTTCACTACATACTGATGATATTTTAATTATTGGATTGCTAATATTTTTATATATTGAAGAAGTTGATGATCCTTATTTATTTGTTTGTTTAATATTGCTTCTTCTTAGCTAATTTACTCTATATCTATAGTATTAGCGTCTATGCTCATATATGCAGATTTATATGTATTTTCTTCTATTTCTTTTACTAAATTTGCTATTCTTATTTGTGTTACTCCAACTGAATTTGCAGCTATTATAGCTTTTTTATTTCCGTTTGCACCAGCATGAGCTAATCCTCTTAGTGTACCTACTACAATTATGCTTCCACCTGCTATAACTTCTGCACCAAAATTTACATCTCCAATTATAACAATGTTTCCTTGATATTCTTCTTTTTGACCTGAACGCAATGAACCTTTTATAAATTTTGTTTCTAGTTTTTCTATTTCACTCTCATATGTTTTCTTTATTGCATGTAATCCTAGTAAATCTGATGCATCATCAAATCTTATTTTTACATCTATTTCTTGTGATATTAATTGTTTTATAATTTCTTGTTCTGTATCACTGAATAATTTTCCTGTTATTCTTATAGGTGTTTTGTCTGTTTGATAAAATTCTTTAAGTTTTGGTAATTTTGTATTTAATTCATCTATAACATCTTGCATTTCTGATGCTACATTTACATTTAATACTATTTCTTCTGTACTTTGGCTAATTTTAATATGGTTCATTTTTTCTACATCCTTTCATTTTATCTTAAACTTTCTGTTTCATAACTTGCTGACATGTCTTCTACTACTGATTGTACATTCATTCCAAAATATTCTTCTATTATTTTTCTTACAACTTCTCCTGTATAATATCCGTGTCCACCATTTTCAACTAACACTACAACTGCTATTTCTGGATCATCAAATGGTGCAAAACCTGCAAACCATGCATTTACCCAAGCTCCCGCTTCTGCTGATCCTGTTTTTCCACCTACATCTATTGCAAAGTCTTTGAATACAGAGTATGCTGTTCCTCCTACGTCTTCTGTTGCTGCTCTCATTCCTGATAATACTGCATTAATAGTGTCTTGGCTTATTTCATAATCTGGTGATGTATCGTCTGGTAAATTTAGTTTTTGTTTTATAAATTGTTCTATTTCTGCTCTTGGTACTTGATTTCCAGAAGAATCTATAACATTTTTTATTATTGTTGGATTTATTTTATGTCCTCCATTTGCTACCATAGAAATGTATTTTGCTACTTGAAGTGGTGTAAAGTCATTGTAACTTTGTCCTATTGAAGCATATAATATGTCTGCATCGTACCAGCTCCAATTTGCTTTTTTAGCTGCTTCTTCACCTGCTAATGTTCCTGCACTTTCTCCTAATAATTCTACACCTGTTTTACGTCCTAATCCAAAGAAGTCTGCATAGCTTGATAATCTATCTATTCCTAGTCTCATACCTGTTTCATAGAAGAAATAGTTACAAGATTTTTGTATTGCTTGAGATACATTAAGCCATCCATGTCCAACATGGTAAGAAGTATAATACCAACATTCTGGTTCATTTGCAAATGGATATTTTCCTGTATCGTTTATTCTTTCATCTGGAGTTATTTCTCCAGTTTCTAGACCAGCTATCGCTGTTACCATTTTGAATAAAGAACCTGGTGCATATGTTCCTTGTATTGATTTATTAAATAATGCATTGCTATCTCTGTATTCATTCCATTTTGAAGTACTTATACCACCAACAAATTCTTGCGGATTAAAGTCTGGAGCACTTGCCATTGCTAATATTTCACCAGTTTTTACATTCATTACTACTGCTGAACCACCTTGTGCATCGTAAACTTTTCCAAATCCGCCATCTCTAATTTTTTGAATGTTCTCTGCTAAAGCTTGTTCTGTAATACTTTGCAAGTTTGCATCTATTGTAAGTATTATATCAGAACCTCCTATTGCTTCTTCTACTGTATACTCACCTGTTGTTTCTCCTGTAACAGACATATCTATTTGTTTTTTTCCATCTTTTCCTCTTAAATATTCTTCAAAAACTCCTTCTATACCGCTTATACCTACATATGCATCGTTTTTATATTTATAATCTTTACTAGCATTTAGTTTCTCTTCTGTTATTCTTCCTATATATCCTATTATGTGTGAGCCTAGATTTCCCATATAATATTTTCTTACTGGCTCTACTATTATATTTATTCCTGCTAGATTTCCACTTAATTCACTAAGTTTTATTATGCTTTCTCTACTTAAATCTGATGATATTTCTATAGATTTTGTTGTACTATATCCTATTGTTGTTGTTGCGTATCTAATTGCTAGCACTTTTCTTATTTGATCTGGATCCTCATATTTTATTTTATATTTATCTTTAAATATATAAAAAGCTTCTTCTGCTGATGCCGCTTCTGGTATTTTATATTTTGTTTTCCATGCATTTAATTCTTCATCTGTTTCAAAGTTATATGTAAATGGATTTATTGATATTGGAAATGTATTAACATATTTATCTCCATTTTCTTCTAGTATTGTTACAATTGTAAGTAATGCACTATTTAAGGTATCATCATCAACTTTTGTTTTAAAAAGTTCTAATGAAAATCCCATTTCACTGCTTGCAAGTACAGTTCCTGTTCTATCTTTTATGCCTCCTCTTGCAGCTTGTATTGTGGATTCTCTTGAAAGCCTTGTATTTGATTCTTCTCTATATGTTGCACCTCTTACAATTTGCAAATTGAATAATTGAACAAGAAGTATTATTCCAACTACATATATACCGGCAGATAACATATTATATCTTAAGTTAGATCTTTCTAACTCGCTTTTTTTCCTTTTCATTATTCACCTTCTTTTTATTTAAAAGTATCTTGTTAATATATTATTTCTTTTAAAATTCTGCTCTATGCTATACCCTGCTTTTTGCATTAATGGATATATTATAACTACTAATAATGTGTTATATAACACTTCTATTAGTAATTTTCTTATGAATATCATTAATTCTAAATCGTATTTTAATATTATTATATCTAAAAAATAGCTTCCAACTTCGTATATTATTGTACTTCCTACAACCATTAACATTATTGTTATTCTATTTTCTTTTGAGAAGTTTTTATCAAAGTATCCTCCCAAAAATCCTACTATGCATAGCATAACAGCTGTAATTCCTATTACATTTCCATGCAATGCATCTAAAAATAAACCGCATAATATTCCTGCTACAATTCCATATGTACCAGTTGTAAATAAACCTATAAATAGCACAAATACTACAAATAAGTTTGGTTTTACTCCTGCTATTGTTGCAAAACTAAAAAAATTTGCTTGCAAAAAGTATATAAAAAGAAATGCAATTATTAAAATTATAGTTATAAGTACTTTTTTCAATTTATTTTTCCCTTTCTATTTTTTTATAACCAATACTGTATATGTTTTAGAAAAGTCTACGGCTGGCTCTATTATAGCATATCTATCCATTGTATTTCTTGTTGTTACTATCTCTTTTATAGTTCCTATATGAATTCCTTTAGGATATATTCCACCCATTCCAGATGTTACTATTGAATCTCCCAATATTAGCTCTGCTTCGGTTGGGATATATGTTGCTCTTAATATTTTATTATTGTCTATTGTTCCTTTACATACTATACTTTCATTTGATGTACTTATTGTTGCACTTACTGTGCTTGCTGCATCTACTATTACTTGAACTTTTGCAGTATTTTTAGTAACTGAAATAATATGACCTACTAAACCTTTATCTGATATTACTGTCATATTTGGTTCTACTCCGTCTTCTGAACCTACGTTTATTACTACATTACTGCTATAATTACTTACATCTCTGTTTATAACGTATGCTGGTATTGTTGTATATTCTGAATATTTTTTAGCTAAATTAAAATATTCTTGTAATGTTGCATTTTCTGCTTTTACACTTTCTAGTTCTCTTAATTTTACTTCAAGTTCACTATTTTCTTGTTTCAATTTTTGATTTTCTTCTTTTATGTTGTTTATATCTGTAAAAAACGCATTATTACCTTGAATTTTATTTTTCATGTATGTTAGTCCATTTTGAACAGGCATAACTATTGAACTTACTAAGCTTTCAGCATATGAAAGTTTTTCTATATTTACATTTGTTAGAATTATTAATAATATTAGTATTATTATTGTTATAATTATTCCTAATCTACCTGATTGCTTGTTTCTATACATACATTTTTTCCTTTCTTTTTTTATCTTCTTTTTCTTGCATTAATTAATACGGTTTTTAATCTTTCTAAATCTTCTAATGTTTTTTCTGTTCCTTTTACAACACATTCTAATGGATCTGGTGCTATGTATACTGGCATATCTGTTTTTAAATTTATTAATTTATCTAGATTTTTTATTAAAGCTCCTCCACCTGCAAGCATAATTCCGTTTTGAGCTATATCTGCTGCTAATTCTGGTGGTGTTTTTTCTAGTGTTATTTTTATAATGTCAACTATACTTTGTATTGATGCACTCATTGCTTCTTCCATTTGTTTTGATGTTATCATTTCGTTTCTTGGAAGTCCTGTTGTTAAATCTCTTCCTCTAACTTCCATCATTTCTTCTGTCATAAGTGGTAATGCACAACCTATTTCCATTTTTAATTGTTCTGCTGTAGTTTCTCCAATTGCCATATTTAACTTTCTTTTTATATAGTTAACTATATCTTCATCTAATTCATCACCAGCTACTCTTAGGGAATGGCTTACTACTATTCCTCCTAATGATATAACTGCTACTTCTGTTGTGCCTCCGCCTATATCTACAATTATATTTCCAGCTGGTTCTGCTACATCTATGCCTGCTCCTATTGCTGCCGCCATAGGTTCATCCATTAAATATACGTCTCTAACTCCAGCTTGTAAAACAGCTTCTTCTACCGCTCTTTCTTCTACCTCTGTAATTCCTGAAGGGACTCCTACTACAACTCTTGGAGCTCTTATATTGTGTCTTTTACTTACTTTTTTTATTAAATTTTTAAGCATTAATTCTGTTGCTGTAAAATCTGCTATTACACCGTCTTTTAAAGGCCTTACTGCTTTTATTTTATCTGGTGTTCTTCCTAGCATTTCTTTTGCCTCAAAACCTGTTGCTAATATTTCTCCTGTTTGTCTATCTATTGCTACAACAGATGGCTCATTTAATATTACACCTTTTCCTTTTAGTGAAACCAAAATATTTGCAGTTCCCAAATCTATTCCTATGTCTTTGCGTGTAAAATCAAAAAATTTCATTTTAAAATCTCCTATCTTTTTGTAATGAATTTTACAATGCTTGCATTTCTTTTGGAACTTTATTGTTAATTTATTTTTGCCATTATACTTTCATATGTACCGCTCGCCTATAACTATATGGTCTAACAATTCTATTCCCATCAGTTTTGCACATTGATATATTTTTTTCGTTATTTCAAAATCTTCTTTGCTTGGAGTTGCATTTCCGCTTGGATGATTATGAACTAATATTATCTTTGGTGCTTGCATTTTTATCGCCTCTATAAGTACATCTTTAGGTTCTAATACTGCAAAGTTTGTACTTCCAACAGTTATATTTACTATTTTTAGTACTATATTTTTTATATTTAATATAATAACTTTTACTATTTCTCTTTTTTCATATTTTAATTCTTCCATTAAAATATTTGCTACATCTTGTGGCATTTTAATTTTTATATTTTTAAAGTTTATTGGCATTGACATTCTTTTTGTAAGCTCTGCTATTGCCTTTATTTGCAATGCTTTTACTTTTCCAATTCCTTTTATGTTTGTTAATTCTTCTATAGACACATTTTGCAGGAATCTTAAGCTATTTTCTTTACTATTATTTAAGTTTAAAACCTTTTGTGCTAATTCTATAGATGTATTCTCTTTTGTTCCTGTTTTTATTATTATTGCTAATAGCTCTGCATTTGATAATGCTTGCTCACCATACATTTCTAATTTTTCGTATGGTCTTTCTGACATTGGGAGTTCTTTCATTTTCATAGTTATAAATATTATATCCTTTCTTTAATAAATTACCCCCAAATATTTCTATTTTATTTATACTTTTCTATATATGAATATAGCTAATACCATTCCTATAATACTTGATATATTTATTCTTATCATACATCCAAATGTTATTTTTAAGACACTTAAATCTAGTGATAGTGGTTCTGATAATCCGAATTCTTGTCCATATGCAAGCCACCATAACCAACTAACTCTTGATGCTAGTTCCCCTAACAATCCTCCTATTACTAAACCTGATAATAAGAATACAAGTAATATCCAAAAGTTTTTTTCTTTTGTTGCCATTTTTGTTCCTCCATTCCTTACGGATTTTTGAATTTCATATGATTTACTATTATATATTGTGCTTGTGTTTTTTTCAAGTGAAATTTAAACTTTTTTACATTATATTATTATTTTTTTTAAACCTATTGACATTGATTTTTTTTAGTTGTAAAATATTTTTAGTTTAGCGAACAGTTATTCTTTTTTATTGTGTAGGAGGTATTTTATGAACATATTAAATTTCGAGAAAAAATTTATATCTAAATCTTATTTAACTATAAGTGTACTTGGTAATAGTTATAAATTAAATATAAAATACTCTGCTTCAAAAGTAGTAGAGCTAATCAAAAAAGACAACGATTTTGAACTAATTTTACCTAAAAAATATAAAAACATGGATAACTTAGAAATTGTAAATCAAACAATTAAAAAATTATATTCTGAAATTGCTCCTAAAGAATTAGAATATTCTTTAGAATTAGTAAGACATATCGTAAAATTTGCACCAGAAGATTACAACATAGAAAGACTTAAAAATTGTTATTATAAAGTTGTAAATAAAAATTGTCTTATTATTAATCCAGATATAGTTCAATATAATCGCGAAATCATAAATACAACTTTAATTCAAGCTTTTTGCAAAATGAAGTTTAAAGTAAATTCTAAAGCTTATAAAGAAAGTTTAAGCAAAGCTATGAATTGTTATGAAAACTATAAAATCAAAAATAAAAATTCTCAAAATTTATCTGTTGCTATATAAGTTAATTTTTAAATCTTTCTTTTTCATAATGAAATTCTACATAATTAACATCTTTAGGGTAACATTTGTATAAAATAATTTTGCTATCTTATAGGATAACATTATCACAAACTAATCACAGGCTTTAAAGCCGTTAAATTGACATAATATGGCAAAAGTGGTATAATAAACATATCTTTATTTTGAAAGGGTGTACTTTTATGTTCGATGGAGCAAAATATTTTTTGGAACTCTTGGACGTATCCCCATTCTGGCCAGTTCTTATAATAACGTTGTCTTTTGTTCAATGTTTATTCCCTTACAAGCCAGTTGCAAAAATAAAGGAAAAAAAAGATGAAAACGGTAATAAAACATATACCGTTTACAAGCGCAGAGACGATTAGTCTTTGTAGATGTTAAAAACAATCCACGGGTTCTACCCGTGGATTTTCATTAACTTTAAGAGTAAAGAACAAAAGCGGACATTAATAACTTTTGTACTTATTAAAACATTTTGAAGTCCGCGTCTTTGTTCGTGTGCGAAATTTGCATATAGCAAATTTCTGTACAAAGTATTTATATAATAGGAAATTTTGAGGAATTTCCTATTATATAAAAAGAAATGCTAATTTCTAACATTTCTTTTACAACTTGTAAGTTGTTGCTATCCTCAATTCATCAATATTATAATTCTTATATCTTTCTTTTCTTTTAGCTCTCTACTTTTGGCAATAATTTCTTGCACACCATTTTTTATTGTATCATCCATATAAATTTCTTTTTCTGAAAACGTTTTTATTATTCCTTTAATTCTATCCCATTCTTCACTATTTATTTGTCCACTTTCTATTTTATTATAATCAATATTTAAATTACTAGATAAAATTTTATTTATAATTCGTTTTTTATTAACCCTTGAACTAAAAATTGCAATAGGATTATTTACTTTTTGTAACACATTAGAAGTAACATCCAAGGCTACATCTTCTGTATAATCCTTTAAATTTAATATAACCATTTCTTTTTTATCTGCTTTTTTTATACTATCATCTATGTTTGAGGTTTCCGTTAAAATTTTATTTACATCACTAATTTCTTTTATTTCCATTGTAATTTCTCTCCTTCTTTATATTACTGTAATCTTAACTTTACTTATCATCTTTCATTTTCTCTAATTTTTAATATTTCCTTTTCACTAAAACCACATAATTCTAATCCCTCGTCAGTAAACCAACAAAACGAACTATGATATTCTTGTTTTATTTTATCATAAGCATTTATAAATAATGTAATATCTATTTTGTCTTTTAACAAACTACTAACTGATTTTAACAGTCTATCTATACCTTTTAAATTTCCATCAAAATATTCCCAACTATCATAATCATAAATATTGTCCCAAAGAAGTTCGTTATTGTCATTTATTATATAACCTGGACCTTGCATATCAGAGCAATCAAAATTTCCTCTACTTAACCTATCTTGAAACTTATCATTCCAAGTTATTAGGTGATCTAATACAAATGGAAATTTTTTATAATCTATAACAAATCCATGTCCAAAAGGTGTTTGAGATGTAGCAAGTAATAAATCTCCTCTTTTAAATGGTGTTGGTATATTTAAACAAATACCATCAATATCTAACCAGTCATTTTTGAAGTCATATATATTTACCATTTCCAATTTTCTATCTTTATTAAGTTTATATTGTGCCACAATATTATATTTACTGTCTTTTGAAAATTCTCTCTTTCTAATTAAAAAACTAATAATTTCTTGTTCTTCATCCTCTTTTAATTCCTTATCTATCTCTTTTTTTACTTCCTTAAATGTTTTATAAACATCTCTATATTCGTCTTTACCAGTTGTAATCTTATTATCTACACAATTACACCAGTAATTATATGTATAAATTACATCTTGTTCTTCTTTCTCTAGTTTTTCTTTTAATTCTTTAATTCTTTTTATTTCTTCTTTTATCATTACTTTTACACTATCATAATGTTTGCAATTTATTCTTTCTATTACTTCCATATCTGGATAATCTTTTATTAATTCTTCATATGCATTTATCTTTTTGTCTATATTCATTCTTTTATTTCTATAAATTAAAACTGCTAATTCTTCTGTATTAAATTTATGTTCTATTTTTCGACAGTATTCACTAATTGCTTTTGAATTTATTAATTCATATATATCTATCATTATTTTTACCCTTCTACTTTTTACTTGTTTCTATTTTAATAACTTCCCATTCTCTATTAAATGTTACTTTACAATAAGCATATTCATCAGAAAAGTAATGTTTTTCTATTATTATTTGTATATCTTCATATTGATTTGGATATTTAATTGGTGGTTCTTTTTTTAACGCTTCTATTGTTTCTTCAATTGTCATATAACCATTTCTATTTAAAATATTTAACTTATCTTCTAGGAAATAAATTCTATAAAAATATACCGAATTAGTAGTGGCATTAGTGTCATAATCTACCACATCATTATTATTTTTCATAAAATTTGCTACTGCTTTCTTTTCTTTCATAAAATGAACTTTATTTTTTTGTTCTTCTATTTTTGAAATATATTTATCAGAAGCAATTTCAAATTCCGAATCTATAATTGCTATTTCAAAAACCATATCCATCATTAGACAAATTGTATCTTCTGTTATTCTTTTACGAATATATCCATCTGTATTTGGCGTACCTATATCTGCACATTTGTAAAAAACATAATATTCATCATATTGCTCTAACTCTTTGTCTAATAAATATATGTTTTGAATAGCTATATATTTTTTATTGTTTATTAATTCTGTAATCGTTTCTTTTTCTGCTAGGGGTATTCGGTCATGTGGATCATAATCATATTCTAATAGCTTATTATCACAATATGCTTTATCCAGTTCTATCCTAAATTTCAATACACCCTTTTTATTAAAACGACCACCTGTCAAAATAGTATCTATTTCAAATTTCTTAATTGATTTTCTTTCTATAATTGCTGTGTCTAAGTTTGAAAACCATAAACCTAAATATTCAAACTTCTCACTTTTCAGTATATCTTGACCAACTTTCTTCATCTCATAACTCATTTCCTACACATCCTTTTCATATTTTTCTAACAATTTATCTAATTTTTTAATAATTTCTATGTGTTCAATATTATCTAATTTCATTTTCTTTATATATATCCATTCAAAAACTTCTACGATAACTTGATATAAGTTATCTAAATTTAATGTTTCTATATCTTGTATTGCTATACTTATATTTGTATCAAAGTAAAATTCCTCTCTTTCTTCTATTGCATTTTTTATAGATTGCAAATCATAAATAGAATTTTTAAATAATTCTACCGTATATTTTTTAAATTCTTCTAAAGTTAATTTCCTTTTACTTTCTTCTATATTTGTTTTTAAATATAAGCATATATTAAAATCTCTTATACTAAAATATAGTGAATTTATAATATTACTCTTATTGACATTTTTCTTATTTTTTGCCCATACAAAACCTATTACATCACGAATAATGTCATACGCTTTATATGGATAATAATAAACAATATCCATCAAATAATCTTCCATAATTTTATACTCCAAATCCTATTTTTCTTTTATTTTCTACAGTTTTAATTTTATCTACCACATTTTTTATGTCTTGTGGTATAATTGTATATAAATCATCGCTACCTTTTTCTTTGATTCGCACAGCTTGTTCAAATTTTATCTTTTCGACTAGATTTCTTACTAAACGTCCATTTCCAAAGTTTTCTTTTTTTAATTTTACTTCGTTTTCAAAATACTGGGTTACAATTTCTTTACAACCTTTTTCTAATTTCAGAAAATCTTCTTTAAGTTGTTTTAAAAATATTTCATATAATTCTTCTACATTATAATCTGGAAAATCTATAAAAAATTGTATTCTACTCTGGAAACCCGAATTTGCGTTGATTAATCTTTGCATATCTTCTGGATAACCTGCTAGTATAACACACAAATCTTCTCTATGGTTTTCCATTTCTTTAATTAATGTTGCTATACACTCATAGCCATAGTCATTCCTTCGTCCATCTGAACCTTGTATTAACGAATATGCTTCATCTATAAACAATACACCACCTATTGCTTGCTCTATAACTTTTTTTGTTTTTGCTGCTGTATGTCCTACATATTCACCGATTAAATCTTCCCTGCCAACTTCTACAAAAATTCTTTTAGTGCTTAATACTTCATTTTCTGCAAATATATCACCTATTATTCTTGCTACTGTTGATTTTCCTGTACCAGGATTTCCGCACATACACATATGTAGCATAGATCTTCCTTGTCCTCCTCTTTCTACATCCACATCAACATAACTTAATATTTTCTTTATTTGTTCTTTTACATCATCTAATCCAATTAAAGAATTTAACCTATGTAATCCATATTCGGATTTTTTATCTGTTTTTTGATTACCCCATTTAAACAAAATATCATCTAAATCAAAACAATCTGTATTTATTTCTTTTAATTTTTGTTTATTAGCTTTAATACAAGCTCTAATAAGTGTTTTGTCTAATTCTATCATTGAATTTTCTGCAATGGATTCTATTACCCAATCTTCTAAATTTATTTTTAATCCATTTTGTTTTGCTACATTCTTTATATATTGTATCTTTTCTTCTTTGGTAGGCTCTATTATATTTAGTTCCCAATAAAAGTTTCTTTGTAACATTTCTAATGTGTTATCTTTATCTCTTTTTGACATTAATTTTGAATCTTTTATGATAACAACAAATATACAAGTTGAGTTATTTTTAATGATTCTTTCTAGTTTTCTATCTACTCTATTTTCATCATCTATAATATAAAGTCTATTTTTTTCTAATTTGATATTTTTCAAAGTATATAAGTCATTAATAATTGTTATGTTGTCATCTTCTATTATGCTTTCTTTTATCAATATTTTACTAATTATCTCTACTTCTTTTTCATAATCTTTAGAATTGTTATCACAAAATAGTATAATATTATTATTTCCTATATTTATCTTGTTTTCTTTTTTTAGTCTAATATATTCTACATATTCTCTTAGTTTATTTCTAAAAAAAGTTACACCATAGCACTTATCTAAACTTTCTAAAATATCTTCTGTAGTTTCTTCTTTTATTATTATACTCTTTTTTTCTAAATTTTCCATTTTTATTCCAATTCCTTTCACAATTACAATAGTTTTTCTATATTAGAAAAAATCCTATCTACATTATTAGTATATAGGATTTTTTATTGATTGTAAAACACATTGGTCATATTATGTATTTACATTATATTTAATTCTATTTAATATTTTTTTAGTATTTCTTTTAAGTTGTCTATTAATTCCTCTCTAATTGATAATGGTTTTAAAATTTCCACATAATTCAAATATTGCATAATCCACATTTTTAACCCTTTCGGACAAACATTTAATCTCACTTTAAAATAATGCTCATCCATTTTTTGAATTTCTATATTTGTTCCGAATTTTTCTATTACTGCATCTAATATTAACATATCACATTTTAATTCTATTATTTGTCTTTCTCCACCAAACATATATACAGAGCTTTGTACAAAATCTTTAATTGATTGATTAGTTTTAACATTTGGTATTTTGGTTGATTTGATATTTTTAATTCTATCTAATCTAAAATATGATAGTTCTTTAAACTTTTCATTATATGCTATTAAGTAATAGAATTCATTTTCGCAAAGAATAGCATATGGGCTTACTTTTTTTGTTGTTTCTAGTTTTAATTTTTTATTTATATCATATTTATAATATTCAAATTCAACTTTTGTTTTAGATTTTATACTGTTAGATAATACTTCTATGTTATTTAATACATCTTTATTTATTGTCTTTATATTTTTGCTGTATACTTCTATTTTTTCTGTTTCGTTAATTGTTTCTTGCTCATATATACTTAATAAACCTTTTAATTTTTCTGCTATTTCAATTGAAAATGCTTCTTCCATAAATTTTGAATAATGCAGTAAATCTATCATCATTTTTATTTCACTAAACTCAAATTCTTTTGTTCTTAAATAGTAACCTTGTCTATTTTCTTTAAATGTTTCTATATCTATATCTAATTTTTCTATTAGTACTCTTATGTTTCTTCTTACTGTTCTATCTTCTATTTCTTCATCAAATTCTTCTTTTACATATTTTATAATATCTTTTACACTTAATATATGATCCACATCTGAATACTTTTTTAGAACTTCATAAATATAGATTATATTTCCTAAGTTTGTATGTAGTTCATCTTTCATTTATTTTCCCCTTTTATTGTAATTATTTCCTAATATTTCTTGTTTTCTATTTTTATTTTTTTCGTATAAATCTATTATTTTCTCATTTTATTAAACCACATAATTTCATTTTATTTCTAATAGCACTTAATAATAACTTATTGTTATTAACTAAAAACTTTTCTATTTCTTCTTTATCTAATACTTTCACTTTGTTAGTCGAATTTTCAAACTCACTTTTATCTTCATTTACTGAAAATAAAAATATTTTTTCGTAATCTTTATCATCTTGAAAATCTCTTACTTTAAGTGTTACATTATTACCTGTTTTTACTTGCACAGCAGCTTTTTCTCCTTCTGAATTTACCATTATAAACTCATATTTAGGTGTATCTCTTCTTTTTGTTGTAATATATACCTTATAATTCTCCACAAACTGTAAGTATAGTGCTACTATTTCTTCTGCCTCTTGGTCATCTATAATTGTCCAAAAATCAAGTACTTCTTCTTTTTCTATTTGAAACTTTTCTGAATCATTGTCACATACTTCATTAAATATCATTTTACAAATTACTCTGATTTTCATTTGTAAATTCTCATTATATTCTGTACCTATTCTTCTTAAAGTAGATCCTGGACCTGAAAAAGAATTGATAATAACTCCTGGTGCTTTTTCAATTCCACCAACTTTATAAAACTTACATCCTTTTATATTTCTAATGTCATATTTTTCTGCACCTTCTTTATCGTACATATCCCAACATTTGTATGTATCATCAATAATTTTTCCAATATAATATATTCCATCTTCCGTTCTTACCCAAATAATATCATTTTTATGAATTTTTGAAAGTGTTATCATATCTGCTTTAAAACTATTTTTCTTTCCTGCACCTTCTCTTGTTTGTATTGCATCTTCTATTTTTAATGTCTTTGACTTAAACTGATCTGGAATTTCCCAACCAAGCCCAATAATGTTTTTATCTCTACAATATTTAAAAACATCCTGTTGTTGCATTTTCCCATCTTGTACTGGTTTTGTTTTTAGCTTTATTCTATAAATACCTATTTTTTTTTCATTCATACTTCTCTACTCCTTTACTTCTTTTAACTTTTCCCAAATCTTAACCATTGCATAAGTATCTAATTTGCAATAAACTAAAAGTCCTTGTCTTATTTCTTCTTGCTCTTCTTTTGTTTTTTGGTCAAGTGTTGCAAATACACTCATTGCCTCTCCACCATTATGTACTAATGGTAAATTATGATAGTCAAGTTCTGGATCATCTGGAAATAATGCTGGTAAAACATATTTAATCGAATATGAACCTTGCATTTCTTTACAATAATACATTCTATCTACAAAAGGAATCATTAAGTCTTTTATATTGTTATGTATTATTAATAAATCTTCTCTTAAATCTTCATATAATTCTGCTAAATTTTTTATTACCATTTTTTCAAATTGCATATTATATGCCAATACACAAGCATTTTTTGGAATATCATTTACTAACTTTTCGGCTAGTTTTCTTCTTGGGTCAATTCCTGCCTCTGCTAAAAATTCTTTATGTTTAAGTTCTCCCTTTTCATTTTCTATATAATGCAAAGAATATTGAAAAGGTATTTGCATATAGGGTCTTATTCCATCATATTTTGGAATTGGTTGTTGGAATGTTTCAAAATCTAAAAAGTATAATGGATAGTATAAATCTTTCATAAAAGCTCTAATTTTTTCTTTATCTATTACAGGCTTTTTATTTAATTCTTCAAATTCTACTTGTTGCTTAAATTTCCAGTCTATATCTTGATTTAATAAATCTTTAAATTTATAAATATCTTTATTGTATAAATTAAGTTTTTGGTCTTTTCTCATTCTTCTAATTTTGAACACATTATTTTCTGGTAGCTTTCTTGTACAATAATTCCAATATTCACAATTATATGGATTAAAACAATGTTTTCCAATATCTTGTGTTGGCTCGCTTTCTTGCTCCATATATTTATTAATTTCTTCGATTTTTTCTTTAATTTCTTCTTGTTTTGAAAATGCAATTTCTGTTACATCTTTTATATTAAACAATTTGTCTAATTCAAGTTTTCCATTTCTTACATATTGATTATTAATGTACACTATACTTGCTTTTTTTACTTTATATCCTAAATTAAGAAGTATATATACTTGATATGAAATATCATCCAAATAAATATCGCTTATCACAGTTGAACTTTTTACTTCATATATTTCTAATCCATCCATATCATTTTTTAAAATATCTACACTACAAAAATTTTTGTTATAATCAAAAGATGCTTCTGTAATAATATTAGGTTTTGTTTCTATATATCGTTTTGTTTGTTCTATCATTTTAGATAAATCACTTTGATATTCAATATTGATATATTTCCCAAATAGTTCTCTTGCAAGTTCACCTACTTCTGTTCCATTCTCTAAAACGGATTCACTTGCTGTTGTTTCAGCACATTCTGGCTTGTATTTATTTAACCATAGTATTTTATTACATTGTTTTGCTTTGCAGTATTTAGATTTAGACAAATGTACCTTCTCCATATAATCCCTTTCTTTCATTTTATTTCGTTTATTGTATCACACATCATATATTCAAGCAAATATTTTGGTCATAAAATGTATTTATACTCTTACATTCACATTTTTCCTTTATGGATTATATAATTATGGCTTCTATTTAAATTATATAATAATACTTATCTTTATATCTCAGCGACAAATTACTATTTTTCTTCTCCATATTTTTTATTAATTGCTGTACTTTATCTTTAAACATTTCATTTTTTGTCAACTCAATTATATAATTCAATTAAAATGTCATTATTTTACAGTATCTTTTAAAAAAGTATTATATTCCTTATTTCCTTTAAAATTATTTCTCATCTTTAATATTTTTGCTCTTTAATAATAGTTCATCAAAATCAGAAATATATATTTTATCTTGTACTATTCTATATTTTTCAAACTCTGTTTCTGCATGTATTTTTGCCATTTCAACAGATATTTTACCATTATCCTTTAACACATCATGATCCCATAATGTTAAAAATCCATTTAATCTTTCTTCCCAATCTTCCATTGTCATAGGAATATGTCTCATTGCTTGCATTTCAGCCAAATCTAAATATGCAGATACCATTCTCTCTAATTGTCCAATTTCTGTTTCTGATAAATAATTTTTTGCAATGACTACATCATATTTATGAATTTTACTATCAGGAGCTCCTTTCCACGATGTTAGTCCCATATTTTTTTTTTGGCTATCTGCTCTATTATATATAATTTCTGCAGCAGTGTTTCCAGAAACAGCATAATGTAATTTGTTTTGAACAGATGAAAAAAATCTAATTGTTGCTTTTGCTGT
>CAKPKP010000014.1 GCA_934167495.1 uncultured Clostridia bacterium | reverse complement strand
ATACATTGAATTAGGGACGCTTTCAACTGGGTGTGGTAAAATCATTCCGCTGTGCAGAGATTTTTGACACAAAAAATAACCCTCCTTATTAAACAAATTTTGTCTAACAATTTTGGTTTACTTCAAAGACCGTTCACTTGTTTTAGAAAATATAATAAAAGTATTTACTTTTTATGTTAACAGTGGTATAATGCAGTAGTCTCATAACTATTAAATTTCTAAAAACATCGCAACATGGAAAGGCAATAGTTAAATAACTTTTAGAAAGGGGAATTTTCCTTATGAACAGAGACAACACAAATTCCGCAAAAAATATTTCTGCGGAGCACTTTGCCCTTGGACCGTTAGACGGTCGGTATGCACAGATAGGCAGAAAACTTTCGCCATACTTTTCCGAGTACGCTCTGGTAAAAAACAGAGTTAAAGTTGAAGTAAACTGGCTGAAGTTTTTGCTCGAAAATGTTGAAGACTCAGAAATACTGAAGTCCTTTGACATGAAAAAGGTTCAGGAAATTATGGCTATCTATGATGGCTTTTCAGATGAATCCTTTATGAAAGTAAAGGAAATCGAAGCCGTTACTAACCATGACGTGAAATCCGTTGAACTCTTTGTTGCTGAAAAGCTTAAGGAGATGGGGCTTGAAAGCCTTGTAAGCTTTGTGCATATTGGTTGTACATCGGAAGATATCACCAATACGGCATATGCTAACATGCTCAAAACAGCTCTTTCTGATGTGTGGATTCCGGCTGCCGAGAAATTGATTGATTTGGTTTCTGAGATGGCTAGGGTACATGCTAACACAGCAATGCTGGCGCACACTCATGGACAGCCTGCAACACCAACAACAGTTGGAAAAGAATTTATGGTATATGTATACCGTTTACGTCAGTCTTTGGAGCATATAAAATCCATTGAAATCAAAGCAAAGTTTAATGGCGCAACGGGTAATTATGCTGCAATTTCAGTTGCTTTCCCGAACGAAGACTGGAGAGCACTTTCCAAAAAGTTTGTTGAGGAGTACCTGGGGCTGAAGTTTAACCCTGTAACAACTCAGATAGAAAGCCATGACTATTTCTGCCATATTGCAGATGGAGTTTGTCACTTTAACAATGTTCTTTTGGATCTTGATAAGGACATGTGGCAGTATATCAGTATGGACTACTTTAAGCAGATTGCAGTGAAAACTGAAGTCGGTAGTAGTACTATGCCGCACAAAGTGAATCCTATTCGTTTTGAGAATAGTAAAGCAAATATCCATATGTCAAATGCAATATTTGGGGCATTATCGAGCAACCTGCCGATTTCCCGTATGCAGAGAGACCTGTCCGATTCTTCTTCTCAGAGAAATATCGGATTAGCATTTGGCTATTCTCTTCAGTCTATCGAACAGACCATGGGTGGTTTGAAAAAGGTATCAGTAAATGAAGAGAAAATTGCCGAAGAGCTTAATGAAAAATGGGAAGTCTTGGCGGAGCCTATTCAGACGGTATTACGCAAATACGGAATTCCTGATGCATATAATCAGCTGAAGGAACTGACAAGAGGAAAAAGCATTTCAAAGGAAGCTATTCATGAATTTATAAATTCACTGGATGTAATTTCTGAAGAAGATAAAACAAAGCTTTTGAATCTTACTCCTGCTGACTATGTAGGACTCGCAGGCAAAATTGTGGAAGATGAGTTATAATCATCAAGTCTTTTAACTAAAAAAGGAGAGCTGTTTCCATTATGGATTCAGCTCTTTCCCTTTATATAGAACTTTCAATAATATAAATAATTTTAAACTATATATAAGTTTAACTATTTGCAAATTTTTGTTTAACTTCATCAATTTTTGTTTGTTCTACAGTACAAACATTGTACCAACCTTTTTCAGACATCAAGTTATATATTTTATTTTGAATGTCTAAAGATTCATTTAGTGCACATTTAAATGCTTCATGTACTTCAGCAGTTGAAGATTCAATTGTGCCATGAAGGTATAAATCACATACACCTTTTATTACTAATAATTCTTTTTCCATTAAATCTCTATCTTCCATAAAACCTCCTATAATAGATTTAAAAATTTGTTAAAAATTTGAGTATGCTTTTCTTCTAATTCTTTAATATAATTTGAAAGCGTAGCATCTGTTAGTTTTTCAGAGGTTTTCTTACTACAATCTTTCATAAATTTTTCATGACCTAGAGCATCTTCAACATATAAAAGTTCTTTATTTGTCATTTTATCACCACCTTATAGTATTATTTGTTAAAAGTATTGAAATATACATATTAATGAATATTAAAAAATGTAATTAATAAAATATTAATAAAGGAGGAATACATGTCAAAGATAAAAATATATGTTAAATCTATATTAATACCCGTTATTATAGGTGGTTTAGTTGGATTAATTATATCTGGTGCAATAGATTATAATACATTACAAAAACCATTTCTTTCACCGCCAAGCATTTTATTTCCAATAATGTGGACTATTCTTTATATTCTAATGGGAGTATCATACGGAATATTAGAAAGTAAATCTTTAAATGATTCGAAAAGTAAAATTATATATTATTCTCAGTTGTTTGTAAATGCAATGTGGTCAATATTCTTTTTCTTGCTTAAATGGAGATTATTTTCATTTATATGGATTTTATTATTAGACCTGCTAGTTATTGTAATGTTATTAAATTTTTATAAGAAAAATAAGATATCTGGATTACTTCAAATTCCATATTTGCTTTGGATAATATTTGCATCGTATTTAAATTTATCCATATACTTATTAAATAGATAATAATATTATACTTTGTACAGAAATTTGCTATATGCAAATTTTGTACACGAACAATTAAACATGGGCTGAACGTTACAATTTAAAATGTAGAAAAATTTAATCAGCCCACTATTGTTCTGTTATAGTAGAACTTATGCAAATGATTTGTACGAAACGAAGCAGGAGTTTCGAATTTTATAAATTAATACATGCTTATGTTCTAGTTAAATAATTTATAAAATCATTCCTAAAACAAGAATTCCAATATTATCATTGTAAATAGTGTTAAATTGAGAAATAGGAAGGGGATTTTCACCAATTCCAGCCTCTATTGTATATCCTGGTCTTCTATAGTTTTGAATAAACCAATCTTTATATCCAGCAAAGCTAGAATTGTAAGGAGTGTCAGTTAAGGAATAACCACTTACTCTAGCAAATTGTTCACCAATTATTCTGCTTTCTGCAGGTGTATAATTTTGAAATTGCCAATATATTTCCTGACCTTGAGTATGGTAAGCTATGACTAATTTAAAATTTTTAGATAATGTAAAATTATATAAAGCAAGAGCTTCAGGAGCAACTAAAGGTCCACTTCCAACAAAATCTCGAGGTGCGGGAGAAGTAAATCCAAGATTGTATTTAATTTCTTTTGCATTTTCCCATCCGGCTGGAAATTGTAAGTTTAAATCCACACCATTAATATTTGCTTTCCAACCGCTTGGAAAAGGAATGGTTGGATAATTGTTAGCTATGTTTCTTGCTTGTTTATAAGCTGAAGAACTAGTATTTAAATTTCCAGTAACAAGATCAACTCCATCAGGATTAACCATTGGTGTAATGTATAGAGAAACTGTATTAAATAATACTCTGGCATTGTATCCAAATATAGTAGAATTATTTACATATGCGTTTGATAATTGTTCCAAGAATTTCATTAATATAACACTTGTAATCCATTCATTAGCATGTATAGAAGCACTATAAAATATCTGTTTATTTCCCGTTCCAAATCTTATATATGAAATATTTTTATTAAGAACACTTTTACCAATAGAGCCAATTTCTAAAAAAGGATATATGGTTTTTAAACTTTGAATATTCATTCTTAAAATGTCAGAAGTATAACTAATGTTTGTTGGAACAATGTTAATAAATGGGACAATAATTCTATCTCCTATATTAAGCATATAAGGATTAATATTAGGATTTGCAAATATAATAGAATTGACAGAAGAGTTGAATCTATTTGCTATTGAAAATAGAGTGTCACCTTGTCTAATAATATAATTAGTATACCCATTAATATATGGGAATAATGCATCCCATGTAGAAGGACCAACAATACCATCAGGAGTTAATCCAAAAGCGGATTGAAATGATTTTACAGAGTTTAATGTATTTAATCCAAATATACCATCAATACCCCAAACATAAAAACCAATTTTTTTTAGTGTACTTTGCAATAATTCAACAGCAGGTCCACTATCTCCGTATTTTAAAATTTCCATAAATTCCTCCAAAAATATTTATTATTATAATATTAATTTAATAGAAAAAAGTTTACAAAAATAAAATAATGATATAAAATATAGGCAAATAATAACATATGATGATAAAAGAGGAGAATAATATGGGATTTTTTGATTTTTTTAATAAAAACAAACCAAAAAGATTAGAGGCTCCAAAAATATTAAAATACGATGGAAATAGCTCTAAAATTGAATTTAAACCAGATGTAGATTGGAATAATAAAACATCAAAAGAAAAGCAAGATTCAATAAAGATATATACATTAAACGACGAAACATTTATTAATATGGAAATTCCAAATAAAGAAGAAAAAATAGTTGAGTTTAATTTAATTAGATATGATTCAACAAGACATGACGTTGTTGTTGAAAATTATGGTAAAAAAATAAAAGAACTTATTATAAGAACATTAGATCAGCAAACAGAACCTATTAAAGATAAAACGCATGAGTCTAGAGTAGTAGATACATGGACTGCACTAGATGCGTTATTAAGAGCAAAATCAGTAAATGGTATTTTAAGCAGTGAAGGTAGAGCTGTTTTAAGAAACATAAATGGTGAAAATTTAAATTTAGATAGAACTGTATATTTAGATAGAGATGCAAATGGATATCTTCAAAATAGTCATATAAAAGATGATTTAAAATTAATAAAAAAAGTTTTATCAATAGAGGAAGAGGAAAATTCAGTGGATTCTACAACAGAAATAAAAGTTCCTGTTAAAAAGTTAGACGAGAAAAAATATGGAGAAGTAGATCTTGCAGATTTTGTAAGAGGATATATTGTTCTTTGTAGAATTGGAAATACAATAGGAATTGGTGATAGAGTTATTCCATGGGAATATGGAAAGGTTGATGAAGCATATAGAGTTCTTGCAAAAACTGAACTTGGAAAAGAAGCAAAAGATGAAAATAATCCAAAAGATAGAGATATAATGAGAAGAAAATTAAATCAAGAAATAATAGATAAATCATTATTTTTAGAAAATATGATAGAAAGATATGTATATAAAACTACAGAGGAAATGCCAGACACTCGAGAGATAGAAAATAGCCAATATAAAGAAGATGTATTAAAACAAACAAAGGCTAATAGGGAAGAAATTAAGCTAGTAACATCAATGATGGAATATTCAAAGAAAGCTTTAACTCGAAAAGTAATTAGAGAAGAAGATCAAATAAAAGACATGTGTGATAAATTAGAAGTTTCAGATTTAGCAAGATTAGCAACAGTTAGAGAATTAGAGGGATCAACTCAAATTGTTTCAAAAGAACAACAGGAAAAACTATCAAATGTTGCAACATCAGTATTAACTGATAAAATAAAAGAAATGGACGTACCAGAAATAATAAAATTAATAGCAACTCATAATACAGATGAAGAAGATAAAAAAATTCCAGTAGAAGATACTTTTATAGTAAAAACAGCTCAAGATGTTTTAAAAGATAAATTAACAAGAAACGAAAAAAGACAAGATGAAGAACAAAAATAGTAAAATGTACTAATAGAAGGAGTTAATATGCTAAATAAAGAAGAAATTAGAGATTTAGCGGAACAAAATCAATATATAAAAGTTTTTAACTTTTTTCATGCCGAATATACAGATACACTAAAAAACTTTTTGATAAGACATGAAGTAAGTGTTTCTGAAAATGATTGTTTAATTAATTATATAATTAAAACAAGAATGTTTATGCCAGCATACAAAAAATATACTTTTCCTATAACTAGTGTTTATGATGAGTATTCATCAGAAGAAGAAAAATTGGGTACATTAATGTCTAGCTATAATGAAGTAAAAGAAGCTTTTAGTAAATAACTAGGAGGATTTATGAAAGATAAAATTATAAAATTTTTAGCATATAACGGAAAGGTTTCAGTTATATGTAGTAGTACAAAAAATTTAGTAGAAAAAGCAAGAAATATACATGATTTAACACCAACAACTACAGCTGTAATGGGAAGAGTACTTACAGTTGCTTCAATGATGGCTGTTTCTAATATCAAAGAGGGAAATGATAAATTAACTATCCAAATAAATGGAAGAGGACCAGTAGGACAAATTGTTGTGGTAGCCAATAATTCTCCAGAAGTTAAAGCGTATATGCAAGATACCAAAGTTGAATTACCACTAAAAGAAAATGGAAAAATAGATGTAGGTGGAGCTGTTGGAGTAGATGGTTTCTTAAATATATTAACACAAAACAGTATTACATTTGCAAGTTATAATGGAATGGTACCATTAGTATCTGGTGAAATTGCAGAAGATTTTGCAGAATATTTCTTAAAATCGCAACAGAAACCATCTGCAGTAGCTTTAGGAGTACTAGTTGATAAAAACGGAATAAAATCAAGTGGCGGATATATAGTAACATTAATGCCTGATGCTACAGATGAAATTGCAGAAAAACTTGAAGCATCAATAATGAAAGCAAAAACAATAAGTAAATTGTTAGAGGAAAACACATCATTAGAAGATATTGCTAAAATAATTACTGGAGATGAAGATATAGAAATAATAGAAGATGATATAGAACCAGTATATAATTGTGACTGTAGTAAAGAAAATTTTGAAAATGGATTAATATCATTAGGAAAAGATGAAATTAAGAATATTATTGAAGAAGATGGACATGCTGATATTGAATGTCATTTTTGCCATAAAAAATATATGTTTACAAAAGAGAATTTAGAAAAAATATTAGAATCTATGTAAAGGAGTAAAATATGGAATATATTTATAAACCAGAAGGTGTATGTTCTAGAGAAATGAGAATAGAATTAGATGGAAGAACAATAAAGAAAATCGAGTTTGTAGGCGGATGCGCTGGGAATACTCAAGGTGTTGCAAGATTATTAGTAGGAATGGATATAGACGAGGCTATAAAAAGAATGAAGGGAATAGATTGCGGAGGAAGAGGTACATCATGTCCTGATCAACTTGCAATTGCTTTAATGGAAGTAAAAGATAAATTAAAATTATAATTATAATAAATTAGCAGTATATAAATTGATAATTTCATTGCAAAGGTTTATTACAGGAAATTACAGAAGAAGAATAAACCTATAATTACAAATAGTTGAAATATATGGAAAATTTTGTTATAATAATAAATGTAATAAATTTTAGTTTCAATTAATTTCAGGAGGAAAGTTTTATGAATAGTGAGAAAACAACTCATCCACGGTATGAAATAAAACAAGTAGGAGAAGAGAGCAACATTATTTATAAGCCAACCGGAAAAATAGTAATAGGGTTGACAAAAAGAGTAACCAAAGTTACTTTCGAAAAAGACAGATGTTTTTTATGGGATAAGGGAAAAATAGTTTTAGCACTTGATTTGATAAATGAAAAATATCAGATTGCTTTGCTAAATCAGAATTGAAACAAAAGCCCCTCGATATATTATCGAGGGGTTCTTTTATTGTCCACTTATAATTTCAGATTTTAATTTTACTGTAACAATAGTGCCTTCTTCATGTAATGTGTCTGGAAGCGGATCTTGAGAAACTATTGTATTACCTGTGCCTTCAACTCTAATATTTAAATTTAAATTCTTTAATATGCCAGTTGCTTCCCATGCTGAAATACTCTTTAAATTAGGTATTTGTACAGAAGTTCTAGTTTCATTTTCGGCTGTATACAAACAAATTATAGAATTTGCTTGTAATTGACTACCAGGTTTAGGAAACTGCTCAGTAACGATTGTAGTATTTTCATCTCCTTCTAAATTAGCTAGAGAATCAAATCCGGCTTCTGATAGTATATTTTTAGCTTCTGCAACGGTTTTTCCAACAACATTATTAACAGTTATTAAATCAACGTAAGATTCATCATCTTCATCAGAATTAGATTCTATTCCTAAAATAGGTAGAATTTCACTTAAAATTTGAGATGCAACAGGGGCTGCTATAGTACCACCTTGATGGCTTCCTTCTTTATTTGGATTAGGATCATATAATATAACTAAAACAACTACTTGAGTATTTTCTATAGGAGTTATAGCAACAAATGAAGCTACATATCCTTCTTCTTCTTTTCCTGGCGAAGGTTCTGATGTACCACTTTTTCCACCAATAGAATAACCACTAACTTGAGCATTTTGACCAGTACCTTTTAATACTACAGATTCCATCATATCTCTAATTTTTTCAGATGTTTCTTTTGAGATAACTTGTCTTACATTATTTGTTTCGTAAGTTGTAATTGCACCAGTGTCAGTATTTTCAACTTTATTAACAATTTTAGGTGTAACTAAAACACCATCATTACAAATTGCTGATATAGCAGTTATTAAGTGAAGAGGAGTTATTGTAAATCTTTGACCAAATGACATAGTTGCAAGTTCTACTTCTCCAGCTTTATCTTCATCATAAAAATATCCAGCAACTTCACCAGATAAGCCTGAATTTGGTTTATCAAAGAAACCATAAGCTCTTAAATATTTATAAAAACGAGGAATTCCAATTCTTTCTCCTAATTGCATTAATGATGGATTACATGAGAACATTAATGCACTTCTAAGAGATTGATTATAATGAGGTGTATTAGCCCAACAATAAATATCTCTATCTCCAACATGATAATAACCACCACAGTAAAAATCAGTTTCATCATCAGTTTCAACTAAATCTTCTTCTAATCCTATAGATGAAGTGATTAATTTAAATGTAGAACCAGGTTCATATCCATCTGTGACAGCTCTATTTTTCCAAATAGAAATATCTTCAACACTAAAAGGGTCATTTAAATTATATGTAGGATAAGTAGCCATAGCTAAAATATTTCCAGTGGAAGGTTCCATAACAATTGCATTTGCTCCACGAGCACAATGCTGTTCGATTGCTGCATTCTCTAAATATTTTTCTACTATTGATTGAATATTTGTATCTATAGTTAAATAAAGGTTACTACCGTTTTCAGGTGGAACATATAACTCATTATCGTCTGAAATTGCTTTGTTATTTACATTAGTAGTTGTAACGATTTTTCCAGCAGTACCAGTAAGTACATCGTCCCATTTAGATTCTATGCCTTCTAGTCCTTGATTATCATTACCACAAAAACCAAGTACGTTTGCTGCAAGAGAATCAAAAGGATAGAATCTCTTAGAATCTTCATCTATATTTATTCCAGAAGTAACTTTATTTTCTTTCATCCAATTTTCTAGACTTTCGATAACTGTTTTATCAACTTTTCTAGCTATTGTTTCAACTGATTTTTCACTATTTACTTTTGCTAAAGTTTCTTCATAATCTAAAGAAAAAATTTGTGAAAATGCAGTTGCAACAACTTCTGCAGGAACAACTTTTCCTGAACTATATTTAATAGTTCCAGGATTAATAGAAACAGTATCAACTGATATACTTTGAGCTAGTATTTCACCATTTCTATCATATATAATTCCTCTTTTAGGACTTATAATCTTATTAGTTGTTTGTTGCTTGTATGCTGATAATTTATATTCAGGACCTAAGCCAAATTGAATATAACCAATTCTAACACACAATCCACCTAAAAAAGCTACAAATACAGCTCCTGTTAAAAGAAGCCTTTTTGAATATTGCTTTTTTTCTTCAATCTTTTGTTTCTTTGTTAATTTTTTCTTCATATCATCATTCCTTTGCAAACATTATACCATTAAAATAAATAATATCAAATAAAAAGTTGAAGAAATAGAAAAAAAATTATATAATTAATAAAATAAAAGTTAAGAAAGAAGGAAATATGGATTTATATAATGAAACAAAATTAATAATGAGAAAATATGGAATAAATGCTAATAAAAGCTTAGGACAGAATTTCCTTATAAATGAAGATGCTGTAAATAAAATTGTAGATAGTGCATTAATAAGCAAAGAAGATTTAGTTATAGAAATAGGACCAGGGCTGGGTACTTTAACAAACGAATTACTAAAAAGAGCTGGAAAAGTAATATGTATAGAGCTTGACGAAAGAATGTTAAGAATATTAAATGAAAGATTTAAAGAAAATGAAAATTTAGAATTAATTCATGAAGATGTTTTAAAAGTAGATTTGAAATCATTAATAGAAAAAGAAAAGGCAAGTGGAATTATAAAGAATGTAAAAATAGTTGCAAATCTACCATATTACATAACTACTCCAATAATAATGAAATTGTTAGAGGAAAAATTAGAAATAGAAAGTATAACAGTAATGATTCAAAAAGAAGTAGCTGAAAGACTAACAGAAAAGCCAGGTGGAAAAAATACAGGAGCAATAACTTATACTATTGCATATTATACAGATGCAAGTAAAATTATAGATGTTCCAAATAGTTCTTTTATTCCAGAGCCAGAAGTTACTTCGTCAGTAATAAAATTGGAAGTTTTAAAAAAGCCAAGAATAAAACCATTAGATGAAAAATTGTTTTTTAAGACTATAAAAATAGCATTTATGCAAAAAAGAAAAACATTATTGAATTCATTAACAAATGGCAAGCTATTAGAAAGTAAAGTAGAAACTGAACAAATGCTAAATGATTTGAATTTGGATTTAAAAGTAAGACCAGAAAATTTAACAATAGAACAATATGAAGCTATAGCTAATTACATAAAAATTAATAAAGGTGATTAAAATAAAAAACATTCCTATAGATAAAAAAATTAGGAATGTTCTTTTTGTTTGTTATGTATAACAAATATTTGGAAACACTATATATAACTAACAATAAGATGAAGTGTGTAAAACAAATCCTATTGACTTAGTAGGAAATATATGTTATAATTCCTACTAGTTTACTATGAAAAAGGAGAAATTATGAATAATTTATTAGAAATAAAAGATTTATATGTGAATGCAGAAGAGAAAGAGATTTTAAAAGGTTTAAATTTAAACATAAATAAAGGTGAAGTACATGTAATTATGGGACCAAATGGTGCTGGAAAGTCAACTTTAGCAAATGTTATATTAAATAATCCAGAGTATAAAAAAATAAAAGGACAAGTTACATTTGAGGGAGAGGATATAAGTAATTTATCAACAGATAAAATTGCAAAAAAAGGTATATTTATGTCATTTCAATCCCCAGAAGAAATACCAGGAATTTCTACTTTGAATTTCTTGAAAGTAGCTAAAAAATCAATAGAAGACAAGCCTGTAAAAATATTTGAATTTAAAGATACAGTAAAGAAATATGTAGATGAATTAAACATGAATCAAAAATTAATAGATAGAAATTTAAATGTAGGTTTTTCTGGTGGAGAAAAAAAGAAAAATGAGATTTTACAAATGCTTGTTTTAAATCCTAAAATAGCCATTCTTGATGAAACAGATTCAGGTCTAGATATAGACGCTGTAAAAACTGTTTCTAAAGGAATAGAAATGTATAAATCAGATGAAAATGCAGTTTTAATAATTACACATAATATGAAAATATTACAAAATTTAAAAGTAGATTATGTACATGTTTTAATAGATGGAAAAATAGTAAAAACGGGAACTTCAGAACTTGCAAAAGAAATAGAAAAAGAAGGCTTTAGTAAGTACAAGAAGGCAGGTGTGTAATTAATGAAGACTTCAGTAGAAGATATAAATAGAAATATATATGATATAAAAAATGCAGATAATTTTGAATTTAAAATGCAAAAAGGTTTAAATAGAGAAATCGTAGAAGAAATATCTAAACAAAAAAACGAACCAGAATGGATGAGAGAAATAAGATTAAAAGCTTTAGAAACATATGAAAAATTGGAATTGCCATCATGGGGACCAGATTTATCAGACTTAAAAATGGATGAAATTGCAACATATGTAAAGCCAAAATCTAAATTAAATACAGACTGGGATGATGTTCCAGAAGATATAAAAAATACTTTTGATAAATTAGGAATACCAGAAGCGGAGAAAAAATCATTATCAGGAGTTGGAGCTCAATATGATTCAGAAGTAGTGTATCATAGTATAAAAGAAGAACTTTTAAAACAAGGTGTTATTTATACAGATATGGAAACAGCTGTAGAAAAATATCCTGAAATTATAAAAAGTCATTTTATGAAATGTGTACCAATAAATGACCATAAATTTGTTGCTTTGCATGCAGCAGTATGGTCTGGAGGTTCATTTGTATATGTTCCTAAAAATGTAAAGGTTGATATACCATTACAATCATACTTTAGATTAAATTCACCAGAATCAGGTCAATTTGAGCATACTCTTATTATTGTAGATGAAGGAGCAAGTCTTCATTTTATAGAAGGATGTTCTGCACCAAAGTATAATAAAGTAAATCTTCATGCGGGATGTGTTGAATTATATGTAAAAGATGGTGCATATCTTAGATATTCAACAATTGAGAATTGGTCAAAAAATATGATGAATTTAAATACCAAAAAAGCTATAGTTGGAAAAAATGCTCAAATAGATTGGGTAACAGGCTCATTTGGTTCTAAGGTATCAATGTTATATCCAATGAGTATTTTAAATGGAGAAAATGCTAAAACTGAATATACAGGAATAACATTTGCAGGAAAAGGTCAAAACCTAGATACAGGTTTTAAAGTAATTCATAATGCACCTAATACATCTTCAGTAGTAAATTCAAAATCAATTTCAAAAGATGGTGGAGCTTGTACTTATAGAGCTTTAGTAAGAATTGCAGAAAACGCCAAAAATGCAAAATGTAGTGTATCATGCGAATCTCTAATGTTAGATGATATATCAAAATCAGATACAATACCTGTTAATGATATAAGAAATGATGAAGTTACATTTTCTCATGAAGCTAAAATAGGTAAAATAAGTGATAAAGAAATATTCTATTTAATGTCAAGAGGATTTTCAGAAGAAGAAGCAAAGGCAATGATTGTAAGAGGTTTTGCATATCCAATTTCAAAGGAGTTACCAGTAGAATATGCAGTAGAAATGAATAATCTAATAAATCTTGAATTAGAAGGGAGTATCGGATAATGAGTTTAAAATTAAATGAAACACCAGTAAAAACATCAAATAATTTTTTAATAAATAATATAGAAATTGACGATTTAACACTTCCTAAAAATTTAAGAGAATTTAAAAATGTTAATATAATTTCAAATAATAGTTTTATAAGTCAAGATACTAGTGAAAAATCATTGGTATATGGAAATGGTAAGGAACTAGAGAAAAATATTTTTAATAATGCAAATAGCAGACTAAAAATAGAACCAAAAGATGATAAAATAAGAATAATTTTTGATTTTGATGATGAAAACTTAGAATTAGTAAATCAAATAGATATTATAGGAAATCAAGATGCAGATATAATTATTGAATATAAATCATCAACAGATAAAAAATGTTTTCACAATGGAATAATAAGAACAATTGCTAAAAATAATTGTAAATTGAATGTTGTAGTTATAAATTTATTAAATAAAAATTCTAAAAATTTTGAAGCAATAGAAAATGAATTGTATGATAATTCAAATGTAAATTATACAATAATTGATTTAGGTGGAAATATAAGTGTTTCTAATTATTATGCTAATTTAATAGGAGAAAATGCAAATAATGATTTAAGAACAATATATTTAGGAAAAGAAAAAGAGATAAAAGATTTGAATTATATAGTACATCTTAGAGGAAAAAAAACAATTGCCAAAATCGATGTTCAAGGGGCAATTGATGATAACTGCAAGAAGAATTTTAAAGGAACAATAGACTTTAAAACAGGATGTAAAAAAGCAAAAGGAAGTGAAAATGAGTTTTGCTTACTTCTATCAGAAAAAGCAAAATCTATAGCTTTACCAATGCTTTTATGTACAGAAGATGATGTTGAAGGAGAACATTCAACTGCATCTGGAAAAATAGATACAAAAATATTATTTTATTTAATGAGCAGAGGATTAAGTTTTAAAGAATCTGTAAAACTAATTGTAAAATCTAATTTTGATGCAATAATAGAAAGAATAAATGATAATGAACTTAAAGATAAAGTAATAGATGTAATTGATGAAAAATTAAAATAATCCAAAAAGAGAGGAAAAAATATTATGGATTTTAAGAGTGATTTTCCAATTTTTCAAAACAGAGATATAACATATTTAGATAGTGGAGCAACTACACAAAAACCAAGTTATGTAATAGAAAAAATAGATGAATTTTATAAAAATATGAATGCGAATCCTCATAGAGGTGCATATGGATTAAGCATAGAAGCAACAACTGCATATGAAGAGACTAGAAAAAAAATAGCTGATTTTATAGGTGCTAAAAGTCCAGAAGAAATAATATTTTCAAAAAATGCAAGTGAAAGTTTAAACCTTATAGCATATTCATATGGATTGAATAATTTAAAAGAAAATGATGAAGTTGTACTTTCTATAATGGAACATCATTCAAATTTAGTACCTTGGCAATATGTTACTAAAAAAACTAATAGCATTTTGAAATATATGTATATAAATGATGAATTTGAATTATCTAAAGAAGAGATAGAAAGTAAAATAACAAATAATACTAAAATAGTTGCAATAACACATGTTTCAAATGTTTTGGGAACAATAAATAATGTAAAAGAAATAATAAAATACGCACACAAGAAAGGTGCAATAGTAGTTGTTGATGGTTCTCAAAGTATTCCTCATATGAAAATAGATGTTAAAGATTTAGATGCAGATTTCTTTGTATTTTCAGGACATAAAATGTTTGCACCTCTTGGAATTGGTGTGCTATATGGAAAAAAAGAAATATTAAATAAAATGAACCCATTTTTAATGGGTGGAGACATGATTGAATATGTATATGAACAAGAAACTACATTTGCTCCATTACCAAATAAATTTGAAGCTGGTACACAAAATGTAGAAGGAGTAATTGGACTTGGAGCTGCCATAGATTATATTCAAAAAATAGGATATGAAAATATAGAAAAAATAGAATCAGAGCTTGTAGCATATGCTAGAGAAGAGTTACAAAAATTGGAGTTTATTAAATTATATATGCCAAAAGACCCTAATCATCATTCATCTGTGGTTTCTTTTAATATAGAAAATGTACATCCGCATGATGTTGCAAGTATATTAGATTCAAACAATGTTTGTGTTCGTTCAGGAAATCATTGTGCACAACCATTACTTAGATTTTTAGGAATAGATTCAACATGTAGAGCAAGTTTTTCAATATATAATACTAAACAAGATATAGATACACTTGTGCTTTCACTAAAAAAAGCTTATAATATATTCGAAAAATATCTAAAAAAGTAGAATTTTGGAGAGGATAAAAAATGGACAATATTGATGAGTTATATAATGATATAATAATGGAACATAGCATGAATTCATACAATAAGAAAAAACTTGATGAGTGCGATTTCTGTGAAAAAGGTCATAATCCTAATTGTGGAGATGAAATTGAAATTGAATTAAAACTTGATGGCAATAGGATAGAAGATATGGCTTTTACAGGGCATGGATGTGCAATTTCTCAAAGTTCTACATCAGTTATGATAGATGTTTTAAGAGGAAAAACAATAGAAGAAGCAAAAGCAATAGTAGAAACATTTATGGAAATGATTAAAAGAGAGATAACAGATGAAGGGAAACTTAAGAAATTAGAAGATGCAATTGCTTTTAAAAATGTTTCAAATATGCCAGCAAGAGTAAAATGTGCATTACTTGCATGGCATACAATGGAAGATTTAATAAAAGATGCTTCTTGCAAAAATATTTAGCCTGGAAGGAGATTGTTAACAAATAGTTAATAAGCTATGAATATGGAGAATAAAAAAGTATTATTAGGAATGAGTGGTGGAGTAGATAGTTCTGTTTCAGCAGTTCTATTGCAAGAAAAAGGATATGAAGTAATAGGAACTACTTTAGAATTGTTTGTAGGAAGTAGTTGTTGTAACACAAATACTTATTTAGACGCTAAAAACGTGTGTAATTCAATTGGAATACCACATTTTACATATGATTATAAAAAAGAATTTAAAGAATATGTTATAAACGATTTTATAAATTGTTATGCAAATCAAATAACTCCAAATCCATGTATAGAATGTAATAAATTTATGAAATTTGGTTTTATGTATGAGAAAGCACAAGAGTTAGGTTGTGAATACATAGCAACTGGGCATTATGCTAAAACTGAATATAGTGAAAAATATAAAAGATGGGTTTTAAAAAAATCTAATGCAGGAAAAAAAGATCAAAGCTATGTTTTATGGAGTATACCAAAAGAATTAATATCTAAAATATTATTTCCACTTTCAGATTTTGAATCAAAAGAACAAATAAGAGATATTGCAAGAGAACATAATTTGAAAGTAGCAAATAAACCAGATAGTGAGGATATTTGTTTTATTCCAGATGGAAATTACAAAAAGTTTCTAGAAACAAATTCAGATATTAAACCAAAAGTAGGAAACATTGTAAATAAAAAAGGTGAAATTTTAGGAAAACATAATGGATTATATAATTATACAATTGGCCAAAGAAAAGGATTAGGAATTTCTTATAAGGTACCTTTATTTGTAATAGGATTTAATAAAAATAAAAATGAATTAATTGTAGGAGAAGAATCTGAAATATATCAAAAAGAAATGATAGTAAATAATATAAATTTATTATTAGTAGATAAATTAGAAGGAAAAACTGATGTTAATGTAAAAGTAAGATATTCTAGCAAAGAAGAGAAAGCTACAATAGAAATGATTGGAGAAGATATGATAAAAGTTACATTTGAAAATCCAGTCGCAAGAATAACACCAGGTCAATCCGCTGTATTTTATATTGATGATATTGTTTTTGGTGGAGGAAAAATAGTAAAGTAAATATTTTGTAAAAAATTCAAAAGGTTTTATACTTTTTGAATTTTTTTAAGTATAATAGAGCATTGACAAAAATATTATATATATATAAAATGTAAAAAAGAATTAATAGGTAGGTGATATATATGTTAAACTTTACAAAAATGCAAGGATTAGGAAATGATTATGTTTATGTTGATTGTACAAATAATCATAATTTATTAAATCCAAACGAAGTTGCGAAAAAAGTTAGTGATAGGCATTTTGGAATAGGATCTGATGGTTTAATATTAATTTGTGACAGTGATAAAGCAGATTTTAAAATGAGAATGTTTAACTATGATGGTAGTGAAGCAGAGATGTGTGGAAACGGAATAAGATGTGTTGGAAAATTCGTTTATGATAAAGGACTTACTAATAAAGAAAATATTACAATAGAAACTTTAGCAGGAATAAAAGTTTTAACATTAAATGTAGAAAATGGAAAAGTAAAAACAGTAAGGGTTGATATGGGAGAACCAATATTAAATCCAGAGTTAATTCCAGTTATATCAGAAGAAATGCCAGTTAAAAATTTAGAAATAGATGTATTAAATAGAATTTTTAAATTTACATGTGTTTCAATGGGAAATCCTCATGCAGTAACTATAATAAAAGAAAATGTAAGAGATTTTGATGTTGAAAAATATGGAAAAGTATTAGAAATAGATAAAGTTTTTCCTAAAAAAACTAATGTAGAATTTATAAATATAATGGATAGAAAAAATGTAAAAATGAGAGTTTGGGAGAGAGGTGCAGGAGAAACTTTAGCGTGTGGAACAGGAGCTTGTGCAGTAGCTGTATCTTGTATGCTAAATGATTTAACTGAAAGAGCAGTAAATGTAGAACTTTTAGGTGGAATACTTAGTATAGAATGGAATGAAAAAGATAATCATGTATATATGACAGGTCCGGCAGAAATAGTATTTGACGGAACTATAGAAGTTTAAAAAATGAGGAGGATAAAAATGATAAAAGTAAACGAAAATTTTTTAGAATTACAAGATAGTTATTTGTTTTCAACAATAGCTAAAAAAGTTGCAGAATTTGCTAAGAACAATCCAGATAAAGAAATAATAAAACTTGGCATAGGGGATGTTACAAGACCAATAGCACCAGCTGTTTTAGAAGCAATGCATAAAGCAGTTGATGAAATGGGAGTACAAGAAACTTTTAGAGGTTATGGTCCAGAACAAGGATATGATTTCCTAAAAGAGAAAATAGCAGAATTTGATTATAAAAAAAGAGGAATAAATATTGATTTAGATGAAATATTTGTATCAGATGGCGCAAAATGTGATTGTGGAAATATAGTTGATATATTAGGAGTAAATAATGTTGTAGCAATTACAGATCCAGTATATCCTGTGTATTTAGATACTAATGTTATGTCAGGAAGAAGCGGAAAATTTGATGAAACTACTGGAAAATATGAAAAAATAGTATATATACCTGCAACATCTGAAAATAATTTTATACCAGAAATTCCAAAAGAAAGAGTAGATATAATTTATTTATGTTTTCCAAACAATCCAACAGGTACAACAATATCAAAAACTGAATTGAAGAAATGGGTTGATTATGCAAAAGAAAATAAGTCTATAATTTTATTTGACTCAGCATATGAAGCTTTTATTTCAGAAAAAGATGTACCACATTCAATATATGAAGTAGAAGGTGCTGATGAGGTTGCAATTGAATTTAGAAGTTTCTCAAAAACAGCAGGATTTACAGGAATTAGATGTGCATATACAATTGTTCCTAAAAAATTAAAAGGTTACACAGAGGATGGAAAAGAAATAAGCTTAAATAAGTTATGGAATAGAAGACATTGTACAAAGTTTAATGGAGTTTCTTATGTTGTACAAAGAGCTGCAGAAGCTGTATATTCAGAAGAAGGTCAAAAACAAATAAGAGAAAATATTAATTATTATATGGAAAATGCCAAGATAATTAAAGAAGGATTAGAATCATGTGGATATACAACATATGGTGGAGTAAACGCTCCATATATATGGCTAAAAGTACCAGAAAAAATGACTTCATGGGAATTCTTTGACAAACTATTAAAAGAAGCAAATGTTGTAGGTACACCAGGTGTAGGTTTTGGACCAAGTGGAGAAGGATATTTTAGATTAACAGCTTTTGGAACTAGAGAAAATACTATAAAAGCTATAGAGAGAGTAAAAAATATGAATAAATAGATTTTATGTGAAAAAATAAAAAAATGTATTCACAAATAGCAAATAAAATGTTATACTATAAATAGTACGTATGTATGATAGAAAGGAGAATAAAATGAATCAAATTTTGGTTACAGAAAAATTATATATAACACCTGAATTGAAGAAAAAGAAGAAAATGTATAAATTTGACTTCTTTATTTCTGTTTTTTTAGTTTGCATTTTATTTTCTTATTACATATATGCGGAATATGATAAAACAAAAAATGAAGCAATTTCGCAAGAAATTTTACAAAGTTTATCTTTTGAAGATAAAATGGAAGATGATACAACAATAAAAATGGGAGAAAATTCAGCAATTGTAGTAATTTTAAATTCAAGAGATGATGAAGAAGTAGTAGTTTCTTCATCAGACAATAATTCAAATCAATCAAATAATACAACTGAGAATAACAATACAGTGGAAAGAGAAACGTACTATACAGAATCGGGAAAACCATATTATGCATTAGGAAGAATTTATATTCCATCAGTAAATGTAGATTATCCAATAATGGAAACTGATTTAGATTATATAGATGAAGTTCTAAAAATAGCACCTACAAAGTTTTGGGGCTGTAATCCAAATGAAGTTGGAAATTTCTGTGTAGTTGGTCATAACTATAGAAATACAAAATTCTTTAGTAAAGTTTTAAATATGCAAATAGGAGATACAATAGAAATAACAGATATGTCTGGTAGAACATTAATATACGAAGTATACAATATGTATGAAGTAGATCCAGAAGATAGAGATTGTACAAGTCAAAAAACTAATGGAAAAAAAGAAGTAACAGTAATAACTTGTACAAACGATAGTCAAAGAAGAGTAATAGTAAAAGCAAGAGAAAGAGTATAAATTATTTAATATAAAAAAGCATTAAACTCAGCTAGAGTTTAATGCTTTTTGTTACAGTAAAGTTCTCCAAGTTTCCTATAATATAAATACTTTTCACAGAAATTTGCTATATGCAAATTTCGTACACGAACAATTAAAAGTAGGCTAAACACTATAATTTAAGTATAGTGTTTAGCCTATATATATGAATTATACTACTAAATTATTATAATAAGCGTTATATAATTTACTGTAGTATCCGTCTGGATTTTTTAATAATTCATTATGATTTCCTTGTTCTATAATTTCACCATTATCAAGAACAATGATTTTATCAACATTAACAATAGTAGATAATCTATGAGCAATAAAAATAGAAGTTTTTTCTTTTGAAATTTTATCTATTGAATGTTGAATTAATTCTTCTGTTTTAGTATCTATGTTTGCAGTAGCCTCATCTAGAATAAAGATAGATGGATTATGTGCAAATATTCTTGCAAATGCCAAAAGTTGTTTTTGACCAGCAGAGAATGAATTTCCTCTTTCAAGAGCAATCTCATCAATACCATTAGGTAGAGAATGTATAAAGTCTTCAGCAGAAGAAAGTCTAATTGTTTCCATTATAGCTTCATCAGATAATGATTCATTAAGTTCTATATTTTCTTTTATAGTTCTAGCAAAAATAAAAGGATCCTGTAATATAATTCCTATATTTTTTCTAAGAGATTTTAAGTTTATATCTTTTATATTTATTCCATCAAGTAAAATTTCACCTTTTTGAATTTCGTAAAATCGATTGATTAGATTTATAATTGTAGTTTTTCCAGAGCCTGTTCTTCCAACTAAAGCAATGCTTTGACCGAGGTTCTATAGTAAAACTAATATCTTTTAAAATCCAATTTTCACCTTCGTAAGCAAACCATACATGTTTGAATTCGATTTTTCCCTCTATATTATCAATATTACAACCATCATTAAAATTCTCTAAATATTCAGTACGTTCTAAAATGTCATAAATTTTATTAATAGATACTAAAGCTTCTTGTATTGTCTCAAAATTTTCTACTAATCTTTGGATAGGGTCAAAAATTTGTTTAAAGTATGTTATAAATACATAAATAATACCAACATTTACGCTAATACCAAATAAATTATTCATACAAGCATAAACAATTAAAGAAATTCCTAAATTTTCGAATATTACCATAAAAGCAATTAAAAACCCTTCAGTAAAAGCTGTAGGAACACGAGAATTCTTAAATTCTTCACATAATTGTTTACATTCTTTTTCCTTTTCAAAGTGTCTATTAAAAACTTTAATTAGTTTTACTCCATAAATAGATTCAGCTAAAAATATATTTAATTTAGTTTTTACCTTTTTAGAGTATTGTCTAACATTTTTACTTATTTTAGTTATTATTGTAGAGGTTAAAATTATAAAAGGAATTAGAGAAAAACAAAGTAAAGCCAATTTATAATTAAGTGATACCATCATAATAACTAATGCAATAATCATAACTAAATCTTTTACAAAAGTAGTTATAACATCTTTAAAAAATGTAGTAATATCCTCCACGTCACTCGTGATTCTGACGAATAATGTTCCAGAAGGAGTTTTATCGTGAAATGGAATATTAGAGTATTGTATATATTTATATAATTTATTTCTAATATCATAAATAACATTTTCACCAATCATACTAGTAGTTGTAGTGACAATGAAATCTAAAATATTACCGAATTATAACTATTGCGATATATATACTACCTATAATGCCAATTGTCATAATACCATTTTGCCATAATCCAACTGATAAATAATCATCAATTACAATTTTTATTAAATATGGTTTAATAACTTCACCAATATTTAAAATAATAGATAAGATTGATATAATAACAATTGCTTTAAAATAAGGTTTTAGCATTTTATACATTCTATGTAGTGTTTTATTTTTCATTTGTTGTACCTTCCTTAAAAATTAATTTAAAATACCAATTTCTGATTTTTTAGATTGTTGATTGTAAAAATCAGTATAAAGGCCGTTGTTAGAAAGTAATTCTTGGTGATTTCCATATTCTTCAATATGTCCATTATTAAGAACAATAATTTTATCACTATACTTAACATCAGAAATTTTATTAGAGATTATTATACAAGTTTTATTATTAGATAATTCTTTAATATTTTGAAGTAATTTACCAGAGGTTCTATTATCTAATGCTGAGAAAGTATCATCAAAAATTAATATATTACTATCTTTTAAAAATGCTCTAGAAATAGCTACTCTTTGTTTTTGACCGCCAGATAAATCTGTACCTCTTTCTCCAATAATTGTATTAATTCCCTCAGGCATCTTAGTAATATCAGAATAAACAATAGCTTTTTTGGTACTTTCAATAATATCAGTATCGTCATAGTCATCCTTAAATAAGGCTATGTTATCCTTTAAAGATGATGAGAATAAGAAATTTTCTTGAGTTATATAACAAATATTATTTCTTAATGTTTCAATAGGAATATTATTAATGTCTTGATTATCAATGAAAATTTTGCCGTTTGGAACTGAATATAATTTTGTAAGTAAATTCATAAGAGTAGTTTTGCCACTGCCGATTGTACCTATTATTCCTAGAGTTTCTCCTTGATTAACTTCTAAATTTATATTTTCTAATGTTAAAGCTAAAGTGTTTGGATATGTAAAATTTAAATCTTTTATAACAATATTTCCAAATAATTTTTCTTTATTTATAATATTTTTTTCGTTAAGTCTTTCTGGTTCTAATTCATAAATTTTGTTTAATCTTTCAAAAGATATTTGAGCTCTTTTAAAACGTGATAGTAAACTTGGAAGCCATGTAACTGGTCCTACAAATAATGATATATATCCATTAAAAGTTACTAAATCTCCAACTGTAATTGAATCATTCAATACTAAGAATGAACCATATAATAATGAAATAGAATAACAAATTCCAAAACAAATATTTAAAGATATTTTTAATAAATTTGAAAATACATCAACAGTGTTATCACTTTGTTTTACTTTTTTGTTCTTTTTAATAAATTCTTTTAGTTGCTCGTCTTCACATGAATAAGCTTTTGTTGTTCTGATGCTATCTGTACTTTCTTGAATGTACTCTGACATATTTGTAAACATTGCTTGAGATTTTTTAAAACTTCTTTCTAAGTATTTTTTTATTTTTATTACAGAAAGACAACCTAAAAAAATCGGTATTAGTGTAGCAAATGTTAAACTTAAGTTTATATTTTGAATCATTTGAAAAGTTGCAATGATAGAAATAAAAAGTATACGTGTGCCATGTGAAAGAAATCTATACATTGAAGATCTTAGTTCTGTAATATCTTTTACAAAGTATGACATTATTTCACCATTTTTAATATTTTGAATATCTTTTAATTTTAATTTAACAAATCTATTAAAGAAATTAGTTTTAATATCACTTTCAAAACCTCGAGAAATAATAACTTCAAGATATTTCCAAATAATTCTTGTAACTAGTAATAGTAAGCAAATAAACATTAAAAAATAAATATTATATAATATTACTTGTTTATTATTTTCGATATTATAAAGCAAATCTACAATTTCACCAATAATCTTAGGTGGAATGGTAAGTAGATACATATTTAATCCTATAAATATAAGAAAAATTACCATTTTCCATTTGTATTTTAATAACGTTTGTATTATAAGTTTTTTCATAATAAATCATCCTATGTTAAATATATATAAGTACTTTTTATTCCAAAAAGAAACAAAAAGTACTTATAGTATATATTATACACTAAATTTATTCAAGAAATCTTATATAAAAGTAGTAGATTTAATTAAATATAATAAAATATAATAGAAGAAAAAATGTAAAAATTCATTATATTATGGAACTTTTTTTAAAATTAGGTTGTTATATAAATAGAGGTAGATAAAAATGGAAAAAGATTTAGATAAAAAATTGTACAATGATTATTTAAATGGTAATAAGGAAGCTTTTGAAATACTTTACAATAAATACAAAAATAAAATTGAATATTTTATTTATAATATTGTAAAAGATTATCAAAAAGCAGAAGATTTAGCTCAAGAAACTTTTATTTGTGTTATGCAAGATATAATCAAGGAAAATTGTAGTTTTAAATATTATATTTATTTAAAAGCAAAATATTTAGCTCTAAATTATATAAAACATGAAAATAAAAGAAATGAAATTGCAGAGAAATATTTATTCAATAAAGATGAACGAACAGAAAAAGATATATTTGAAATTATTTCAAAAGAAGAAACAAAAAAAGAACTATTAGAATCAATAGAACAATTAGATGAAAAATATAAAAATGCTATTTATCTTACCAATATAGAAGAATTATCATATAAGGAAACATCAAAGATATTAGGGGAAACATTGCAAAATACAAAAAAATTAGTATATAGAGGTAAAATAAAATTGAGAAATATTTTAATAAAGAAAGGATTCGATGAAATGAATAAAGTTGCAAAAGTTTTAATAATTATGATTATAGCAACAAGCTTTATAGGTGGTGTTGTATATGCACTAACTAATGTAAAAATATCAGGAAGACCAGTAATAGATTGGTTTAAAGTGAACTTTTCAGATGAATATGAAAATTATAGGGAAGAAGTGCAAGGAGAAATAATACAAGCTCCAAGCAAAAGTAGTATTGAATTAGTCTCAACTGTATGTGATGAAGGTTATACTATATTAGAATTTGATGTAAAGTTAAGTAAGGAAGATAAAAAGTTTTTAAAAATAGGTGAACCGATTTTAACAGATGAATATATAAAGGATGCTAATGAATATATAAAAGCTTCTGATAAATATATAAATGATAATAAGGATTTGTATGAATTTGCAATTGACGGTAAAGCAGAAGCTTTGAAAGAATCTTTAAAAGAACATACAGGAGAAGTAATACCAGATTCTATACAGTTTTCATATAATTTTAAATCCGACATTAATGTAAGTGAGCCATATGTAGATAGACTAACAAATCGATTTGCAATTATAGATGGAGAATATTATTATATACAATTATCACCACAATCTGTAAAACAGATTTCAGAGTATGAATATAAAGTATATCAAATGTATTTTTTAACAGATAAAGAATTAGGAGATAAAACAAAATTTACATTAACAATGAAAGATTGGGTTATAACAACAGAGGTAAGACAACCTGGAGACTTAGATACATACTTAAAAATTGATGGAGAATTTAATATTGATTTGTCGAAAGAAAAAGCAGTTCAGAATTCAAAGAATATAGAAATAAATTGTGGTGAAGTAGTATATGACGATAAAGGTTTAACACAAAAAATAGAGAGTATTGTAGTTACACCATTACAAATAATAGTGAAAGTACATTCTACATATGAAAATGTAGGGTATAGCGATTTAACAAATGCAACTAGTGAAGATCATATTGGAATAAAGCAATATAAAGTATTGAGCGAAGGTGGAGAAGAAATTAATTCTTATAGTTCGGAAGCTAAAAGAATTATAACTTATGAAGATGGAAAAGAAGAAGAATGGGGGGCAGGACAAATCGAGCCGACAAGATTCTCATTTACAAATGCAACACTAGAAACGATGGATTATATATTAATTGAAAAACGCAATGATAACTCAAAAATTAAAATTGTATCACAAGAAGGCAATGGTATTAAAAAGGTAGAATACAAAGATATAGGAAGTTTTGAAATAGACTTGACTAAGGAGCAGAAATAATTAAGTGCGATAATAGTAGATATAATATATTTTTTAGTAATGTAATTAATGCTTGAAAAAGAGAATTTTTATATAGAGTAATACATTTGGAGAACTAGTAAATGTGCTGAACCAAAAAATGTTCAATTTTTTGAGGGAGTACAGAAATACTAGTTCTTTTTTTGTTTAATAGGAAATTCCTATTAAATAAATACTTTGTACAGAAATTTGCTATATGCAAATTTCGCACGAGAACAAATTTACTGAAAAAATCTTTGATTTTTTCAGATTTGTTCATAGAAAGATATTATTTGATATTAGAATTTATATAATAAAAGTGAACAAAAAATGTAAAAAATCATAGTATAAAGTAATATGAGGAGGTTTTTATGGCAAAGATTTTAATATATAATAACGATAATAATAGAATGGAAACATATTATAGAGGTGAAAATGAAGCTATGCCTTATAATGTTAATAGAACATTACGAGTAAGAGAATTTAGAGGCTCGAGTGCATCGAATATATTGTGGACATCAAAGAGAACTATGCAAGCTTGGAATAGCTTTAGAAGTTTATATGGTGCTGGAATATATGTAGGATTTGCTTTTAAAAGGCCATGGGAACGGGGGACATGGAACTTTGAGTCATGACTAAATACATACAGTTGAACACAATTAAAAATATAATAGAGGATAAAGAGAATTTGTGCTTTTAGATGCAAAATAAAGGAAAATTGGTTGACAAAAGAACTAATGTTTGATAATATATAACAAATAAAACTAGAGTTTTATTAAAAGGAGGAATTCTTTTGAATAATACAATAGATGATAAATTAATTGGAAATGAAAACAATATTGTTTTTTATACTGATAAAGATGATAATGTTAATGTAGAAGTTATTTTACAAAATGAAAATGTATGGCTTAATATAGAATCTTTAACTAAATTATTTAAAATAGATAGGACAGGTATAACAAGACATATAAACAATATTTATAAAGATGAGGAATTAGAAGAAAATTCAACTTGTGCAAAAATTGCACAGGTTCAAAAAGAAGGAAACAGAAGCGTTACAAGAAATATTTCTTATTATAATTTAGATATGATAATATCAATTGGTTTTAGAGTAAATTCAAAACCAGCGATTAAATTTAGAACATGGGCAAATAAAGTTATTAAAGAATATATGATAAAAGGGTTTGCCTTAAATGATGATAGATTCATATCTGGAAATAGATTTGATACTAGATATTTTGATGAATTATTAGAGCGTATAAAAACTATTAGAGTAAGCGAAAGAATGTCTTATCAAAAAATTATGGATTTATTTATAGCAACAGCAGTTGATTATAATAAGGATTCAGAAGAAGCATATACGTTTTTTAAAATAGTGCAAAACAAGTTACATTTTGCGATTACAGGTAAAACAGCAGCAGAACTTATTTATAATAGAGCAAATGCTAATAAGGAACATATGGGACTTACAAACTGGAAAAATAGTCCAAATGGTTTAATATATAAATATGACGTGGCAATAGCAAAAAATTATTTAAATGAAGAAGAAATAAATAAATTGAATGATTTAACTAATATGTTTTTAGTATTTGCAGAAGATGAAGCAAAAGAAAGACATGTAATGACAATGCAAGATTGGATTGATGCAACAGATGATTTATTAAAATTTAGAAGAAAAAATGTATTAGATAATGCTGGTTCTATATCACATAGAGAAGCAATAGAAAAAGCAGAAAATGAATATGAAATATTTAAAGTAAAACAAGATAATGAATATATTTCTAGTATGGATAAAATGTTAGATAAATATTTGAGTGAAAATAAGTAATTTTAGGAGATAATATTTTAGAAATAAAAATTACAGAAAATTATGCTGGTATTGAAGTAAAAGGTAATTACAATGATTTTGATAAATTGTATGATTGCATTTTTGAAATAGTAGGAAAAGTGCAAAATAAAGATATGTCATTAGAAGTAATGGGAGAAAATATTGCAAGGGATTTATATGAGAGATTAGGTTTTAAAACTCATTATAGAAGAATGGTATTAAAAATAAACGATGATATATATGAAAATTAGGAGAAGAAATATATGTGGTTATATTGGTGTTTAATATCAAAAATAAATCGCAGTCAAAATTTTTGATTTTGCATCTACGATTATATGCGTAAGAATTAAGAGCTAGAAAGATTAGAATAAAATCTAATTTTTCCTAGCTCTTTTTTTGTAATTCACAAGTAATGTAAAACATATACATTAATAAAGAAAAGGTATGTGGTGTAAGTTGAAAATTCAAAAGTTTAACTTTGAAAATAATGAGATTATTCAAATATATATTAATCAAATAGAAAAGAACAATGAAAAAATAATACAAGAAATTAATCAAATAAAAAATCTAAATTCAAATGTTTACATATTTACTAGTGGAAAAAACGATGATATCAAAACAATAAAAGAGATGTTAAATTACGAAAAAAGTAAAAATGTTAAATAAAAATTCATTTATTAGAAAATGGAGATAATATAAATTGTCTAAAAACACAAATATATTTATCTCTCAAGAAAGGATAAATATATTGAAAGTTGTATGTTACTGTAGGTTAAGTAAAGACGATAACAAAAGTAGATATAGTAGTATTAACGCACAGATGGAATTGGCAAAAGAATATGCGAATTCTCAGGGCTGGGATATATCTAAATATTATATTGATGATAATGTATCTGGATATATTTCAAATGATGAAAGACCACAGTTTAGCCAAATGCTACAAGACATTGATGATGGAAAAATAGATATTATTTTAGCAAAAGATTTATCAAGAATTGGTCGTAAAGGTAGCAGAACACTTACATTTATTGATGAGTTAAAAGAGAAAAATGTAAATTTAATACTAATAAAAGATACTTTTGGAGAATTTAATTTATTAGAAGGAGATGACGATTTACTAGGTCTTTCAACATGGTTTAATGAAAGATATGTAAAAGAAGTATCAAAAAAAGTAAAAATAGGGATGCACAAACAATTAGAAAAAGGAATATTGTTGCAAGGTACAAAGTTTGGATATTTAAAAACCACTAAAAAAGGAGAGCTGGTAGTTGATGAAAGTGTAAGAGAAACTATAACAACAATATTTGATTTATATGAGCAAGGTTTAGGGATGAGAAAAATTTGCAATAAATTAAATTTTGAATATGATTTTTTAACACCATCACAAGTAATTGAGAGAGAACTAATAAAAAAAGGAAAGAATTATAAAAAGCCTGTAAAAAAATTATGGGATATCTATATGATAAAAAGAGTTTTGAAAGATGAAATTTATATAGGAACTGTAATTACTCATAAAACAGAAAGAAAGGATATTCATAAACAGGGGAAGAAGGTAAAAAGAGAAAATCAATACATATTTGAAAATCATCATGAAGCAATTATATCAAAAGAACAATTTGAAAGAGTTCAAGAAATGATGAAGAAAAGAGTAAAAAGTTCAAGCATGTATAAAAAGAAAAAAAGAGATTACATATTTGGGGGATTTTTAAGGTGTGGCGAATGTGGTTGTAGTGTTACAGGAGTTGCAAGAGTTCGTAGTAATAGAGAAGGATATATTCCTAAAAAGTTATATGAGTGTGTAAGTTATAGAAAATATGGAAAATCAAGATGTGGATGTCATAATGTAAGAGAAGATTTGCTACTTGCTAACTTTAAAAACTTTCTGATATTATTAAGAGACAATTATATATCAGAAATAAACAATTTAAAATTGGAAGAATATAAATCTAACAAAAAGAAAAATGCTGAAGAACAAAAATTGAATTTAAAGAATTTAGAAGCGGAATATAAAATTTTAGTATCTCAAAGAATAAAAGAAATAGCTAGTTCTTCAGAAGATAAAAGAGAGTTTATAGAAAATACATATAAAAATTTAGAAGAAGAAAAATATAAGGAAATAGAAAAAACTAAAATAAATCTAGCAGAATTACAAAATGAAGATTTAGAAATAAAACAAGAAAAATTAAAACAAACTATAGACTATTTTAATCAAATTATAGAAAACGATGAGCCAGATAAATCAATATTAAATATGTTAATTGATAAAATCTATATTTATCATGATAAATCAGTAAAATTTGAATTAAAAATAGGCATAGAAAAAATCTTAAGTGCAAAAAAGAATTGAAATTTAATAAAGCTAAAAGCAAATATCTTTTGCACAACGTGTTCAACTGAGTAGTCACAGTCACAACATTATGCAGGAGTAGCATTTGATGTTGGGCAAAATTTAAGCTCATCACAAAGAAACTATATGAGAGATTTAGCAATCAATTCTGGAATATGGAACTATGTTGAGCCAGCTTATTTAACCCCACGATGGGTGCATTTTGATGAGAGAGTTACAGTTTCAGGTTATCCAATAATAAATAGAGGCTCAAAAGGTGTATATGTATTAGTCGCACAAGATTCTCTTAATGCTCTAGGATATTCAACAGGTGGGTTAGACGGAATATTTGGTGCTAGAACAGATAGTGCTGTTAGACAGTTTCAAGCAAATGTTGGCTTAACAGTAGATGGAGTTATAGGAAATAATACATGGAATTCTTTAATGAGTAGAGCTGTAGGTATTGGAGAAACCAGTACAACTGTTAATTAAAACAGGTAAAATATTATGATGTAAAATTTAACTAACAGAGAAATAAAGATAATAACTAGGTTTATCCACCTTTTGTAAATAAACTGTGAATAGAGTGTGAAGGAAAAACTAAAAAATGTTTACAAAGAAAACACAAAATATCAATATGAATTTAATAAAAGAAATATAAAATACAAAACAAGAAAGGAGGAGTGATATAGATAATAGTATAATTACATGGACGTTAAAATTCAGAAAGAAGTGATGTCAAAATATAGAAATATAAAATAAATCCCCTTTATTATAATTAGAATAGCTACCAGAGAGAAGTGGTAGCTATTTTCTTTTTATATTATAGGAAAGTTCGCTGAACTTTCTATAATATAAATATATTGCACAGAAATTTGCTTTGCAAATTTCGCACACGAACAATTAAACGAGGGCTGAACATTACAATTTAAAACGTAGAAAAATTTAATCAGCCCTCTACTGTTATCTAATAGGGAAGTTATGCAACTTTCCTATTAGATAAATACTTTGTAAATAAGATATATTTTTTAAAAATTAGCACTCTACTATTGACACTGCTAATTTAAAGTTGTATAATAATAAATGTAATTTGGATAAAAATAAATTATATCTAAATAAATAATAGAAATTTAGGAGGTAATAAAAATGAATGCTCAAAACTTTACGAAAATGTCTTTAGAAGCTATTCAAACAGCACAGAATTTAGCAATAGAAAATCAGAATGCTCAAGTAGAAGAAGAGCATATTTTATTTGCTTTAATAACTGAAGAAAATAGCTTTGTTAAAGAATTATTAAAAAAATTAGGAATAAATGATAATTTTCAAAATGAATTAGAAAAATATATTAAAAATATGCCAAAAATAACAGGAATGGCAAGAGAAGAAGGAAGAATATATGTATCACAAGATGTAGATGAAGTACTTGTAAACTCAGAAAAAATTGCGAAAAATATGCAAGATGAATATGTTTCTGTAGAACATATAATGCTTGCAATATTTGATAAACCAAATAAAAATATCAAAGAACTATTTAGGTTATATGGCTTAAATAAAAATGAGTTTCTAAAAGTTTTATCAGAAATGAGAGGTAATGTTAAAGTAACAACAGATAATCCTGAATCAACATATAATGTATTAAAAAAATATGGATCAGATTTAGTTGAAATGGCGAAAGCTCAAAAATTAGACCCAGTAATAGGTAGAGATGATGAAATAAGAAATGTAATAAGAATATTATCAAGAAAAACAAAAAATAACCCAGTATTAATAGGTGAACCAGGTGTAGGAAAAACAGCTATAGCAGAAGGATTAGCTATAAGAATTGTAAGAGGCGATGTTCCAGAAGGCTTAAGAGAATGTACAATTTTCTCACTAGATATGGGAGCTTTAGTTGCTGGCGCAAAATATAGAGGTGAGTTTGAAGAAAGATTAAAAGCAGTACTTCAAGAGGTTAAAAAAAGCGAAGGAAAAATCATATTATTTATAGATGAATTACACACTATAGTTGGAGCTGGTAAAACAGATGGAGCAATGGATGCAGGAAATCTATTAAAACCAATGCTTGCAAGAGGAGAGTTACATTGTATAGGTGCAACTACATTAAATGAATATAGACAATATATAGAAAAAGACCCAGCACTTGAAAGACGTTTCCAACCGGTAATGGTAGATGAGCCTTCTGTAGAAGATGCAATATCAATACTTAGAGGTTTAAAGGAAAGATATGAAGTATATCATGGCGTAAAAATCGCAGATAGTGCTTTAATAGCTGCAGCAGTACTTTCAAATAGATATATATCAGATAGATTTTTACCAGATAAAGCAATAGATTTAATAGACGAAGCTTGTGCAATGATAAAAACAGAAATGCAATCTATGCCAACAGAGCTTGACGAGATATCAAGAAAAATAATGCAACACGAAATTGAAGAAGCAGCTTTAAAGAAAGAAAAAGATGATATTTCAAAAGAGCATTTGGAAGAAATTCAAAAAGAATTAGCAGAAATGAAGGCTAAATTTGCACAAATGAAAGCTAAGTGGGAAAACGAAAAAGATGCAATAGGAAAAGTACAAAAATTACGTGAAGACATTGAAAGAGTAAATTCAGAAATAGAAAAAGCTGAAAGAAATTATGATTTAAATAAAGCAGCAGAATTGAAATATGGAAAATTACCAGAATTACAAAAAAGTTTAAAAGAGGAAGAAGAAATAGCTGAAAAAAGTAAAAATTCAGAAAGCATACTAAGAAATAAAGTAACAGAAGAAGAGATTGCAAAAATAATAGCTAAGTGGACAGGTATTCCAGTTTCTAAATTAATGGAAAGTGAAAGAGAAAAAATATTGCATTTGGATGATATTTTGCATAAAAGAGTAATAGGACAAGATGAAGCAGTAGAAAAAGTTACAGAAGCAATATTACGTTCAAGAGCAGGAATACAAGATTCCAAAAGACCAATAGGTTCATTCCTATTTTTAGGTCCAACTGGTGTAGGTAAAACAGAACTTGCAAAAGCATTAGCTGAGGCACTATTTGATGATGAGCAAAATATTATTAGAATAGACATGACAGAATATATGGAGAAGTTTTCTGTATCTAGATTAATAGGTGCGCCTCCAGGATATGTAGGATATGAAGAAGGTGGACAATTAACTGAGGCTGTAAGAAGAAAACCATATTCAGTTATATTATTCGATGAAATAGAAAAGGCACATCCAGATGTATTTAATATTTTATTACAAGTTTTAGATGATGGAAGAATAACTGATTCACAAGGTAGAACAGTTGATTTTAAGAATACAATAATAATATTAACATCAAACTTAGGTGCAGAATACATCTTAGATGGAATTAAAGAGAATGGTGAACTTGATGAGTCTGTAAAAGAAAAAGTAAATACTTTATTAAAACAAAGTTTTAGACCAGAGTTCTTAAATCGTTTGGATGAAATTGTATTTTATAAACCATTATCAAAAGAACAAATTTCTGGAATATTAGATTTATTAATAAAAGATTTGGAAAATAGAATGGCAGATAAACATATAACATTAGAGTTAACAGAAAGTGCAAAACAATATATGATTGATAATGGATATAGTTCAAGTTATGGTGCAAGACCATTAAAAAGATTTGTTCAAAAGAAGCTAGAAACATTAATAGCAAGAAAAATAATAATGCAAGAAATATTACCAAATTCACACATAGTCATAGATTATAATGAAGAAAATAATTTATATATAAAAAATAAAAAAGAACATTAATAATTATAAGAAGGAGAGCCAAAAGCTCTCCTTTACCTATAATCAAAACAATTTGGATTCCTCTCATGAAAGTACTCATTTGCAATATTAGCTAGTTCATTAAAAATTAAAATAGTTAGAGCTTGCTTATTTTTTATATCATTTGGATTTTCAGAGTTTTCTAAAAAATAATTAATACTATCACTAAGTGCCATTTTTAATGGTAAAATAGTTTCTTTACAATTAATTTTTTCTAATTTTATTATATCTTTTTTATTACTACAAATATCTTGTAATTCATTAATACAGCTAAGAATGTTAGAACTATTACATGTTTTTTGGGCTGTTACAATATCAAGAATTCTTTGATTTTTTTTAGAATTTTCAATAAAACTTTCTATTTGTTTATCTGGAATTGAAGAATCAGGATCTTCTAATAAAAGTAAACTAATACCGTTAGAAGTTATAATAGATTTAAATGAAGTAGATTCATGCTTAATGTCATCTATAATTCCACTAAAAAATTGATTTATTTTTGCATCTGTTGTGTTGTGACCAATTAAATCATTAGATAATTTTAAATGTGCAAGGTCAAATAATCTAACTGATATTTCAGAGCTAGTATCGTTAATGTAATCAGATAATAAAAATTCATTAAAAAATTTTTGAGAAATTTGACCTGTTAATGGATCTCTTATTAAAAAATTAATTGTATCGTGTAAAGTTTCATAATCTAAACTTGAAAAATCTTTAGATATAACAGCATTATGAATTGCCACTGCATTATCTAATGGCAATTCATAATGATTTGAAAAATAATTAGTATCACTTAATGTTGAATCTAATCTTTTGGTATAAAAAAGTATATTTTCATCTTCCTTTTCTAAATTATTAATTAAGAGGTCAATTATACTATCACGTAACATTGTATAATATTCACTAGGAAGAGGTGCTTTTGATAATCTATAGTATGAAAAATAATTAGAAAGATTTTCATGAATTTTATATTTTAATATTTCATCTTTGGAATGTAAATCCTCGTATTTAGACTTTTTCTTTTTTCTTGTAACATCTAATTCAGAATGAAAGTACATATCTTCAAAATCAGAATATGCATTAGAGTCCACAGGGCACATAGTTATTGTAAGACCATGTGTTAAATCTTTGTTTTCATTTAGTTTTGAATTTATAATATTAATATAATTTTTCATTTGCTTTTTAAGTATATTATTATTTAAAAATACAAATTCGTCTCCTGCAATTCTAGATATAATAGTGTCTTTGGGAATACAAGATTGTATAATTTCTAGTGAATCGTGTAAAGCCTTATCTCCAACTTTCATAGAATATTTTTTATTTAATTCATTAAGTTTATTAAAATCACCAAATGTAAAACAAACATCTGAATCTTCATTATTCTTAAAAATTGTATATAAAACGCTGTTAAAATATTGTTTAGAAAAAATGTTTAAATCACGTAGATTTGAATCATAAATAAAATTTTTAAAAATTTTAAGCTCATCCATAAAATATCCTTTCAAAAAAAACTAATTATATATATATTAAAGAAAAATTTTATTATGATAAAATTTTCAAAAGATAATATAAACTTGTTTTTGAATTAGTATATAAATTATAAAAAAGTAAATAATATAAGTAACTATAAAATATTATAAGAAAAATAAGATAAAAAATTGTAAAAAAATCTAGACTATTGTAATTAAATATGATAGGATATTCTTAAATTATAATAAATAAAGGAGAGAATTCTATGGCAGAAATTAAATATGAAATTAAAGAAAAAATAGGAGTAATATCAGAAAATGACAAAGGCTGGGCAAAGGAATTAAATTTAATTAGCTGGAATGATAGAGAACCAAAATATGATATTAGAGATTGGAACGAAGGACATGATAGAATGGGTAAAGGAATAACTTTAACAGATGAAGAAATAACAAATTTAAAAGATATATTAAATAAACTTAAATAATAAAAATGAAAACTCCTCATAAGTTATTACGAGGTGTTTTTTTATGAAAATAAAAACTTATAACAGAAATAAAGTAGTAGAATATGCAGAAAAATGGGCATATTTAAGAAATCCAAGTTATTATAATTATGACAATTTAGGAGGAGATTGTACTAATTTCGCTTCGCAAAGTATATATGTAGGAAGTAATGTAATGAATTATAGTAATATAGGCTGGTTTTATAATAATGCAAATAATAAATCTCCATCATGGACGGGAGTAGAGTTTTTATACAATTTTTTAATAAATAATAAAAGTGTTGGACCATTTGGAAAAGTAGCAAATATAAATGAAATTAGAATTGGGGATATAGCTCAGTTATCATTTGATGGAAAAAAATTCTCTCATACACTTGTAATTGTAAATATATTTGAACCAATAAATTTGGAAAATATATTGGTTGCTACTCATACGTTTGACTCGTATGGTAGAAGTATTTCATCATATGATTATCAAAAAATAAGATACATAAATATAGAAGGTGTGAGAGATTGGTAAAAATTAAATAAATAGGAGGTATAAATGTTAAATATAGGATGTCATTTATCTATATCAAAAGGTTTTTATGAATTAGGTTTAGAGGCTTTAAAAATAAATGCTAATACATTTCAATTTTTTACTAGAAATCCAAGAGGAGGAAAAGCAAAAGAATTAGATAGTGAGGATATCAGTAAACTTGAAAAACTAATGAAAGAAAATAATTTTGCTGAACCATTAGCTCATGCACCATATACTTTAAATGCATGTTCAGCAGATGAAAGAACAAGAGAATTTGCTTTTGAAACAATGAAAGATGATTTAAATAGATTAGAAAAATTACCTTGCAAGTTATATAATTTTCATCCAGGAAGTCATGTTGGACAAGGTGTAGATGTAGGAATAGAACAAATTTCTGAAATGTTAAACAAAATATTAACAAAAGAGCAAACAACAACAGTATTATTAGAAACTATGTCTGGAAAAGGAACAGAGGTAGGTAGAAGTTTTGAAGAACTAAAAAGAATAATAGACAATGTTATAATAAAAGAAAAAATAGGAGTATGCTTAGACACATGTCATATAAACGATGCGGGATATGATATTGTAAATAATCTAGATGGTGTAATAGAGGAATTTGATAGAATAATAGGATTAGATAAATTAAAAGCAATTCATTTAAATGATAGTTTAAACGAATTAGGAGCTCATAAAGATAGACATGCTAAAATAGGTGAAGGAAAAATAGGCGTAGAAGCGTTAGTTAAAGTAATAAATCATCCTAAGTTAAAGCATTTACCATTCTTCTTAGAAACGCCTAATGAATTAGATGGATACGCAAAAGAAATACAATTATTAAGAGAAAGATATAAAGAATAATTATGTAGGAGTAACGTTATGAATGATTTTATGAAAATAGCTTTAGAAAAATCTATAGAAGGTTTTAAGAATAAAGATGGAGGACCTTTTGGTGCTGTTATTATAGATGAAAATGGAAAGATAGTTGCAAAATCAAATAATAAAGTATTAATAAAAAAAGATCCAACAGCTCATGCTGAAATTGAAACAATTAGAGAAGCATGTAAAATACTAGGCACATATGACTTATCAAATTGTATATTATATACATCATGTGAACCTTGTCCAATGTGCTTATCAGCTATAATATGGGCAAATATAAAAGAAGTTTACTATGGGTGTCAAAAAGAAGATGCAGAAGAAATAGGCTTTAGAGATAATGCAATATATGAGTATTTAAAAGATAGAAATTCAGAAATTTTATCATTAAAACAAATAGATAGAAATGAATGTTTAAAGGCTTTTAAAGAGTATAAAGAAAACAATGGAATTATATACTGAAACAAAATTTTGACTTAATCTCCAAATTATGGTATAATATACATTGGAGAGGTGATATACCATGGATAAAAATTCTTGGAAAACAAAGAAAAAGGAAGCTCGTGAGCTTACTCAAGAAGAAGAAAAATATTTCTGGAGAACATACGATGATTCAGAAGTTAATATAACAGATACGCAAAGCCTAGAATTTTATAATGATTTTGTTAGAACTCAAAAAGATGGATTCGTAAATGCTTTATATTTAGTTGATGATACATTTGAAAGACTAAGATTAGAAGGTAAAATTTCAGAATATGCTAAATGGTATGCTAGAATTAAAACTTTTGAAAACGCGATGAAAAACGAAAATAAAAAAATTGAAAATGGCGATAATAATAAAGCTTTAGATGATATATTTGGTGTAAGAATACTAGGGGCATCTGAGCAAGAATTATTAATAATACAAGAAGCTTTAGAAAAAAGAGTTTTAGTTAGTACTAAAAAGAAAGATTCTTCTAATATATTATATAATTTAAAAAGTATTTCTGAATTATTAAAAGCATGTTCAGAAGAAGTAGAGTCAAAGGCTAAAAGAGGAAACTCATATCATGCACTTGGAGAATTGTTTGATACAATAGGCGGTGGAATTGAAAAAGCAAAAGAAAGTGTAGAAAAAATATATGAAAAAGAAAATAGAAAGAAGACTAGTAGAGAAAAAGGATACAATGCTAAACATAGATATTACTATTTAACAGGAAATCAAAATATTCCAATGATGGAATTTCAATACTGGACAGTTGCCTTAGATTATAAATGTACTTTTGGAGACTTAAGTTATAGTAAATATAAAGATTTATCAAGAGAAGAAATACAAAGAAAATATGATAATAATGAATTTAAATTAGGGTATAATATCCCAATAATATATACAGGAAAAAATAGTAAAGGAAAAATAGAGCCACTATCTTCTGAAGAGGCTCTAAAGAAAACATATCCATTCTTAAATATGAATAAAGTAAAAACAAAAGAAGCAGAAGGAATGGAATTAGACTAATTTAACATATATACTTAAATCGTTATTACTATCATAAGTTGCAAGGAATATTTGTTTAAAATCATATATTCCTTGTTTTTTTATTTGTTTTTGTAGCCATTCCTTATCATGACCTGTAAATTTTAAGTTATCTTCTAAAACAGCACCATCCAAAATTAAGTTTGTTTTTAAATAATCTTGTTTTGGATTTAAGTTTAAATCTTCAGGTGTGGCAGGTCTTTTTAAACTATTTGGTAAAAAACTTATTTTTCCATTTGCTTCTAATACAGCTGTTTGTAAATCAATTAAACTAAAATATCCATTAGTTCTGCATTGCATTAAAAATTCATTTAAATCAAGTTTTGCTTTTTTAAAATTTTCCCTATATAATTTTCCATTATCAAATAAAATTAAGCTTTTTCCAGTTAGCAATTCACGTAATTTTAAAGAGTGAGAAGTTATAAACGAAATAATAATAGTTGCACCTGCATAGACAATCATAGCTACCAGAGGTTCCATAAAATTATTTTCTAACGAAGTAGACATTTCAGCAGCAATAGAACCAATTGTTATACTTATAATATAATCAAAAATACTTAATTGTGACATTTCTCTATTTCCCATTAATTTTGTAAGAATAAACAAAACAACTAATGAACCTAAAGAGAGAAAAAATATTTTTAAAATATCCATAAAAATCCCCTTTTATGAAAGTATTTACATATTAAGAAAAATTATACTCCAAAATGGAAAAAAATTACAAAAATATATTGCAATTATTAAATATATGTATTATACTAAATTTATTAATTGCGTATATGGCAATTAAAAATTTAAGTTCTAAAATTTTAATTCTAAAATTATTCCCAATTGTAAGAAATAAAAATAAGGTAGGTGAGAAATGTTAAGTAAGACTATGTACGCAGTTAAAACTAAAGAAGAATAAGAATTAATAAAGAATAAAATTTATAAATATTAATGAAAGGAGAAAAATCGGACACTTGCAAAATTTTATTTTTTGACAAGTGCCCGATTAATAATATTTAATTTTATTATTTAAATTATTCATTATCATTATGCTCGTTTTGTTTTTCTTCAATTTGGTTTAATAAGTCTTCTTTTTGACTATCAGTTAAATAATCATATTTAACCATAGCATTTATAACTTGAATTTGTCTTTCACTAGCAAGGTCAGGATTTATTGTTGGAGCATAAACACTAGGAGCATTTGGTACACCCGCAAGTAAAGTACATTCATATAAATTCATTTCTATAGGCTCTTTTTTAAAGTATCCATTTGCAGCTTCTTTTATTCCATAGTATCCATCACCATAATAGTTTGTATTAACATACAATTCTAATATTTCATCTTTATTTAAAGTTTTTTCTAAATCAAATGCTAAAAATATTTCTGCAATTTTTCTTGTTGCCTCTTTTTTTGGCGTAAAAAATATATTTTTAGAAAGTTGTTGAGTTATTGTACTGCCACCTTCAAGTAATTCGAAATTAGATATATTAACATATATAGCTCTTCCAATAGAACGAAAATCTATTGCAGAGTGAGAATAAAATCTATTATCTTCAATAGCAATTACAGCATTTAAAAAATCTTTTGGCAAATTATCTATAGTTAAAAAATTAGTGTTACTTCTAATATTAGAAATTTTATCTTGTACTGAAATTTCTGATATAGCTTCTTTGTATACAGAATATCCTTTATATATAACAATTCCTGAAAGTATTAAAACTAACAATAATAAAATTAAAAATATGTATTTTAGTATTTTTAAAAATTTTTTCATATTTACCTCTAAAAAGTATTATAGCACAATAAAAAAATATAAACAATATAATGGATAAAAGATACTATTATTTAGTATAATAAAAATAATAGGTTTTATAGAAAGGAGAATTGTAATGATTGAAAAAGTTACAAACCAAAATTTTAAAGATACCATAGAAAATACTGATAAACTAGTTATATTAGATTTTTTTGCAAGTTGGTGTAATCCATGTTCTAAATTTGCACCAATATTAGAAAGTGTAAATAAGCAATTAGAAAACGAGATAGTAATAGGAAAAATAAATGTAGATGAAGAAGAGATATTAGCAAGACAATTTGATGTTGAAAGTATACCAACAATATTTTTCATGAAAAATGGAGAAGTTTTAAGTAAAAATGTAGGAATATATAATGAGAATGAATTAAAGCAAATGATTCAAAAATTTAATAAATAGAAATGAAAAAGCAGAGTAAATTTTTAGAATTTATTCTGCTTTTTAATTACGCCTTTAGCTTCGTGAAACGAAGTGAAACAACAACCGCCAGCTATGCTGGTGAGATTAAAGGCTTAAAGCAA
>CAKPKP010000013.1 GCA_934167495.1 uncultured Clostridia bacterium | reverse complement strand
ATGTTTGCATTTGAAAATTGGCATAGTGCATTAGAAATGAAATTATATATAAAAAGATTTATACATCATATTGGAGGATTACCAGACTTTACAGCACTAAGATTTACAAAATACAATCAATATGAATCAATGATTTTGCCAATGATAGAATATTTGAAGAAATTTGATGTCCAATTCCATTATGGAACAAAAGTAGAAAATGTTAAATTTGAAATATCAGATTATAAAAAAGTAGCTAAAAGTATAATAATTACAAAAGATGGAGAAGAATCAAGTATTGATTTAACAGAAAATGATTTGGTATTTATTACAAATGGAGGATGTGTTGAAAACTCGAGTATAGGAAGTCAAAATACACCAGCAGAAATGAATACAGAAATAAAACCAGGTGGAGGATGGAATTTATGGCGTAAAATTGCAGAACAAGATTCAGCATTTGGAAATCCAGATAAATTCTGTTCTGATCCTGAATTAACAAATTGGATGAGTGCAACAGTTACAACATTAGATGATAGAATTCCACCATATGTAGAAAAAATCTGCAAGAGAGATCCATTTAGTGGAAAAGTAGTAACAGGTGGAATTGTAACTGTAAAAGATTCAAACTGGTTATTAAGTTGGACATTTAATCGTCAACCACAATTTAGAAGTCAACCAAAAGACCAATTAGTCGGATGGATATATGGGCTATTTAGTAATGTACCTGGAAACTATGTTAAAAAGCCAATGAGAGATTGTACAGGTAAAGAAATTTGTATGGAATGGCTATATCATTTAGGAGTACCAGAGAATCAGATAGAAGAATTAGCAGAAAATAGTGCTAATACAATACCTGTAATGATGCCTTATATAGATGCATTCTTTATGCCAAGAAATGGAACAGACAGACCAAAAGTTGTTCCAAATCAAGCTGTAAATTTTGCGTTTTTAGGACAATTTGCAGAAACTGAAAGAGATACAATATTCACAACAGAATATTCTATAAGAAGTGCAATGGTTGCGGTTTACACATTATTGAATATTGATCGTGGTGTTCCAGAAGTATGGGGAAGCACATATGATATAAGAGATTTGTTAAATGCAACAGTTAAATTAAGAGATGGAAAGCCAATTACAGAAATGAATTTAGGCTTAAAAGAAAAAATTGCTTTAAAAGAAGTTTTAAAACAAATTAAAGGTACAGATATTGAAAAAATCCTTAAAGAATATCATGTGATTAGAGAAGGAGATGTGTAAATAAAGATAATAAAGAGATTCCGATTAGGAAGGTTACTTTTTCAGTATCCTCAAATATGGATTCTCTTTTTTTATATATTAAAATAAATATTATATATGCTCAATAAATTAGAAAATAAAATTTAGATTTGTTAATATAAAGTTCATAAAATAGTGGTATATTAAGAAATATTAGCACTCAAACAATACTGTTGAATTAAAAAGTCTGTTAAATAAATTGTATTTATTATCTTATATAATCAGTTGGTTTAATATATATGCATCTTCATTCTTTACCGCATTGAACAATGGATTTATATCACTTTTAAGAATATTAATATTCCAAATAATTTGTATTTTAATATTACCTGTTATTTATGTTATAATGAACTCGACAAATTACATGTTATATAGTAGAATAGTAGAGTTTTGTGCACTATTATTTTGGATGTAGTAACCTTACTATTTATAAAATTACGTATAAGCTAAAAATGTCCAAATTTTCTAGTAAAATCAACTCATAAATTGGACATTTTTTATTTAATAGGAAATTTCTCTGAATTTCCTATTAAATAAATACTTTGTACAGAAATTTGCTATGTGCAAATTTCGCACACGAACAATTAAACGTGGACTGAATGTTACAATTTAAAGTGTAAAAAAATGTAAAAGATTTAATTAGTCAACTATTGTTCTAATTATAAAAACCAGTAATACCAATACTTTGAAATAAAATGAATGACATATTTTACTTACTAGGGTAGGTGTGTGATAGCGAAAGCTGTCGCATAGCTACCCTTAAACTATTTATATGTAGAAGCGGACATATTAAAAGATTTCTAAAATAAATTTTAACATAAGGGAGAATTTTTATAAAAAAACATATGTATATATAGTATAGAGCAAATTATCAAAAATTACTGCGTACAGATTTTAATAATTCTTTAGTAATAAGTACAAACAATATAACAATATAGTTAAAAATTGAAAGGTAGGTGAATGCTCTGGAAAAAAGGAACAATAAAGACACAAAAATGAATAAAAAGACAAAAGATAAATTACCATTTGCAGTTTTTATATGTCCCAAGTCAAATGTTGGTGAAAATGAAGATTATAAACAGGTATTCACCGATATTATTTCAGATAGGATAAAAGAAAAATACAAGTAAGGAAATGAGAACAAAAATTCGCAAAACTGTTGAAGGATAGTTAAAAATATGATATAAAATATAAGAAAGTTATATTAAAAATTTAGTAAAGTGAATTTTCAAGGATTTATTGCAAGTTCAAAACGAAAGAAAAAAGATAAATTTTAAAGGATTGAAAGAAAGGAGTATCAGTATGAGAAGTGATTTAGTAAATAAAACAGAAAAAGATTTTGAGAGTATTAAACATATAGATGAAAATGGAGTGGAATTTTGGTATGCAAGAGAACTTATGACAATGTTAGAATATAGCAAATGGGGAAATTTTAAAAATGTAATAAATAAAGCAAAGGAAGCTTGCAAGGGAAGTGATATTGCAGAAGAGGAACACTTTGCCGACGTCGGGAGGGTGTTAAAAGTAGGTAATAATGCAGAAATGGAAGTTGATGATTTAAAATTAACTAGATATGCTTGTTATTTAATTGCACAAAATGGAGATAGCAGAAAAAAAGCAATAGCACTTGCTCAAACATATTTTGCAGTTCAAACTAGAAAGCAAGAAATAACAAGGCAAGAATATGAACAATTAAGTGAAGATGAAAAAAGGCTATACACAAGACAAAATGTAAAAGATAAAAATAAATATTTATTTAATACTGCCAAATTAGCTGGAGTTAAAAACTATGGAAAATTTAATAATTATGGATATAGAGGATTATATAATGGAGAAACCGCAAAAGATATAGCTAACCGCAAAGGCATATCAGATAATGAAGATATATTGGATTACATGAGTAGTACGGAATTAGCAGCAAATTTATTTAGAATAACACAAACAGATGAAGTGTTAAAAAACAAAAACATTAATAATGAAGATGATGCTTGCAAAACTCATCATAATGTAGGACAAGCTGTTAGACAAACTATAAAAAGAATTGGTGGTACCATGCCTGAAGATTTACCAACACCAAGTAAAAGTGCAAAACAAATTGAAAAAGAGAAAAATAAGAAGTTAAAGACAAGCAATCAAAATAAGTTAAAATAACAGATTATTGCAAGTTAATTTGTGAACTCACAAGTTTTTTTGTGAGTTCAATTAGTTACAAATTGTTACTAACTAAAAGAAGTTCTAAAATTTTAAGAAATATCTTGAAATTTTAGAACTTTTTATATATAATAGCAACAATAAAACGTAATATATATCAAACGTTATTGATACATAACAAAACGGAGGTATGCTATGAAAAAATCTAACGAGGAAAAAAGAGTAGTGATATATTGCAGAGAAAGTAGAGACGACTATGGTGAAAATTATGAAAGAATAGAAACGCAAAGAGACTTGTTAGTTAAATACTGTAAAAGTCATGGATATACCAATATTATAGATATTATAATGGATGATGACAAAAGCGGAACTGATTTTAGTAGATTTGATGATATTAGAGAAAGAGCAAAAAATAAAGAAATAGATGTTATTGTATTCAAAAACTCTGCAAGACTTGGAAGAAATCAAAAAGAAGCATTAGATTTTGTAGAATACTTAGAAGAACAAGGTGTAGAAATAATATTTGAAGATGAGCAATATAATGAGGAAATGTTTGGATTGTATGCATGGTTTAATGAAAGAAGAGCAAGAGATGATAGCAAAAATATAAGGAGAAATTTAAGACACAAAATAGAAGAGGGAGATTTACTTATTAAAGCAATATATGGATACAACAAAGAGGGGAAGACTTTAGTAATTAATGAAGAAACAGCACAAGTGGTACAAGAAATTTTTGAATTATACTCTAAAAGTTGGGGGTATCAAAAAATAGCAACTTACTTAAATAAAAAAGGAATACTCACGCCTTCTCAATCACGCAACTTTGTAAATAGCAAACAAACAGCTAATTGGAAAGCACAACACATAGTAAGAATATTAGAAGATAGAAGATATATTGGAGATTATGTTGGAGGACATACAGAAAAATTAAGTTTTAAATCAAAAAAAACGAGAGTAAAAGCACCAGAAGAATGGACTATAATAGAAAATCATCATGAGCCAATTATAGATAAAGAAGTATTTGAGAAAGTTCAAAAAATTAGAAAGAAAAGGAAAAAAGAAAGTGACAAAATAAATAATGGATTTAAGTTTGTAGATACAGAAAACAATTTATATTCAGGACTTTTATATTGTGGAAGATGTGGTACTCTAATGTATAAAAGAAAAGGAAATACTGGCACAAGAAAAAGACCAGATAGTTATTTATGCAAAAAATATAGTAATGAAGGAGCAATCAAAGAAGAGATAAGGGAAAATTACGGTTGCAAACCACACAGAATAAGAATAGAATATATAGAACAGATAGTAAATGCATATATAGATAATTTAATAAGTAATCCAGAATTTAAAAGTTTTGTATTGGACAATGTAAAAGCAATTAGTAATAATAAAGTAATATTAGAAAAAGAATTAAATAAATCAAAACAAACTTTAGAAAAGTTAGAAAAACAATTTAAACAAGTATATGAAGATAAGTTAAATGATTTAATTCCAGAATTTATTTATAAAGATAAAAAACAGGAATTAGAAAAGAAAATAAAATATGAAAGAGAAAAATTGCAAGAAGCGGAAAGCAAATTCAATACACTAAATAAATTAGAAGATAAAGAAGATTTAATATTTAAAGCAATAGATGATATAAAGAAAAATGGATTAAGAAAAGAAGAACTATCTAGATTATTTGATAAGATAGTAGTATTTGATAAAGAAGAAATAACGGAAGATATAAAACAAGAATATAATTTAACAGATGAAATGTATAAAGAATTATATGAGAATGGAGGGTTAGCATTCCATTTAAAATTTATGTATCCGCAAACTATCACAAGCAGGAGGATGTGACATTGGAAGTAGACCAATAGATTTACATTTAACATCTTTTAAAAAATTAGGAATAAATATTGAAGAAAATGCTGGATATATAATATGTAAATGTGATAAAATAAAAGGCAATAAAATACATTTAGATTTTCCAAGTGTAGGTGCAACCGAAAATATAATTCTTGCAACAGTACTTGCAGATGGAGTTACAGTAATAGAGAATGCGGCTAGAGAGCCTGAAATTGTAGATCTAGTAAATATTCTAAAAAGAATGGGAGCTAAAATTTTAGGAGAAGGAACCAATATAATTCAAATAGAAGGAGTAAAAAGCTTAAAAAATGTTTCATACAATATAATGCCTGATAGAATTGAAGCTGGAACTTTATTAGTAGCAACTGCTATTACTTATGGAAATGTGAAAGTAACTAATATGTGTGTAGAACACATTAAACCAGTTCTATATAAATTAGAAGAATGTAAATGTAAAGTTATTGAAGAAAAAAATAGCGTAATTATTGAACCAGCTAAAAGATTAATTGCAACAGAAATAAAAACATTGCCATATCCAGGATTTCCTACAGATATGCAATCAATATTTGCAGGAATGTTAACAATAGCAAAAGGAACATCTGTAGTAACAGAAAACATATTTGAAAATAGATACAAATATATGAATGAGCTAAAAAGAATGGGCGCTAAAGTTACAATAGAAGGAAAGGTAGCAATAATAAAAGGAGTAAGAAAACTAACTGGTGCAAATGTAGAAGCTACAGACTTAAGAGGAGGAGCAACCTTGGTTTTAGCAGGGCTTGCTGCAAAAGGAAAAACAAAAGTTAATAAAATAGAATATATATTAAGAGGATATGATGGTTTAGACAAAAAATTATCTAGCTTAGGAGCAAAAATAGTCTTAGAAGAAGGTGATAAATTTTAGTGGAACAATTTAATATAGATGAAGAAGTTGTAATAGGGGTAACACCAATAAAGCAAAAAAAAGGAGCAGGCAAGAAAAAGCTTGCTCCAAAGAAAAAAAACAACAAAAAAATAAAGAACAACAATAAGAAAAAAAAGAAAATAAACAATAAAAAATTAAATAGGATAATAAAATGTACAAGCTTTATTGTATTAGGAATAGTTTTACTAATATTTTTAATGGTATCACCTATTTTTAATATAGAAAATATAGAAATAGAAGGAAATAGTATATTATCAAATGAAAAAATAATAAGTTTAAGCGAAATACATATAGACGAAAATATTTTTAGAATAAACAAAATGTTGGTAAAAGAAAAAATAAAAAGTAATGCATATGTTGAAAGTGTAGAAATTTCAAGAAAGTTGCCAAATACTATACAAATTCAAATAAAAGAAAGAAAAGTAAAATACATGTTGGAATATGCAGATGGATATGTATATGTAAACAGTCAAGGATACATGATAGATATATCAAAAGATAAAAAAGAAGTTCCAATAATAATAGGATATTCTACTGAAAATACAGACATAGCAATAGGAAATAGACTAAAAAACGAAGACTTAAAAGGTATAGAAATGGCAAATAAAATAGTAGAAGTGGCAAACAGCAATGAAATAACAAGCTTAATAACCAAAATAGATATATCTAATAGTAAAAATTATACATTAATATTAGAAACAGAAGGAAAAAAGATATATTTAGGAGATTGTACGGACTTAACTACTAGAATAGCAAGAGCAAAAGCAATTATAGAAAAAACTGCAGGAAAAGAAGGAGAAATTTTTTTAGATGGAAACACATCTACAGAAAATCCAAGATTCAAAGAAAATGTGTTTTAAGGAGGAATAAAATTGAATAAAAAACTTATTAGTTTATTATTAGGAATTATGTGTATGCTATTAACATTAGGAATAGCAATTCAAATAAAAACAATAAATCAAATGAATAATAAATCTGTAACGAATTCTGCAACAGAAAACGATTTAAGAGATAGTGTTTTAAAAACAAAAGAGAAATATGACAATACATATGCTAAAGTTGAAAAACTGGAAAAGGAACTAGAAGAATTACAAACAAGTGCATCTGTAAATTCAGATGAAGCAAATGAATTGCAAGAAAAGTTAAAAGAATATAAAAAGATTTTAGGACTAACAGAAGTAAGTGGTAATGGACTTGAAATTACATTAAAGGATGGAGATGAAAATCAATCTAAATCAGTTTTAAGTTCACTAGTACATGATGGAGATATATTACAAGTTGTAAATGCATTAAGAAATGCAGGAGCAGATGCAATATCTGTAAATGACCAAAGAATAGTAAACACATCTGCTATATCTTGTATAGGAAATGTTGTAAAAATAAATGGCGAAAAGGTTGGAGTACCATATGTTATAAAAGCAATAGGAAATCCTGAATGGTTATATGGAGCTATAGAGATGAATGGTGGCTACGTATCAAATTTAAGAAGAGAAGGCGTAGATGTAGAAGTAAAGAAAGTTAAAGACATAACAATACCTAAATATGATGGTGTATATAATGCTACATATATGAAAACTGTTGAATAGGAGGATTAAGATGAAAGGAAAGTTAACTATAACAATATCAATAGGTCTTACAGCGGTTATATTTGCAGCTGTTATGTTTGCACAATTTAAGACTGTAGAACAAACAAATATAACTGAAATAGAATCAATGAGAGAATCAGAACTTAGAACAGAATTATCATCATGGAAATCAAAATATGATGAAATAAACTTAAAATATGAAGAAATCTCAAAAAAAGTTGAAGAATATAAACAACAAATGAAAGATAATGCAGATGCAACAGCACTTATAAAAAATGATATTGCAGAAAATGAAAAATACTTAGGATATTCAGATGTTGAAGGAGAAGGACTAGTAATAACATTAGAAGATAATTCAAAAAAAGAAATAACATCTGATGATTTATTAAATCTAGTAAATCAATTAAAATTAGCAGGTGCAGAAGCAATATCAATAAATGATGAAAGAGTTGTAAATACAACCGATATAACAATTGTAAATGGAGCTTTTGTATTCGTAAATGGAAAAAGATTATCAAGTCCATATACTGTAAAAGTTATAGGAAATCAAAAGTATTTAGACAGTGCTATATCAATAAAATATGGATATATAGATGAGATAACAGCTAATGGAAAAACAATTAGTTATGTACCAGTAAAATCAGTAAAGATAAACAAGTACAAAGGTGATTTAAGTATGAAATACGCAGAATAATAAAAGGAGGAAATATAATATGATTTACATAGCAATAATAATAGGATGTATAATAGGAGCGTGTATAGGAACGTTTGCACCAGTAATTTCGTATACATATTCTAATTATTTAGCAATAGCAATTATTGCAGCTTTAGACTCAGTATTTGGTGGAATATCTTCAGTATTAAATGGAAAATTTGACCTAAAAATATTCTTATCAGGTTTTTTTGGAAATGCAATATTATCAATAATGCTTACATATTTAGGAGAAAGATTAAATGTTGATATATATTTAGCAGCAATTATTGTATTTGTAGGAAGAATGTTTACAAACTTATCAATAATAAGAAGATATTATATAGAAAAATGGTCTAATAAAAGTAAAAAAGAGAAAAAGGAAATAGCTAAATAATCTGTTTGTAATATTTTTAAAAGGCTATAAGTATTGGAGAGTGAATACTTTTATCTAATAGAAAATTTTTCCAAAATTCCTATTAGATAAAAGTACATTGCACAGAAATTTGCTATATGCAAATTTCACACACGAACAATTAAACGTGGGCTGAACGTTACAATTTAAAATGTAGAAAAATTTAATCAGCTCACTATTGTTTTTTATATGATAAAAAATGAAAAGAATGTTAACTTAATTGCTTTAAGTAACATTCTTTTAAACATTTTATACAATAGGAAAGTATAGAAATCGAATAATAATTTTTGTACTTATATTATACAAGTACTTTGAAAATGAAGGAATATAAAAGTTAAAATACCAAGAGAAAAAAGTAAAAAAATATTGCAAATATCGACAAAATGTTATATATTAAATCGCAAGTTTCTAAAAAAACAGAAACATTACAAAAAGATTACAAAAAGATTACAAAATTATTAATATTCTATTGACTTTTTAATAAAAATGTAATATTCTAAGAGTCGAAAAATATAATAAAAATTGGAGGAATAAACTTGGCAATAGGAGATATAATTGTAGGCACCGATATTGGAACCTCTAAGGTAAGTACAGTTGTTGGGGAAGTTAACAACTTCAATCAAATTGAAATTTTATGTAGTACTAGTTGCAAATGCTCAGGCATAAAAAAGGGAAAAGTAATTAGCGAAGAAGATGTAGCACTTTCAATTAGTAAAACAATAAAAGAAGCAGAAGAAATTTCAAACTTAAAAATTAATTCTGCATACACAACAATACCTGGAAAATACATTACAATTGTACAAAACAGTATCGTAAAAGAGGCAAAAGATAAATATTCTGGAATATCAGTAAAAGATGTTGCATCAGCAATAATCCAAATAAGAGATATAGAAATTCCAGATGATAAAGTACTAATAGATATAGTTCCTGATAAATTTATCTTAGAAGATGGTAAGCAAACAGACGATCCTGTTGGAAAGTTTAGTGCTAATTTTACAGTAACAGCTCAAATAATATTAGCAGAAAAAGAATATGTAAAACAGCTTACTTCAATATTTAAAAAAGCAGGAATAGAAATAGATGGTATAGTACCTATTACTTTAGCAGAAAGAAATTTAATACTAGATACAAACGAATTAAATGATAATATAATGCTTCTAGATATAGGCGCTGGAAACACAGAAATAGGTGTTTTTTATGGTTCATCATATATTTATACAAACACTATAAACTTAGGTGGAGATAATATTACAAACGATATAGAATATGTATTAAATATTACAGATGAAGAAGCAGAAAAATTAAAAAGACAATATGGCTTAGCATTAAAATCATTTATAGATAATGACAATAACATTGTATTAAATACATATAAAGGAATGGATTCTAAGAACAGAACAATAAAGAGTTCAGAATTAATAGAAATAATAGAAGCTAGAGTTGAAGAAATCTTTTCTATAATAAATAAAGATGTAACAAATCAGGGAATTAAACCAAATATAAATAATGTTGTTCTTACTGGTGAAGGAATTATAAACATCAATAAAAGCGATATGGCTGGAAAAATAATTTTAAACATACCAGTAAAAATTTCAACAGGAAGATTAATAAGCACTATAAAATCAACATATAGAACAAGTTATGCACTAGTTAGATATATAGCAGCAAGACCATATGCAAGAACAGTTTCTAGTAGCATAGATACAAAACCAGAAAAAAACTTACTAAAGAATATTTTAGAAAAATTAAAAGAATTTTTCTATTCTTAAAATGTTATTAATTTTAAAAATATAAATATTAAAGGAGGAAATGGCTGTATGATTATGGATAACGAGGATTTAGGCTATATGATGGACGGAACAGCTACAATTAAAGTTGTTGGTGTAGGAGGAGCAGGAAATAATGCTGTTAACAGAATGATTGAATCTGGAATAAAAAACGTAGAATTTATTTCAGTTAATACAGATAGACAAGCTCTTCAATTATCAAAAGCAAATTCTAAAATACAAATAGGAGAAAAGCTAACAAGAGGTTTAGGTGCAGGAGCAAATCCAGATATAGGAGCTCAAGCAGCAGAAGAAAGTAAATCTGAATTAGAAGAAATATTAAAAGGTGCAGACATGGTATTCGTAACAGCTGGTATGGGCGGTGGAACTGGTACAGGAGCAGCTCCAGTAGTAGCCGAAACAGCAAAAGGAATGGGAATATTAACAATAGGTGTAGTTACAAAACCATTTACATTTGAAGGTAAAAAGAGATTAGCACAAGCTGAAAGAGGAATCGAAAGCTTAAAAGGAAAAGTAGATACATTAGTAGTAATACCAAACGATAAATTACTACAAGTAATAGATAGAAAAACATCAATATTAGAAGCATTCAAAATGGCTGATGATGTTTTAAGACAAGGTGTTCAAGGTATATCAGATTTAATAGCTGTACCAGGACTTATCAACTTAGACTTCGCTGATGTTAAAACAATAATGTTAGATAGAGGAATGGCTCATATGGGTATTGGTAGAGCTTCAGGAGAAAATAGAGCTGAAGATGCTGCAAAACAAGCTATCCAAAGTCCATTACTAGAAACTTCAATAGAAGGAGCAAAAGGTGTAATTATAAACATTACAGGTGGTAGCGATGTTGGATTACATGAAGCTAACACAGCTGCTGAACTTGTTCAACGCAGTGCAGATCCAGAAGCAAACATTATATTTGGTACAGTTACAGATGATTCATTAGGTGATGAAATCCAAATAACAGTTATTGCTACTGGTTTTGAAAAAGAAGATGAAAAATCTCAAAATTCAAATGGATTTGATAGTATAGTATCAGAAGCTTGGAAGAAAAGATCTTCTTCAGTAATTTCAGATTCTTCAAGTAATTCACAAAATGAATTAGACATTCCAACTTTTTTAAGAAAAAATAAAGGATTAAGTGGAAAATAAATTATTTAATAAATAAATAGATATCAATGAAAGAAATAATCTAAATATGTAGATTATTTCTTTTTTTCGCGCCTATGAAATGACATATTTTGAGCAAGAAAAGGAGTAAAATAAGAGAACAAAAGCGGACATTAATAAATTTTTACAATTATTAAAACATTTTTAAGTCCGCGTTTTTGTTCGCGTGCGAAATTTGCTTTGCAAATTTTTGTACAAAGTATTTCTATAATAGGAAGTTCGAAGGACCTTCCTATTATAGAACAAACTTGAAAGAAATAATTGAAAAAGTAAATAAGCCAAGTCTTAAGAAAGGATTTAGCATGACAATTTATGTAGATGTAGTATTATTAGAAAATATTGCTATGAATTATATAATATTATTTGCTACTGCAGTTATAACTAAGTCAGAAGTGAAAATATTAAAAATATTGCTAGCTAGTATAATAGGCGGAGTATATGCAATTTTAACATATATGGTTGAGCTAAATTTAATTATAAATTTACTACTGAAAATATTTTTATCAATTGCAATGGTTTATATTGCATATAAACCTAAAAAAATAAAAGTATTACTAAAAGACTTAATATTATTTTACTTAGTGTCATTCACTTTTGGTGGAGTATCATTTATGCTTTTATATTTCTTAAAACCACAAGATATAATAAACAGAAATGGTGTATATATAGGAACATATCCTTTAAAAGTCGCCCTGCTAGGTGGAATAGTAGGATTTACAATAATTGTAGTAAGCTTTAAAACAATAAAAGGAAAGTTAAGTGCAAAAAATATATTTTGTGAAATAGAAATAGGATTTAAAAATAATGTTCAAACAGTAAAAACAATGATAGATAGTGGAAATTTATTAAAAGAGCCTATAACAGGTTATCCAGTAATAATAGTTGAAGAAGAAAAATTAAAAAACATTTTATCAACAGAAATCCTGCAAAATGTGGAAAATATAATAAAAGGAAATATACCTGAAGAGTTAGAAGATATAAATAAAATTAAATTTAGACTTATACCATTTACATCCATTGGAAAGGAAAGTGGTTTATTGTTAGGTTTCAAACCTGATTATATTAAAATTTCATATGAAGATACACAAAAAATAATTTCAGACGTAGTAGTTGGAATTTACAAGAATCATTTTACTAATAATGGGTTTTATTCAGCTTTGATTGGTATAGATATTTTAGAAAGGAGTGATTGTACAAATGAAGTTGTTAGAAACGTTGAAATCTAGTATTCTTGAAATATTAAAAAAATATTTTGATAGGGATAAATTAGAAAAGTTTCCGGTTTATTATATAAACGGGAGTCAAACGCTTCCGCCACCGCTAGAACCAAAAGAGGAAGAAGAGCTATTAAATAAAATAGATGAGGATGGAGATATAACAAGAAAAATATTAGTGGAAAGAAATTTAAGACTAGTAGTATACATAGCTAAAAAATTTGAAAACACTGGAGTAGAAATAGAAGATTTAATATCAATAGGAACAATAGGATTAATGAAAGCAATAAATACATTTAACACAGGAAAAAATATTAAACTAGCAACGTATGCATCAAGATGTATTGAGAATGAAATACTAATGCATTTAAGAAGAAGTAATAGAATAAAAGGAGAAGTTTCAATAGATGAACCATTAAATCAAGATGGAGATGGAAATGAACTTTTATTATCAGATATATTAGGAACAGATGACGATATAACTTCTAGAAGAATAGAAGATGAAGTTGATAAAAAATTGTTAAAAAATGCAATAGAGAAACTTAGTAAAAGAGAAAAAGATATAATGGAATTAAGATTTGGTGTAGGTGGGAGAAAAGAAAAAACACAAAAAGAAGTTGCTGATATGATGGGAATTTCACAAAGTTATATATCTAGATTAGAGAAAAAAATAATGAAAAAGATGAAAAAAGATATCATGAGCAAAACAGGATAAAAAAACCAGCAGAAGTAATTCCGCTGGTTTTGTGTTAGAACGATTATTCTTTATTCTGGTAAAATATTACCGTCTGAAAAATCGTCCATGAAGTCTGTCATCTCATCGAAATTATCATGATAATAACCTATGGGGTTAGAATCCCGAACGATGGAGAATAACTCTTTGTCTGATAACTCTTTAAATGTCCTTATGATTGCGTCGATTGGGTATGATGTTTTTAAAGTTTTGATTGTCGCAAGAACATTATTTGGTTCAATATTCTCATGACTTTCAAAAATTTCAATCAAATCAGAAATAATATCTGGATCTGATTGGCATACCTCTTCCAGTAATTCCTGGTTACATTTATATTTGGTAAAACCAAATTTGTCTCCAGAATTTACTGGTGTATCATTATCCAAAATATTTCCAAGGATAGATGATACAATTGTTGTACCTGATTCAGGGAAATCCATTATGTCAGCAAAGCCTAACTCAACTTCTTCAGAGTTTACAAGTTTGCAGACAAATGATCCAGCAGAGCGAGTAGAATCACTGTGAAAGAAAAATTCACTTGGAGTGATTTGAAAACAAGCAATGTCTGGATATTTTGAAACGCCCTGAAGTAGAACATTTGAAATCTTGCTGGGTACCATAAGATTAAGCATACGCGCTTTCCTCCTATAAGATGACAATTTGTTTTATATATAAAATAGTCAAAGACTATACCATATATTATAGCATATATGGAAAATAAAGTCAAACGATATTATGTATAATTGACATAATACATAAAAAATGGTAAAATATATATACTATGCTGTATGCATATTTATATATATAGTAATCATATTTACAATAAGAGGAGAATACAGGAGGATTTTTTTATGATGAATACTAGTCTTATTTCCAAACAGGAAGTACTTAAGGAAAATTTCAATTCCCAGGAGTTTGTTACCAAGGAAGATAAGGAATTTCTTATTTTATACATGCAGATTTTAAATTTTGCATGCGAAATCGGAGCTATTACAACTGAGAGAAAAGAAGAAATTGCCAGCTTAATTCTAATGGAAGTTGTTAATCAAAATGAGAATGAGATTCTGCCAACTTCCAATTCGTTATACGCATTTAGCACTTGGTTAAACAGTATGAGTAATTGGGAAGCTTTTGAGGAACTTTCTCGGGTAGTAGATTCAAAAACTGCAGATACAGTTATAAACGAATCAGAAAAATATTTTTATAAGCAAATAGACAAAATGCTTGAAAAACTGAGAGAAATACAAACAATTGTAGGAGGTTTGAGTGTTCCAAATATAACTAAGGAGTTTAATTACTTGTTCAAACAGGTGATGGGATTAAGGAATTTTCGGGTTCCACGTACATGTATAAATTTAAAACTTATGCATGAGCAGACAATTTTTATGAACTATGCTTTTCTTCACGAGATAAAAGGCATAGGTGTCATAGAAAAACTGAAAAATACAGTTGAAGCTTTTTCTAACGAAATAAGCATTCTTAGAAAGGTTGGAATTGACGAAAATTTCCGAAATGAAGAAGAAGCAGAAATAGTTAGAAAAGCGTTAGAAAGATATCGGAAAGAAGTTGATATGTCTAAACTGCTTGAGCTCAAGAAAAGTTATGAAGATGAAATTCATCTGGCGGAAATTGAAGAGGCTGATTTAAATAATCGAATCGACGAGCTTTTTCAAAAGTATGAAGCAGAGCATCCAGAGCTCAAAGAGGAAGAACTCGAAAAGTCTTTCGAAGACTACATGGAAAAACTTCCGGAAAGTTTCTTCAAACTTGAAAGAGACAGGAACGAAATTGAGCAGAGATACAATCAGTTGAAAAATGAGGCTTTGGCTGAGATAGAAACTGATGAAAAGGCTTTTGATTCCGAGGAAGAAAAAAGATTTGAAAGGCGTGGATGGATTGAAGCACCAATAACACTGAGTTATGCTCTTTTAGAGTATACATTAGTAAGCTTAGTTAAAAAAGGTGTTATGTCTTATCCTGAAACTCCGGAAGAAAGAGGCGAAATTCTTTCTAGAATTACTGCTAAAAATTCAATAAAAGAGTTTTTAAGTAATGAGGAAAGTAATCTTTCAGAAGGAGAAGTACTTTATTTAAAATCATGTTTATGAAATAAGAGGTGAGTGAAAAAGAGCTGGAGCAAATGCTTCAGCTTTTTCTAATATCTAATAGAAAATTTCTCTGAAATTCCTATTAGATAAATATTTTGTACAGAAATTTGCTATATGCAAATTTCGCACACGAACAATTAAACGTGGGCTGAACGCTACAATTTAAAACGTAAAAAAATTTAATCAGCCCACTATTGTTCTGTTTATAAAGTAAATAGATTATTTTCCAAAAAAACTCACCCTTTCAAGAAAAAGAGTGAGATGAGAATTATTGAGTTTTATATTGTTTAGATTAATTCGGTTGGAACAGTCCAAGCAAAACGAGTGGATCTGCCACCGGAAGGTTCGTCAACCATCTCTTTGAAGTTTCCTTCAAAACGAGCAAGTCGTTTTTGCCCGAATTTGATAAGTTCTTCCTTGTGAGTTAAGATAAACTCTCTTAAAGTAGCCTTTACTGCGTTAATGTTTTTTTCGGAAAAAGAAAGCTCCTTCCTAAAAACATTGACAAAATCAATTGTAGATATGTCGTCGAGATATGCGTTAGTGAGAAAACGTCTAAGTTCTTTATCTTCCTTTTTCTCAAATAATTCAATTAAGCTCTTCATAAAAACTGCCTCCAGTTCTGCGTCTCGTGGTGGATATTTTAGCTACTCAATAATTCTTTTGTTTAAAACCTCAAATGAAGTTTAAAAGCATACTTTCGTATAAAAATATATTAACACAGTTTACGTAAAATGTCAAATAAAACCATAAAATATGTGTTAGTATTGATATTAAATAAAAAGTATAAAACCTAAACTTTTAGGAAATAATGTAATTAAAGTATTTCCAAAGGAGGTTTTTTATTTGATTAACAAGGTTGAAATATGTGGTGTAAATACTGCTAAATTACCAGTGCTAACAAATAAAGAAAAAGACGAATTATTTATTAGAATAAAAAACGGAGATGAAACAGCAAGAGAAGAATTAATACAAGGAAACTTAAGATTAGTACTAAGTGTAATTCAAAGGTTTTCAGGAAGAGGCGAAAATGCAGATGATTTATTTCAAGTAGGGTGTGTAGGATTAATAAAAGCAATTGACAATTTTGATGTAACATTAAATGTTCAATTTTCAACATATGCAGTACCAATGATTATAGGAGAAATAAGAAGATATTTAAGAGATAATAACATGGTTAGAGTAAGTAGATCTATTAGAGATTTAGCTTATAAAGCATTACAAGCAAAGGAAAAGTTATTAAAAGAAACAGGAAAAGAACCAACAATAGAAGAAATTGCAAAAGAAGTCGGGGTGGAAAAAGAAGAAGTAGTAGTTAGTTTGGATGCAATACAAGATCCAATGTCTTTGCAAGAGCCTGTATATAATGATGGAGCAGATAGTATATATGTAATGGACCAAGTAAAAGATACTAAAAATACAGATGAATTTTGGACAGAGAGTATAACAATAGCAGAGGCAATGAAGAAATTAAATGACAAAGAAAAAATGATAATTGACAAGAGATTTTTTTCAGGTAGAACTCAAATGGAAGTTGCTGAAGAAATAGGCATATCTCAAGCTCAAGTTTCAAGAATAGAAAAGTCGGCAATAGAACATATAAAGAGATTATATAAATAATGAAAAAAGGTTAGATTTATGAGGTGAACCAAAATTATTAGACAATTTGTTTGATAAAAAGGGAATCTATAAATCTAATCTTTTTTTCTATTAACATATGTTTGATTTTTAGATTTAATATATAAAGGTTCGGATAAAATAATAGAAAATATAAGAGGTTGAAGGTTTACAATAATTGACATAAACAATAGAAAATGATATAATATAGATTGCAAAAAATGTATTTTATAAGGAGTATGTAATGGAAAATAAAGTTTCTATTATAGTTCCAATATATAATGTTGAAAATTTTTTAGAAAAGTCAATAAATTCTTTAATTAATCAAACATATTACGATATAGAAATTATTTTAATTGATGATGGATCAACTGATAGAAGTTCAAAAATTATAGATGAATATGCCATAAAAGATTCGAGAATCATTGCAATTCATAAAAAAAATACAGGTGTATCAGATACACGAAATGTTGGGTTGAGTAAAGTTTCTGGAAAATACATAACTTTTATTGATGCGGATGATTATGTTGAAAAAGATTATATAGAAGAAGTTATGAAAGTTTTAAAAAAATATAAGAATCTTGATTTAGTAAATGTGGGTTTTTTTTCAGAAACTATTAAAGAATCAACAGAAATTTTTTACGATGAAAAATTATATGAAACTAGAGAAAGATTTTTGGATGATTTTATTAATTTGTGGGATCATTCGATGTTGTATAATATATGGAACAAAATTTATTTGAAATCAATAATAGAAGATAATAATATAAAATTTAAAAATCAATATTTTGGTGAAGATATAGAATTTAATAAAGAATATTTTAAGTATGTAAATAGAGTTTATAATATAAGAAAATGTTATTATCATTATATAAGAGAACGAAAAGGAGCTGCAACTAATAAATATAATTCAGATATATTTGAAATTAGATTAAAGGAATATAGTGAATTTAATAGATACTTTGAAGAAATGGGAATAAAAAAAGAAGATTATATTGAATTTTCATCAAGAAGATATATTGAAAGAACTTTTGGATGCGTACAAAATGTTTTTATAAAAGATTGTAAGAAAAATTTTAAAGAAAAGTATAAATATATAGAATCAATAATAAAAAATGAAGTTACTAGAGAATGTTTAAATTATATGATTCCCAAAAGTAAAAAAATAAAGATTATGCTTATACCATACAAATATAATTTAATATTATTAACAATGTTGATGGGAAAAATCTTTAATATTGTTAAAGAAAAATGTCCGGATTTATTTAATAAAATGAAAAATAAAAGGTAGTGAAATATGAAAAAAATAATTAATAATATAAAATATGTAAAATTAAAGGATGTATTAGGAATAATCTTTTTAATATTAGCAATAATACCTGCAATGGTATTTCGTATAATTAATAAAATTAAAAATAGAGAATTGTGGTTGATATGTGAAACTAGCGATACTGCTAGAGATAATGGTTATCATCTGTTCAAGTATATAAGAGAAGAACATCCAAATGATATGTGTTATTATGCCATAAATAAAAGATGTTTAGATTATAAAAAAATTGAAAAATATGGTAATATAATACAGTTTTCAAGTTTAAAGCATTGGATATATTATTTAGCAGCAGATAAAAACATAAGTACACAAAAAGGAGGAAATCCATCTGCTCCAATTTTTTATGTATTACAGGTGTATGGAATATTAAAAAATAAGAGAGTATTTTTGCAACATGGTGTAATAAAAGATGATTTACCATATGTACATTATAAAAATGCAAAGTTTAGATTATTTGTATGTGGAGGAAAAGATGAGTATATATATATAAAAAATCATTTTGGTTATCCTGAAAATTATGTTCAATATTTAGGATTAGCAAGATTTGATAATTTATATAATAATCATATAAATAAAAAGCAAATAGTTATTATGCCTACTTGGAGAAATTGGTTAGGAAGAGATGTTAATAAATTATCAAAAAAAGTTGATTTTAGAAATACGGAATACTATAAATACTGGAATGGCTTTTTAAATAATAATGAATTTAAGAAAATTATTGAAAGTAATAATTTAGTAGTTTATTTTTATCCTCATATTCATATGCAAAAATTTTTACAGTATTTTAAGTCAAATAGTGAAAATATTAAAATTATAGATAATTCAAATATAGATATACAAGATTTGTTAAAAGAATCAGCATTAATGATAACTGATTATTCAAGTGTGTTTATGGATTTTGCATATATGAAGAAACCAATTATATATTATCAATTTGACAAAGAAAAATTCCGCAAGCAACATTTAGCTACTGGATATTTTAGTTATGAAAGAGATGGATTTGGAGAAGTAGTAAATGACTATGATACACTTATAGAAAGAATTAATAAATATATAAAAAATGATTTTAAAAATGAAGATGTATATATTAAAAGATCAGAAAATTTTTTTGAATTACATGATAATCAAAATTGCAAAAGAAATTATGAAGCTATAAAAAATATATAGTAGGAGTAAATATGAAAATATTAATAATTTCATCAGGATTCTATCCTGTTACTAATAATTTAGGGGGAGCAATTGAAAATTTAATAGAAACTTATTTAATTGCAAACGAAAGTAAGTATCAAAATTCAATTACTCTTTATAGTATAAAAAAAGGTAAAAATTCTTTAGAAAGAAAAGATTTAAAATATACTGAAATTAGAATAATTGATAAAAGTAAGATTAAATTTAAATTAAAAAGAATATATTATACATTTTTAGAAAAAGTTTTAAATAAGTATAATGGAAATGCATATATAAATTCTGTTTTGAATGATTTAAAAATAAGGAATGAATTAGAAAAATATGATTATGTAATAGTTGAAAATATTGGAAGATTTGTTCCTATTATTAAAAGAAATTTAAAATCTAAGGTGATATTACATTTACATAATGATTATTTGAATATAAATACTGAAAATAAAGAAGAGATAGTAGAAAGTGCTGATAGTATATGGTGTGTTAGTGAATTTATAGCAAATCAAGTAAGAAAAATATCACCCAAAGAAGAAAAAGTTAAAGTATTGTATAATGGAATTAATCTAGATGATTTTAAAAAAGATATAAGTCTAATAGAGAAAGAAAAATTAAAAGAAAAGTTGAATATAAGTGAAAATGATTTTGTATATATATATGTAGGAAGAATTATGCCAGAAAAGGGCGTAAAAGAATTAATTTTAGCATATAAAAAAGTAAAAGAAATACATGATAATGTGAAACTTTTAATTGTAGGTGGAACAGTAGAAATAAATAAAAATAAAAATAAATATGTTAAAGAATTATATAAAATTTCCAAGGAGGATGAAAGAAGTATAATATTTACAGGAAAGGTAGAACATTCAGATTTAATAGAATATTATTCAATTGCTAATGCACAAATTGTACCTTCCATTTGGAATGAAGCATTTGGACTTATAATTTTAGAAGGAATGTCAATGGGAATACCTTTGATTGTAACTAAAAGTGGTGGAATTCCAGAAATACTGGGGAAAAATGCGATATATGTTGAAAGAGAAAATTTAGTAGAAGAATTAAGTAGAGAAATGCTAAAAATAATTGATTTAAAAATTGATAAAGATCAACTTTGCAATGAATATGAAAAAATCTTAAAAAAATTTACAAAGGAAGAATATAGTGATAAATTTAATGAATTTTTAGAAAGTTAAGAGAAAATATATGATAAATAAATTAGTAAGTATAATAATACCAGTTTATAATTGCGAAAAATATATAGAAAGATGTTTAAATTCTATATTAAATCAAACATATAAAGATATTGAAATTATTATAGTAAATGATGGTTCAACAGATGAAACATCAAAAATACTATACAAAATATCAGCAAGTGATTCAAGAATAAAAATTATTAACAAAAAGAATGAAGGGGTTAGTATTGCAAGAAATGTAGGAATAGATAATGCAAATGGCGAGTTTATAACTTTTGTTGATGCTGATGATTGGTTAGAAAAAAATGCTATAGAAAAGTATATGGAAGTAATGAAAGAAAATCAAAATATAGAAGTAATTAGAGGAAGATATTATATAAATGATAATGAACAAGAAAGAATAGAAAATTTATACAATTTGTCAAATAAATTATTTTATAAAGAACAGATAAAAAATGAAGTGGAAATGCATTTTTTATCTAGGAACGAACCAATATCAAATTTAGTAATGTTACTATTTATAAGAACTGAAATACTAAAAGACAAAATATATTTTAATAAAGAGTTGTATATGATGGAGGATCTTGTTTTTTATTTTGAATTATTTCAGAATATAAATAATATATATTTCCTTAATATACCGGTTTATCATTATTTTCAAAATAAAAATAGTGCAACTAAAGAACCAAAAAGATATTTAAAAAATATAACAGGTATTTTAGACTCAAATAGATATCTTATGGAAGTTGCAAAAAAATATAAAACATATAATAAAGAATGGGAAAAAGTAATTAATGGAGTCCATTTAAATATAATTGTAAGCTATTTGATAATTTACATGAGATACTACCAAGGTGAAAAATCTAAAAAAGACTTACTTAATTATTTAAATTCAATAGAAAACAGAATACAAGAACTGCCAATATCTTTGAAAGGAATAAAAATCAAAATAAAAATAGCGGTTTATCTTTTAAAAAAGCAAAAATATAAATTACTTTATAGATATATACAAATATTTAATTATGCATATAAAATATTAAAACATTAATAAATGATTTTTTACGAAGGAGAATATATAGATGAAGAAAAATATCGTATTATATTATATTGCAATATTTGGAGTGTTTTTTATAAACTTAGCAGATATATCAAAAGTGATAAATATAGATGGAAATTATAGAAAAATTATATATATAGCAATAGCATTATTATTTGTATTGAAAATAATTACATCAAAGATTTCAAAAAAAGAAATTATCCCTATTATTATATTAGGAGCTATAAATTTATATACAACATATGTTTTAGATAATTATATGTTTTTAATGAATTTTCTGGCTATTATAGCTATTAAAGATACAGATATTAAAAAAATTGTTAAAATTGATATATGTGTAAAGTTATTTTATTTAGCAGTAAATACTATTTTCTATTTTTACGACTATAATTTTAATTATTATAAAGTTGCAAATACGTTTGTTTACACAAAAGCTTATGGAATAAGACATGCATTGTATTTTTCACACCCAAATACAGCTTGTGGATTGGCGATATGGTGTGCAATTGATATTCTATATGCATATGGTAGAAATTTAAAAAATTATATTATATCAATATTAATAGTAGCTTTTTATTTTTATTTTACTGTTTCAAGAACTTCAATAATAGTATTTGGAATATTTTTTATAGCATTATTATTATGTAAAAATGAGACTTGTAAAAAATATATACATAAAATTACTAGATGGTTGATTGAAATATTTTTGATTATTACAATTCTTATAACGATTATGCCAGAAGTTATACATAATGATAAATTAATTAATAATTTAGATAAATGGTTGAGTAGAAGAATAACATACTCAAATGCTGCCTATGATATATATGGTTTTCATATAATTGCTAACAAAAAATCTATTAATATAGAAGAGGGATTAATTATAGATAATTTTTATATGCGTAGTATTACTTCATACGGATTAATAATTACTATTCTATTAATGGTTATGTATAAATATATAAAAAAGGATATTAGTGATTTTGATTTAGCCATATTATTTATATTCCCTATATATTTATTTAATGAATTATTTTGCTATAATCTAGGGAGGGCAATAGCATTACTAGTTCTTGGAAATGAGTTATTTAATAAACAATCTACAAAGATAAAAGAGTTAAAATAAAATTTTAGTATAATGAGGAAAATATAAAATGAAAAAAATTATAATCATATCAAAAAAAATGGAGTCTGGAGGAACAGAAGTATCTTTATTGAATACAATAAAAGAATTAAGAAAACATGACGTTCAGATAACTTTAGGCTTATTGAAAAAAGAGGGCGTATATTTAGAAAAAATTCCTAAAGAAGTGAATGTTTTTGAGATTTTTAATGATCAGGAGAAATATTTTAATAAAATAGATATAAAAAGTTTAAAAGTTTTTGAATTTTTTAAAATTATATTTGGAAAGATATTAAGAAAAATGAGTTATCCGCTTTTTTACAAATATTTATTAAAACAAAAATTAAATGAAAATAATGAGGTGTATGATTTAGCTATAGATTATCATGGATATGGATATTTTGGAACACCATATATTATAGAAAAGGTGAAGGCTAAGAAAAAAGTAACTTTTATACATGATGAAAAAATTGATTGGCTAAATAAAGTTGAAAATTGGTTTGGTAAATTTGATAAAATTTTTTGTGTTTCAGAATCATGTAAAAATAAAGTATTATTACAGTATTCATACTTAGAAAATAAATTAGATATATTTAGAAACATTGTAGATGAAGAAAAAATCTTGGAAGATGCTAAGGAGAACATAGAAGGATTATCTAATAAAATAAATATTCTTACAATAGGTAGATTAGAGTATCAAAAGGGATATGATTTATTAATTAAAGTTGCAAATAGATTAGATAAAAATAAGTTTACATGGTATATAATAGGTGAAGGAAGTTTAAAAAATAAAATTCAAGAGGATATAGAAAAAAATAATCTTCAGCAAAATGTTGTTTTATTAGGGATGAAAATCAATCCGTACCCATACATGAAATTATCTGATATTTATGTACAACCTTCAAGGCATGAAGGTTATGGAATTGCTATAGCAGAAGCTAGATGTTTAAACAAACCTATAATTGCTACTAATTTAGAATGTATACGAGAGCAAATAACTGATAATATTACGGGAAAATTATGTGAATTTAATGAAGAGGATTTTGCTAATAGTATTACAGAATTAATATTAAATGATAGTAAAAGAAAATACTATCAGGATAATTTAAAAAAAGAAGGATTTAAGAATAATAATGATATTATAAAACTTTTGGAGGAGTAATATGAAAATTGGAATAATAACAATAACTGAGGGAGAAAATTATGGTAATAGATTACAAAACTATGCAGTACAACATTTTATTGAACAAGGTGATAATATTGTTGAGACAATACATAATTATAAGGATTATAATATATATAAGTATAGGTTAAAAAAATTTATAAAAAGATTTGCGAATAAAGAAAGTAAAGCAGAAAAAGAAAGAAAAAAATTTTTTGAGAAATTTAATAAAGAAAATATTAAATTTTCTAAATATACAATATCAAATAAGAATATTAGCAAAAACATTAATAAAAATTATGATTATTTTATATGTGGAAGTGATCAAATCTGGAATTCAAATTATAAAGAAAATGGATTTGTTAATTTTCTGCAATTTGCTGATAAAGAAAAAAGAATAGCTTTATCGCCAAGTTTTGGAACTTTAAAAATAAATTCAAATTATATAGATTTATATAAAAAATGGATTAATGAGATTCCTACTCTATCAGTAAGAGAAGATGCTGGAAAGAAAATAATAGAAGAGTTGACAGGAAGAAAAGATGTAGAAGTTTTAATTGATCCAACTATGTTACTTACAGATGAAGAATGGGACAAGATTTCAAAAAAACCAAAAATGTTACATTCACAAAAATACATTTTAAATTATTTTTTAGGAGAATTATCACAAAGTAGAAAAGAAGAAATTAATAGAGTGGCTAAAGAAAATGATTGCGAAGTTATAAATATATTGGATAAAAATAGTCCATTTTATCAAACTGGTCCAAGTGAATTTTTATATTTAGAAAAAAATGCTTTTTTAATATGTACAGATTCATTCCATTCTTGTGTTTTCGCTATTTTATATAATAGACCATTTGTTGTTTTCGAGAGAGAAGATAACACTATTAGTATGAATTCAAGAATTGAAACTTTAATAAATAAATTTCAATTAGAAAATAGAATTTTTAATAAATGTATTACGGAAGAAAATATAAAACATGATTATACAGATGTATATAAAATATTAGAACAAGAAAGAAAGAAATCAAAGGAATTTTTAAAAAAAGCCTTAGAGATAGAATAATAAGAAAGGATAAGAAATGAAGATAGAGAGAACTAAGAATGCAACTAAAAATATAATTTTTGGAATTATTTTGAAATTGTACCAAATTATAGTTCCTTTTATAATGCGTACAGTAATGATATATTTATTAGGTGTAGAATATTTAGGGTTAAATAGTTTATTTACTTCTATATTGCAAGTACTTAATTTAGCAGAATTAGGTGTTGGTTCAGCAATGGTTTTTAGTATGTATAAGCCAATTGCAGTTGATGATGATGTAACCATATGTGCGTTAATGAAGTTATATAAAATATATTATAGAATTATAGGACTAGTAATATTAATAATTGGAATGATTTTATGCCCTTTTATTCCATACCTGATAAAGAGCGATGTTCCAGCAGATATGAATATATATGTATTATATATTTTGAATTTATTAGCTACAGTTTTTTCATATTGGCTATTTGCATATAAAAACTGTTTATTGTCAGCACACCAAAGAACAGATATAACTAGTAAAATTACATTAATAATAAATACAATAATGTATTTAGCACAATTTTTACTTTTGTTTATATTTAGAAATTATTATTTTTATGTAATAGTATTGTTATTAGGGCAAATTATGATAAATATAACTACTGCTGTTGTTGTTGATAAAAAATATCCAAAATATAAAGCACAAGGAAATTTACCTAAAGAAAAAATAAGAGAAATAAATAATAGAGTAAAAGATTTGTTTACTTCTAAAATCGGAGGAGTAATAGTTAATTCATCAGATACTATTGTTATATCTGCTTTTTTAGGATTGTCAATATTAGCAGTTTATGAAAATTATTTTTATATATTAAAAGCGATTATTGCAATTATTGCTGTTATATTTTCTTCATGTACAGCAGGAATAGGAAATAGTATTATTATTGAAAGTAATGAAAAAAATTTTAATGATTTAAGAAAATTTACATTTATAATTGCATGGATTTCAGGTTTTTGTGCATCTGAACTACTTTGTTTATATCAAATCTTTATGAAAAATTGGGTTGGAGGAGACTTGTTATTAGATTTTTCTTGTGTTGTTTGTTTAGTAATATATTTCTTTGTGTATGAGATAAACTCATTATTAAATTTATATAAAGATGCAGCTGGAATTTGGCATAAAGATAGATTTAGACCGCTAGTAACTGCTTTATCAAATTTAGCACTAAATTTAATATTAGTTAATTTTATAGGGTTATATGGTGTTTTATTATCAACTGTTCTAACAATGCTATTTATAGGCATGCCTTGGATTATTCACAATTTATTTACGGAAATATTTAAAGTGAATCCTAAAAAATATATTATAAGATTGATAATTTATGCTATAGTTACTGGTTTGGTAGTAATAATTACATATTTAATTTGTGAATTAATAAAAGGTGATTCAATTCTTATAATGCTTGTAAAAGGAATAGTATGTTTTTTAATTTCAAATTTATTGTATTTTATTATTTATAGAAATTTAGAAGAATACAAAGAAGCTAAAGCATTAGCTTTTAAAATGTTAAAAATAAAAAGGTGATTATATGATTGAAATAAAAAATAAATCTAATTGTTGTGGTTGTACAGCTTGCGTAAGCAAATGTCCTAAGAATGCAATAGAAATGAAAGAAGATGAAAATGGGTTTAAATATCCAATTATTGATAAAGAAAAATGTATAAATTGTGGAATGTGTGATAAAGTATGTCCATACAATAATGAATATAAAAATAAAGCAATTTTTAAAGAAAGTATAGCATATGGTGGATGGAATAAAGATGAAGCGGAAAGAGAGAAGGCTACTTCTGGTGGAATTTTTTCAAGTATTGCAAAATATATTTTAGAAAATAAAGGTGTTGTTTGTGGGGCTATATATGATAAAGATTTAAAAGTTGTGCATACTATCGTAGATAATATGGAAGATTTAAATAAAATTAATGGTTCAAAATATACTCAAAGTGATATGAAAGACAATTTTAGAAAAATAAAAGAATATTTAGATAAAAATATAATGGTTTTGTTTTCTGGTACGCCATGTCAAGTTTCAGGGTTAAATTCATATTTAGGTAAAGAATATGATAATTTATACACATGTGATGTTGTATGTCATGGAGTTCCTTCTCCAAAGGTATTTGAGAAGTATAAAAAGGATTTGGAAACATCGAATAAAAGTGATATAGTAAAGGTGAATTTTAGAGATAAAATTACTGGATGGCAAGGTTATAGTTTTTCAGCAGAATTTAAAAATGGAAAAAAATATGAAATTAATTCAAAAGCTAATCCATATATGAAGGCTTTTATAGGAGATATAGATTTAAGAGAAACATGCCCAACTTGTAAATTTGCTAAATTGCCAAGGTATACAGATTTTACTTTAGGAGATTTTTGGGGAGTAGATAATTGTTATCCAGAATTAAACAGAGAGAATAAGGGAACTTCGTTGATATTAGTGCATACAGAAAAAGGAAAGCGTTTATTAGAAAGTAGAGATGATATATTTTTACAACAATGTGATTTAGAAAAAGCAATAAAAGGAAATCCTTCAATATTACAACACAAACCAGCTAATAAAAACAGAGATAAATTTTTTAACGAATTAGATAGGATTGAAATAAATGAATTAGTAAAAAAGTACATTAAACAACCTTCTTTTCTAAAAAAAGTTTTTAGAAAAATAAAAAAATCTTTAAAAACAAAGTAACAGAAATTTAATTAAATATCCACCAAAATAATTTCATCACCAATACATTTAATTTTCTCCCAAGGAATAACAATATCATTGGAGCTAGATAAAAAATTAAATAACTTGTTAGAACCAGGAACAATAATAGAAGTAATAATGCCTGTTTCTAAATTAGCAGTAACGTCTTGCACAAAACCAAGACGTTTTGCATCATTTATATTTATAACTTCTTTATGTTTGAAATCTAAACCTTTTTTATCCATGATAACCTCCAACAGATATTTTAATATTTATAATAATATATGAATAAAAAAATAAATTAGTGCAAAAAAAGCAAAGTTGAATATAAAATTCAATTTTGCTTTTTATAAACTTTAGTATTTTATTTTTTTACTACTAAAACAGGAACTTCCATTTCTTCTTTAGAAAGTCCACAGTGAGTAGATTTTTTAACTTTCTTTCCTTCTGCTAAAAATGTTTCTAATCTTATCATGCTTCCAGCAGTAGATAAAGCAACATAGTTTCCTAAAAACTCATCTACTTTTGGATGTTTATCACCAAAACCTAAAAAGTTTCTGTTTAAGAATTCTTCAGTTGTTAGTAATAAGAATTCATCTTTAAATGCGTTATTAAATCTTTCTTCAAATTCTTTTTTCATATTATCTTTAACTAAGAATGTTAAAAATCTAGATTCAAGAGAAGGTGGCATAATTAAACAATCTAATATTTCAGGATAATCAAGAATAGTATAAGCTTTTTCTATATTTTTATGTCCATGGTCTGCAGATATAATAACAACAGTATCATCAGATAATTTGTTACACATAGCTTCAATTTTATTTTCTGCTTCATGTATAAATTCTTTTGCTTCATCTGAATAAGCACCATATTTATGTAATAATCCATCTGGATTATCTGAATAAGCCAATATAAAGTTTTCTGAATTTGTTTCACATAATAATTCTATAGAAGAAACAAGCTCGTCTAAATTATCTGCTCTTAAGCTACGTTTTGATCTTTTATCTGAATATATAGGTGTTATTTCAAAAGCTTTAACATTAGGTGAAGCTTTTTCTATTTGTTCGAAGATAGGAGTATATTTAACTACATCTTCAAAAACGTTGATTTTAGCTTCTTTTATAACATCTACTCCTTTATAAGATTCTTTATGTGATAACATATCTAATGCTCTTCCATATTCTTTAAAGTATTGAGACCATGCAATCCATCCTGTCTCGTAAGGTGGTTTACCTGCATAGTATGTAGTAAGTGCAGCAGTAGTAGTAGATGGATATACAGATGTTACACAATCAATTTTTTTATTATAAAAATAACCATTATTAGATAAGTTATTTAATATATGTTCACCCATTCCGTCTAGCACTATAAATACAACATTTTTATAGTGTTTTTCTAAAATTTTGTCTAAACTTGTTAAAGATGCATGTTTAGTTTCTACATTATAATATTTTAAAATAGAAGTTATAGTGTTTAAGATGCAATGATTATAATTAGGAAATACAATTTCATTATCCATTTGTTTTTACCTCCATATATTTTTTATAAATTATAATATATTTTGGCAAGTTTTGCAATGGATAAAAAAACGGAGCAAATTTCAATTGAAAATTTGTTCCGTTTTTTTCGTTGTGATATGGGTTAATCTTCTCGCTGTGCGTATCCAAGCACAAAACCAAGTGTACGATTTTTTATTCTGCCTGAGCAAGATGCTGTTTTAAGATAATTGTGAATATTGTACAGTGTTGCATGTACATTTTCTTCAAATCCTACAACACGCCAGTTATACTGACCAGGAGCCAACTTAAGTTCATCTGCCATGACCTGGCGAGGAAACTGTCTCTGGACGTAAACATTATCATCCATACATATCATAAGCTTGCCATCACTGCCTTCCTGATAGGAAAAATAGTGAGTTTTTTTGGCAACTCGAATGTCTTCGATATGCTGTAACTGCACCATTTTCTTATGATTTGGCGAAAGTTTGAAATCAACTACAACATGCGTATGAGCATGTACTATTGACTTCTTGTGAGAAGTAATACCGCCAGGAGCTGAACCATGTTCCATAAATGTTACTGATTTTGCATTAGGATAAGCTCCAAGCAAGATTTCTTCAACATCTTTACAGACCTGGTTGTATTCGGTAAGCAGGGAAGATGAGAACTGAGCTACACTTAAAATATGCTGTTTTGGAATAATCATAAGATATCCCTGAACTAAAGCTCCAAGCTCGGAAGTAACATAGAAATGAGGTGATTCATAAATAATACAATCCACTTCTTTTTCTACATTTTTGTTGTAGTATTCAAGGGTATTCATCATACCTTTATAACTAGCAAGCTCACACAGAATACACCGCTCATTTGCAGTATCATACTTTATGCCAGTAACTTCCTCACCGCATTCGAAGCCGTTTTCATGACAAAAAGATATGAAACTTTTTGCATTGCCTGAAAGCTCGGGTACAGTTAAAGATTCGGCACTCATATTTGTTAAATGTGAAAGCGTAATTGGAGTTTTGTTTCTTGCCCATACATCTTCGATTGTTGATGCATCTACATTCTTCACTTCTTCAATTGCCTCAAATCTTGAAGCAAACTTAAGAGTGTCTACAGAAAGTGCACAAAGAATAACCCGGTTTTTCGTTATCATAAAGATAACCTCCTTTTCAAAGTACAAAAAATATAAATTAGTCAAAGACTATAATTCTATTATAAACTAATTAAAAAAATATGTCAATTATGTTAACAATTACTTATGAATAAAAAAAGTCAAAAAGCTAAATATATATTATATAGGAGGAAATTTTATGAGAATTTCATATATAAAATCAAAAAATGATACTGAAAGTTTTATACTTCCAAAAATATTAGGAAAGAAAGTAATAGAGTTAGAAGATATAGAAAGTGTTGATAAAAATATAGATAATTTAGTGGAGTCAAGATACAATACAATCGTTTTATCTAATGAAGTAGCTGGCTTTTCTGAAAGTATAATAAAAAAGTACTATAATTCAAAAGACGTTAATATAATAATAGCACCATCAAAAAGAATATAAAGGATTGATTATATGAGAAAAAGAGAAACGTATATTAAGTTTGTTAATGATTTTGAAAGAATTATTTGTAAAAGTAGTTTGAATCAGAGATATTCATCTATTGTATTTTTATGTATAGGAACTGACAGAATAACAGGTGACAGTTTTGGACCTTTGGTAGGATATAATTTAAAAAAATTTTATGCGTGTAATAAAATAATTAAAATAGTAGGAGATTTAGAAAATACAGTTCAAAGTAATAATATAGAAGATAAATATAATCAAATAATGAATACATATAAAAAACCATTTATAATTTCAATAGATTCAGCATTATCAGCTCAAGAAAATATAGGAAAGATTATAGTAGAAGAGGGCGGAATTGAGTTAGGAAGCGGTTTAAGAAAAAATAAAATGTCAATAGGAGATATGAGTATAAAAGGAATAGTAGCAAGAAATACTAATAATTCTAGATGTAATTTTGCTATGCTTCAAAATACCCATTTAGGTTTAATAATAAGCATGGTGGAGATAGTTGCAAATGGAATTTATAATACTTTTACATTTTAATTTTAACCAATAATATGAATATTCTTAGAAAATCTGGAAAAAATTATAAAAAAGAAGAGGAAAATTTAACTAGTATTTTTAGGAGGTATTAATGAATAAATCAGATTTAAAGAATATAGTATTTCTAAAAGAAGTTAATTCAAATATTGTGGATGAAGCTATTATAATATTAAAACCAAATGTAAAGGTAAAAGAATCAGTGATAGAGGGAAAAAATAAAGTTAATAACAAGCCAAATTCTAATTATATTTTAAATGAAGCACAACTAGTAGTTTCAAATTATATATCAAGAATGAAAAATGATGACAAAAATTTAAGAAAAAAATATGAGAAGAAATATAAATCTATGAGGGTTATAAATATTGTAATGTTTATAGCTATTATAGGTTTAGTTATATCAAAAATTTTTTAAAATAAATGTCGCTAGAAATGAATAAATTTAATTCTAGCGACATATATTGTATAAAACAAAGGAAAGAGGTGCTTTATTTGGAAAAGCTTTTAAGTGAAGATGAGAGAATAAGAAAAGCGGAAGAAATATACTATAGAAGGAAGACAGGAGATACAAACACATATTATAAAAATGGAGAAAACAATTTAAAGACTTCAGGAAAATCAGTAAAAAAGATGTTAGATATAATAATTGTTTGTTTATTCATATATACAGTATTTTATGCTGTTCAAAATAAAGATTACATATTTACACAAGAATTTTTGGCAAGTGTTAATAAGACTCTATGTATAGATTTAAAAGAAAAAATTACTGAAATAGGCGGATTTTTTACTCAAAGTGCTATTACTCCTGAGCAACCAATAGACAATTCTATTAAAAGTGATAATAATAGTGAACAAAATGTAGCAGAAAATACAACTAATGAAAACGTAGCTACTCAAAATAATAATTATATAGAAGCTACATTATCTATATCAGAAGATATGAGCAGTATAAATCAAATGGAATTAGATGCTAATAGTATAAAGGAAAACTACGGAATAATAAAACCATTAGAAGGACTAAAAACGTCTGAGTTTGGTGTAAGAAGCTTAACTAATATAACTGTTTCAGGTTACCATACAGGTCTTGATATTGCTGGAAATACAGGTGATTCTATAGTAGCAGCTATAAGCGGAGTTGTAGCAGAAGTTTCAAATTATGGTGCATATGGAAAACATGTAAAGATAGTCACAGATGATGTTGTTACAATGTATGCACATTGTAGTGATATATATGTAAGTGAAGGAGAAGAAATAAATCAAGGTGACGTAATTGCTGCAGTTGGTTCTACTGGTAATTCAACTGGACCACATTTACATTTTGAGATAAAGAAAGAAGATAGATATGTTGATCCAGAATATTTATTAGAATATCAAGGGGATTAAATATATGAAAATAAAATTTAATATAGATATATTCATATGTTTGGTAATAGCAATTGTAACAAAAAATATTGAAAAATATGCAGTATTTATGTTGTTTATAATAATACATGAGATGGCACATTTAGTAACTGGAATTGTATTAGGAGTAAAACCTAAAAGAATTGATGTGTATGCATTAGGACTATCATTGGAATTTTATTCTTTTGGACATATTACTTATAAAAATTTGAGAAGAATTCTTATATATATTGCAGGTCCGTTAATAAATTTTGCAATAGCAATTGTATTGATTATTTTGAATGATAAAACATATTTAGATATTATTTATATTAATTTAATACTAGGATTTTTTAATTTATTACCTATATATCCAATGGATGGTGGAAGAATTTTAAAACAATTATTAACGATAGTAAAAGGAGAAAAAGCATCAAAGATAATAACTAATAAGGTATCAAACATAGCGGTAGCAGTAATTACTGTTTGTTATAGTATTTTAATTTTGTATGTACATAATTTTGCAATATTCATGGTTATTATATATTTATGGATTATTTTAATAAAAGAAAATAAGAATTTGAAACTTCAACTAAAAATGTATGAAGTTCTAGAAAGAGAAATAAAAAGGGAAACAAAAGCTATATAAAATTTTATTTACAAATTATTCTATTTTTGTTGAAAAAAATTTTTATATAATATATAATTTTATGGATAAGATAAAAGCTAAAGAAAATCCAGTTTTATGGAGGGATAATTATGGAAGATGAAATTAAAGTAGGGAACAAAGTTTATAAAGTTGCAGATTTTGCAAGCTTAGGAGAAAAAGAATTTAAAAAAATATATGAATACGTTATTAATTTAGAAAATGATATAATTGGTGGAAAGCTATATTCAAATGAGTCTGTAGCTTTTGAACAAATAAAACTTGTAAAGAATATAAGAGAGAAATTATTTGAAGTTCAACAATCAAGAATGAATCAAAAGGTTGAGGAATTCTTAAAAGGAAAGAAAATAGATTCAGTTAATGAAATTGATGATAAATACAATGAAACAATAGATAATGTAACAGATGTTTATAATAAAACAAGAGGACAAGTATCTGAAAAAGTATTAGATATTGGTAAAGAAAAAGAAGAATTAATAGATGATTTAATTGCGAATACTCCTAGAAGAAATCTAACAAAAGAAGATTTAAAAATGATAGATGATATATTAGAAGAATATGGAGAGAAAACTAGAAGTATAAATACACTAGATAATCAAAATGAAAAATTATATAATGAACAACAAAACAATGTAGAAGCAATTAGTGACAGTTATGTTCAAAAAGCTATTATAAACGAACCTGTTAAAAACAAAGGATTTTTCAATAGAATAAGAGATTTTATAGATAAAAAATTAATGCCAAAAAGATTAGAAAAAAGAGTTTATAAAGAAAAAGAAGGAAAATTAAGAAACATTATAAATAATGTTAAAGGAAAAATTGAAGAAGCTAAGAAAAAAGAACCTAAGAGCATAAAAAATTTAAAATCAAGAATAAAAACTAGTTTTGCATTAGGAATGGTTGCACTAGGGATGGCTGGTTCAGCACCTTCTATGTTCAAAGATAAAGAGGCTGATTCACTAAACACGCCATCACCAGTACAATATGAAATGAGTTTTGACTCTATAGAAGATGTATCTTCTTTTTCAGCATTATATGCAGATGGGGATACAATAGAATTTGAGGCTGAACTAGATGAATCAAAAGTAAATAATTTAATAGAGTACGATGAAGCTGTATATCAAGAAGTAATAGATATATTTGGAAAACTAAGTATAAATATAAAGGATTCACAAATAAAGAGTGTAATTGATAAATTCTTAAATATAGATTCAATGCAAATATCAGATGAAGAAAAACAAAAATTATTATTAGAATACTTACATTCAAATGAAGACGGATTAGATGAAAGTACTAAAAAAGACATAATAAGTCTTTATGCAAATAGAGAAAAAAATAAAGAACTAGAAGAAAATAAAGTTAAAGAAGAAAAAGAAAGTAATGTAAAAAACAAAATTGAAGCAGAAACAAAAACGACTGTAGAGACTAAAGCTAAAGAAGAGTCTAGTGTAGCAAAAGAAACAAAACCAAGCAAAGAAGAAAAAACAGAAAAGGAATCAGTAGAAGATAAAAAAGTACAAAGCAATAATAAAAAGCAAGAAAAAACAGACTATCAAGAATTAGTAGAATTAAATAAAAAAATAGACAGTATTTTATCAATAGCACCTAGCAATAGTTATAAAGATACATTAACAAGTAATTTAAAAGGAACATTAACAGAAATGGAAATTTCAGAGATTTTGTTAAATAATATGGGAGATAAAAATGCTATAAAACAAGAGTTATCTTCAAAAATGCTAGATAAATATTTAGATGAGTTAAACAAAGATGAAAGAACAGAAGCTGAAAAAGAACGTGACGAATTATCTGAAAAATATAGAAAAGCATATGATGTTTTAGATTCTATAATGAGTAATCCAAATATGCCATTTGATGTATTACATGAAACTTTATTAAATAATTTAAAAGATTATATTCCAGAATCAACAATAAGCCAGTTATATAATGATTGGTACTTTGAAACAAGAGAAGAAGAGAATACAGATGTTAAACCAACAAGTAATATAGAAGTATATGTAACAACAGAAGGCGATAAGTATATATTAGGAGAAAATGGTGAGCAAATATTTGTAACAGATGATGTAATAGATCAAATATTAGCAAGTGAAGAAAATGAAAATACAGAAAACACAGAAAATAAAGCAAATCTTACAGATAAAGAGAAAAAAGATATTTTACAAGAAAAATTAAAAGAAAGAATAATGAAATCAAAAGATTATGAAAAAGACAGAGAATTATACGAAGCATTAAATGATAGAGTTAATGTTTCAATACCAGAAAAAGCATCAGATAAGCAAGAAATAAGAAGAAATGCAGTAGAAAATTTAAAAGATATACAAGATTTAGTAAAAGATGGAACTTTAGATATAAAAGATGTAAGAAATATAGTAGATTCAGATATGAGAAACTACGAGAAAGTAGATGCTTTATTTGATTTAATATCATCTGGAAAAGAAGAAGCAAGTCTAGATGAGGAAACTAAAGAATTATATAAACTTATAAAAGACGGCGTACAAAGTAAAAATACTAAGGCTTTTATGGATAAATTAGATGATTTAGTTCCTTTAGATGCTATGGAAGAGATTGGAATCATAGAAGATGATACAATAGAAAATATTTTAGCTGATGAAGAATTAACAGATAAAGAAAAAGAAGAAAAAATAAAAGATGTAATAGAAAATGGCAATGAAACTTTAGAGAAATTAGGATATACTGAAGAAGTAAAAGAAAATAAAAATCAAAAACAAACTGATGATTATGAAAGATAATGTTTATGGGAATAGCGAAAAGTAACTTACTTTGACCTATTCCCATTGCTATTATTTGAAAAACACTTGCAAAATTAAAAAAAATGTGTTAAAATACCAAAATAGTAGATTAGTACTATTGTAAATTAGTATTAATTCCTTACTCATATTATAAAAATATGGGTTATATATCCATAAGGAGGTGAAGAATAATGAATAAATACGAGAGTGTTATCATTATTAATCCAAGTGTTGATGAACAAGGTTTAAAAAATTTAGAAACTAAATTCACAAACTTAATTAATGGTGATGGAAAAGTAGAATCTGTAGAAGAATTAGGATTAAAAAAATTAGCATATGAAATAAATAAGAACAAAGAAGCTTATTATATGGTAATTAATTTTGAAGCTAATCCAAATTTCATAGCAGAATTAGAAAGAATCTACAGAATTACAGATGAAGTTATAAAATTCATAGTAGTTCGTAAAGAAGACTAATATTGGGGGCTTAAAGAAAGGTAGGAAAATATGAATAAAGTAATTTTAATGGGAAGATTAACAAGAGATCCAGAAGTAAGATATACTCAAACAAATAATACACTAGTAGCAAGCTTTTCTTTAGCTGTAAATAGAAGATTTGCTGCTCAAGGTCAAGAAAGACAAGCAGATTTTATAAACATAGTTGCTTGGAGTAAAACAGGAGAATTTTGTAGCAAATATTTCAAAAAAGGTCAACAAGTTGCAATAATAGGAAGAATTCAAACAAGATCTTGGGATGATGATCAAGGTCAAAAACATTATGTAACAGAAGTTGTTGCAGAAGAAGCATATTTTGCAGATAGTAAAAGAGATGGAGATACATCAGGATTTGAAAATACATTCGGAACAGAAGTAGCTGGAAATTCTGAGTTTCAAGTATCATCTGATGATGATTTACCATTCTAATATATAAATAATTTAGAAGAGGGGGGAAAGAAATGGGAGACAATAAAAGAACAAATAAAAGAAATAATAGAAACAACAACATGGATGATGATTTCAATCCAAAGTTTAGAAAAATAAGAAAAAAAGTTTGTCCATTATGTGGTGATAAAAATTGCACATTAGATTATAAAAATGCAGAACAATTAAGAAAATTCGTAAATGAAAAAGGTAAAATATTACCAAGAAGAGCAACTGGAGCATGTGCAAAACATCAAAGATACATAACAGAAACAGTAAAAAGAGCAAGACACATTGCTGTATTACCATATGCACAAGATTAATAAAAAAATTAAAAATCCACGAGTTTACTCGTGGATTTTTTGCGCTAATAGTTTTTTAAAATATAAATAAAAGATAATAAAAATCTTTGTATATTGACCTAGAATTATAACAATAAGAGTTTAAATTTGTTCAAAAAGTTAATACTATTAATGTTAAGAAATATTAACTGTAATGGAAAATATATAATATGAGAGTTCTCAAAACTTCCTATAATATAAATACTTTCCATTACTTTAGAAGAAAGGTAAAATATGAAGGTTGGATTATCATTAGCTGGTGGAGGAATAAGAGGAATTGCACATGCTGGAATTATAAAAGCTTTAGAAGAAAATAATATAGAAATTGAAGTTATAGGAGGCACTAGTTCAGGAAGTTTTGTTGCAGCATTATATGCAATGGGATTTAATGGAGAAGAAATACTATCATTATTTAAACAATACAACGAAAAAATAGTAGGAATAAGTGCTATACCGATAATATCAAATTTTGATAATATGTTTAAAAATGATTTTAATATTAGTGGAATAAAAGATGGAGAAACTATAGAAATATTATATAATGAAATAGCAAAATCAAAAGGATTAAATCTAATGAGTGATTTGAAAATGCCAATAGCAGTTCCAGCAACAAATTTTATAGATTCTAAAGAATATGTTTTCTCATCATTAAAACCTAAAAATGCCAAATATAATTATATAACAGATATAACAATTGGAACAGCAGTAAGAGCAAGCTCTAGTTTTTCAGGAGTTTTCAAACCTTGCATATATAAAGATAAAATATTTTTAGATGGAGGAATATTAGACAATGTTCCTGTTAAAGCAGTAAAAGAATTAGGTGCAAGTAAAGTAATAGCTGTGAATTTTAATAGTGATGCTGTAGATGAAAAGAGCGGTATTATGGATATAATTATGAAAACTTTAGACATAATGGGAAACAAAATATCAGAAGAAAATTTACAACAAGCAGATTTAATAATAACTGTGCCAACAGATGGAACAGGATTACTAGATGTTCAAAAAATAGATTATTGCTATAACTCAGGTTATCAAAAAGGACTAGAATATATTGAAAAGATAAAAGAACTGTTTTAATTATTGTAAAATTTGCAAAATTATGTTAATATTAATACTTAGGAGTGAAGTAATGAGAAAAAAAATAGTAATAAGTATAATTTTAATAGTATTAATTATAAGTGCTTTATTTTTGGGAAAAACAAAAAAGGTTAATGAAAATGATGAAAATCAATTTAAAATAGTTACATCTTTTTATCCTATGTATATAATTGCTTTAAATATAACAGATGGTGCTGAAAATATAAAACTTGAAAATATGGCAGATGTAAGCGTTGGGTGTTTGCATGAATATACTCTTGTAACAAAAGACTTAGTGAAATTAGAAAATGCAGATGTTTTTATTCAAAATGGTTTAGGCGTAGAGTTATTTATGGATAAAGTTATTTCAAACTATCCAAATATAAATATAATTGATTCAAGTGTAAATGTACAAGATGAAAATGTTATGCATGAAGATGATGAAGAAAATGGACATATTTGGTTAAATATAGATAATTATATTACGCAAGTTCAAACAATATCAGAAGGATTATGCACACTAGATTCAAAAAATGTGGATATATATAGAAAAAATACTGATGAATACATAAAAAAATTAGAAAAATTAAAAGAAGAGTATGATTCTTTTGAATTTACTAATAAAACAGTAATATCATTTAATGAAGCTTTTGAATATTTATTAGATTATTTAAATATAGAAACAATAGAAATAAAAACAGAAGGCGAAGAAAGTACAATGTCTGCTAAAACATTAAGTGAGATAATTGATAAAGCAAATGAAGAAAATATTACTACAATTTTATTAGATAAAAATGATAATACAAGAGATGCAAAAATAATAGAAAACGAAACAAATTGCACAATTCAAAACTTAAATTCAGGTTTATATGGCAATTTTGAAAAGGATGCATATATAAATCAAATGCATGAAAATCTACAAAAATTACAGGCATTATTAAATAAATAGAAAGGGTGAAATGTATGGAAGATAATAAACCATGTGGATTGCACTGTATTAAAGTTAATGATTTATCAGTTACAATTGGAAAAGAAAAAATATTAGAAAATATTAATATCCATATTCATTGTGGTGAACTAACTGTAATTATAGGAAGAAATGGTGCAGGAAAATCAACATTATTAAAAGCTATATTAGGTGAAGTTAAACATACAGGAACTATAAACTTTTTTGATAAAAAAGAAAATAAAACAAAAAAGATGAAAATAGGTTATGTACCACAAAGCTTGAATTTGGAAAAACACATGCCAACAACAGTATATGATATATTTGCTTCATTAGTTTGTAACAAACCAGTTTGGATAAAAAAGGACAAAAAGATAGAAGCAAAAATAAAAGAACAATTAAAAATTTATGAAGTAGAATACTTACTAGATAAAAGTTTAGGAGATTTATCAGGTGGAGAATTACAAAAAGTATTGTTAGCAATAGCTACAATAGACAACCCTAATTTACTTATACTAGACGAGCCTGTTTCTGGAATAGATGAAAATGGGATAAAGAACTTTTATAATATAGTAAATAAATTAAAGAAAGAACATGATATGTCAATATTACTAGTATCACATGATTTAGACTTAGTAAAAAAATATGCAGATAAAGTAATATTAATTGACAAAACTATATTAAAAGAAGGAACATCAGAAGAAGTATTTCAAAGTGAAGAATACAAAAATGTTTTTGGAAAATAAAAGGAGAAAAATATGGAAACAATATATTCTATAATGGAAGTAATATTGCCATTTAAATTCATATCATATGATTTTATGAAAAATGCTTTACTTGCTATAATATTAATATCGCCAATATTTGCAATATTTGGAACAATGGTTGTAAATAATAAAATGGCATTTTTTTCAGACAGTTTAGGACATTCAGCGATAGCAGGAATAGCTATAGGAACAATACTAGGAATATCAAATACTAATATAGCAATGATTTTATTTGCTATAGTATTTGCACTATTATTAAATTTTGTGCGACATAAAACATCATATGGAGCAGATACAATAATAAGTGTTTTTTCATCAATAACAATTGCTATAGGACTAGTAGTGCTTGCAAGATTGGGAAATTTTAATAAGTATTCAAGTTATTTAGTAGGAGATATATTAAGTATAGAAAAAATAGAATTAATATATTTAGCAATAGCATTTGTTTTATCATTAGTAGTTTGGTATACATTATTTAATCAAATACATAGTATAAGCATAAATCCAATATTAGCAAAGAGTAAAGGAATAAATGTAAAATTAATAGATAATATATTTGTTATTATGATTGCTATAATAGTAATGTTGTCTTTAAGATGGATAGGAATTTTGTTAATAAATTCATTATTAATTTTACCAGCAGCAGCAAGCAGAAATATAGCTAAAAGTACAAGACAATATCATGCATTTGCAATAATATTTTCATTATTTTCAGGAGTACTTGGAATAATTGCATCATATTACTTTAATGTTCCAACAGGTCCGATGATAGTAATAACACTAGGAACGATATTCTTTATTACATTTGCAATTAAAGGAAAAATTAAATAGATGTTTACAAAAATTAAGAAAAATGATATAAATTAGAAAAAAGAAAAAGGAGTAATAAAAATGGAAAAAACACGTGGATTCGAAATAGCAAAAGGATTTGAAGACAAATCAATAAATTTACCAATAAGAAAAACAAAATTTTCAGCAGGATATGATATAGAAGCGGCAGAAGATTGTATAATACCATCTTTCAAAAGAGGTCAAAAACCAACACTAGTAAAAACAGGACTAAAAGCATATATGCCAGATGATGAAATGTTACTTTTATATAATAGAAGTTCTAATCCTGGAAAAAAAGGTTTAATATTAGCAAATAGTGTAGGTGTAGTAGATAAAGACTATTATGGAAATCAAGACAATGATGGACATATAATGTTTGCATTCTACAATATAAAAGATGAAGATGTAGAAATAAAAAAAGGAGATGCTATAGGACAAGCAATTTTCCAAAAATATTTTGTAACAGATAACGATAAAACAGAAGGAATAAGAGAAGGTGGATTTGGTTCTACAAGTAAATAAAAGTTACCAAAAATTCACATAAAAAATTACCAAAAGTTTTGACTTTTGGTAATTTTTGTTGTATAATAGAAATGTAGTGAAAAACAAATACCTGGAAGGAGTGACGTTGATGTTTAATGTAGGAGATAAAATAGTATATCCTATGCACGGTGCTGGAGTAATAGAGTCTATAGAAGAGAAATCTATATTAGATGAAAAACAAGCATATTATATAATAAAAATGCCTGGTGAAGTAAAAGTAATGGTACCAACAGCTAAAGCAGAAGAAATAGGTGTAAGAAGTGTAATCGATAAAGAGCAGGCAGGAAAAGTAATTAATGTGTTAGAACAAGAAAGCACTGAAACAGAAATGAATTGGAACAAGAGATACAGAAATAATTATGAGAAAATGAAAACAGGGAACATCTTTGAAGTAGCAGACATAGTAAGAAACCTAAGTTTTAAGCAAAAAGAAAAAGGCTTATCAACAGGTGAGAAAAAAATGTTATTAAATGCGAAACAAATCCTAGTTAGTGAATTAGTTTTAGCAGAACAAAAAGATAAAACTGAAGTAGAAGAACTAGTTGAAAATAAAATAAATCAATCATATGAAGTACATGTAACAAACGTAGAACCAGATAATATAATGAAGAAATTCATACCATTAGCATAATAATGAAACATAAAAACAAAAGATTATATATCTTGCAAGGTATATAATCTTTTGTTTTTATGTTAAATGAAGAAGGATTACGCGATTATATGTCGAATATAATAAGAGAAAGGTTATAAAATGGTACAATATAGTCAAGAGTTAATTGATGAAATAATAAATGCAAATGATATTGTTGATGTTATATCACAATATGTACAGTTAAAAAGACGAGGAAGAAGTTTTTTTGGATTATGTCCATTTCATAAAGAAAAATCTCCTTCTTTTTCTGTTTCTCCAGATAAGCAATTATTTAATTGTTTTGGATGCCATACTGGCGGAACTGTAATACATTTCATTAGTAAAATTGAACATTTGAATTTTAGAGAAGCTGTAGAGTTTTTAGCAGAAAGAGCAAATATTGCATTACCAGTATCAAATAATACAGAAGATTTACAAAAGCAATATTTAAAAGATAGAATGTATGCAATAAACGAAGAAACAGCTACTTTTTATCATGAAAATTTATACAAGCCTACAGCAAAATTAGCACAAGACTATGTAAAACAAAGGAAACTAGATAATAAAACTTTGAAATTATTTAGAATAGGTTGTTCTGGAAATTATAACGAATTATATAATCATTTAAAGTCTAAAGGCTTTAAAGATGAAGAAATAGTAGCTACAGGATTAGTAAATAAAAATGAAAAAGGACAATTTATAGATAGATATAGAAAAAGGTTAATGTTTCCAATTGTAGATATTAGAGGGAAAGTTATTGCTTTTGGCGGAAGAATATTAGAAAAAAATGATAAAATGGCAAAATACATAAATTCACCAGAAAATCTAATATATTCAAAAAGAAGGAATTTATTTGCATTAAATATAGCGAAAAATAGTGATTCTAAAAAAATAATAATGGTAGAAGGCTATATGGATGCTATATCATTACATCAAAGAGGAATAAACAATGTTGTTGCATCTTTAGGAACAGCTTTAACAGAGGAACAAGGTAGATTGCTTAGAAAATATAGCGAGCAAGTTATAATTAGTTATGATTCAGATGGAGCTGGACAAGATGCCACAATGAGAGGATTAGAAATATTAAAAAACTTAGGGTGTGATGTAAGAATTCTGCAAATGGAAGGTGCAAAAGATCCTGATGAATATGTAATAAAATATGGAACTGGAAGATTTAATTTATTAGTAGAAAATGCAATATCTTTAACTGAATTCAAAGTAAAAATGCTAAAACAAAAATATGACTTAAATAATACAAATGATAAAATTAAATTCTTAAAAGAAATAGCTAAATTATTAGTTTCTGTAGATAATAATATAGAAAAGGAAATATATATAGATAAAATATCAAAAGAATATGAAATATCTAAAGAAGCAATTTATGCTGATATTAACAAAATGAAATTTTCCGCAAATATGGGAGAAAAAGTGCTTGAAAGAAAACCAATACCAAAAGTTGTAAGTAAAGAAGATAACAAAATAAATGAATCCATTATAAAGCGAGAAAATATAGTCATATATTTACTTATGAATGAGCCAGAAAAAGTATATGAAAAACTAAGTTTTAAAATAGGAGTAAAAGATTTCAAAAATGAGATAAACAAAATAATATTAGAAAAAATATATAATGAATTTAAAAATGGCAATTTCAATATTACAGCAATCTTATCAAGTTTTGAAGATGAATCTATAATAAATAGAATAAGCGAAATAACTTTGCAAGATAACGAAATTGAAGATATAGATAAATGTATAGAAGACATTATAAATAGCTATAATAAAGATAGCTTAATAAACGAAAGAAATGAAATTTTAGCAAAATTAGAAGATAGAGAATTACCTAATGAAGAAAGAATAGAGTTGGAAAAAAGACTAAACGAAATAATAGTTAAATTGGCAAAATCAAAAAAGGAGGTTTATTAGACAATGAAAAAGAAAGACGAAAGCAAAACAGAAGAACTAGAGAAAACCAAAAAATCTAAAAAAACAGCAAACATAGAAAAATTAGATGATGGCGAAAAAGAAAAAGTAATGAATATAGTAAAAAGTGCAAAAGAAAAAGGGAAAATAACATATGGTGAGTTAGCAGCAGAATTAGGAGATGTCAATCCAGAGCAAATAGATAAAGTTTTTGATGCATTTGAAGAATTAGGTGTAGACATATTAAAAGATGAAGATTTATTAGAACCAGATGTTGATGATTTAAAAGAAGTTGAAGAAATAAAACTAGAAGACATCGATATAAACAGCATGGAAGGTATTGGGGTAGATGACCCAGTTAGAATGTATTTAAGAGAAATCGGTAGAATTCCACTTTTATCTTCAGAAGAAGAATTAGAATTAGCACAAAGAGTATTAGAAAATGATGAAGAAGCAAAACAAAAGCTAGCTGAATCAAATTTAAGATTAGTTGTAAGTATTGCTAAAAAATATGTTGGAAGAGGAATGTTATTTTTAGATTTAATCCAAGAAGGAAACATGGGATTAATTAAAGCTGTTGAAAAATTTGATTATCAAAAAGGATATAAATTTAGTACTTATGCAACATGGTGGATAAGACAAGCTATAACTAGAGCTATTGCTGATCAAGCAAGAACTATAAGAATACCAGTCCATATGGTTGAAACAATAAACAAATTAATACGTACATCAAGACACTTATTACAACAATTAGGAAGAGAACCTACGCCTGAAGAAATAGCAAAAGAATTAGAAATACCAGTTGAAAAAGTAATGGAGATTCAAAAAATAGCTCAAGATCCAGTTTCATTAGAAACACCAATAGGTGAAGAAGATGATAGCCATTTAGGAGATTTTATACAAGATGATGAATCACCAGCTCCACACGATTCTGCAGCATATACACTATTAAAAGAACAACTAGAAGAAGTAATGAATACATTAACACCAAGAGAAGCAAAAGTTTTAAAATTAAGATTTGGATTAGAAGACGGAAAAGCTAGAACTCTTGAGGAAGTAGGAAGAGAGTTCCAAGTAACACGTGAAAGAATAAGACAAATAGAAGCAAAAGCATTAAGAAAATTAAGACATCCAAGCAGAAGTAAACGCTTAAAAGATTACATGAATTAAAAAAAGCTTGATTTTTCCAGTAATATGTGTTATAATCTTAGTAGATTTTATAAATAAGAAAGGTGGTAGCTAGGTTTATAACTTAGTGAATATTATGGAAGAGAATATAAGAAAAGAAAATATTTTTGCTAAAATGATTGGCGAAATTAAAAGAATATGGGATAGACTAGGCGAACCAGATGTTGATGATTACGATGTTGAATTACCAGATGAATTAAAAAATCAACATATAGAAGCTGAAGATATGTTGAAAGCAACACATCATGTTAATTCTTGGAATTTAGAAGTAGAAAAAGGAAAAATTGAAAATGCTAAACAAGTAGAAAAAGCAAAAACTAAACAAGTAAAAAATAAAGAAGAAGATTATATAAGAGAATAAAAAGTAAAAAATACTTTGCAAGTAGCAAAGTATTTTTTTATATTATAGGAAAGTTCTCTGAACTTCCTATAATATAAATACTTTGTACAGAAATTTGCTTTGCAAATTTCGCACACGAACAAAGACGCGGACTTCAAAATGTTTTAATAAGTGCAAAAGTTATTAATGCCCGCTTTTGTTCTATAATAGGAAAGTCATGCAATTTTACTATTAGATAAAATTATATTGCACAGAAAATTTATTTCATAACTTTTCGCACACGAACAGTTAAATATGGGCTGAACTATACAATTTAAAATATAAAAAATTTAATCAACTCATTATTGTTATAAGAAAGCTATTTAATTGCGAATAACATAAAAAAGATTGACTAATTAATTTCAAATGTATATTATATAATTGAAATTAAAAAGGAGGTTTGAAATATGACTGCACATAATGAAGCAAAAAAAGAGGATATTGCAAAAATAGTTCTAATGCCAGGAGATCCGTTAAGGGCAAAACACATAGCAGAAAATTTTTTAGATGAATATAAATTAGTAAACCATGTAAGAAATATATATGCATATACAGGAAAATATAAAGGTAAAAGTATAACAGTAATGGCATCAGGAATGGGAATGCCTAGTATGGGAATATATGCATATGAGTTATATAAATATTATGATGTTGAGTATATAATAAGAATAGGTTCATGTGGTGTGTATAAAGATGATGTTAATCTATTAGATACTATACTAGTAAATAAAAGTTATACTGAAGGAAATTTTGCAAGAAATATGACTGGAGAAGAATGTCATATTATAGAATCTACTGAAACATTAAATAAGATAATAGAAAAAGAAGCCGAAAAATTAAAAATAAAATGTCTAAAAAAGAATATGGCATGTACTGAATGTTTTGATCCATATTTAAAAGACTTAAATCAATATATTAGTAGATTCCCAAAAGAAGAGGATATAGTTGGAGCAGAAATGGAAGCATTTGCATTGTTCTATACAGCAAAAATATTAAATAAAAATGCGGCATGCTTATTAACTGTTGTTGATTCAATATGCAATAAAAAATCACTTAGTGCTAACGAGAGAGAAAAATCATTAAAAGATATGATTGAACTAGCTTTAGAATCAGCAATTAATATATAGAAAAAAATATATAGTAGGATATTTTATATAAAAACCAAGTCAATAGTAAAGATTAAAGTAAAAAAACAGACAGTTCGTAGTATGTAGTTTAAACACTAAAAAATAAACGACAAAAAACGACAAAAACTTTAAAAAAAACTATTGACTTTTATAATTTTAGGTGCTAAAATAAAACACGTTCACCGAGAAAAAAGAGTGAACAAAAATGTTGAAAAAAATATTTTAAAAAAATATTAAAAAACATATTGACAAATTAATAATACAGTGTTAAAATAGCAATCACCGATGTGAAGAAAATACAATAAAAAATGTATTTATTTGCAAAGGAAATCAACGAAAAAAATATTAAAAATATTTTTTAAAAGTATTGACAAATAGCTAATAAATATGCTACAATAATGAACGTTGATTGCAGAAAACTGATACGAAAAATCAACAAAAAATAATTTGGAAAAATTATAAAAAAGTGTTGACAAAGTATTAGAAAATATGCTAAAATAAACATTGTCGACATCAAGAGAAAACATCAAGAAAAAGTACATTGAAAAGTAAACAATAAATATCCTTTAAGAGACCAAG
>CAKPKP010000012.1 GCA_934167495.1 uncultured Clostridia bacterium | reverse complement strand
TTAATCCCGTACAATTATTAAATGTATATGCTCCTATTTTCGTTATCCCTTCTTCTAATGTTACTTGTATTTCATTGCCCCTTGATTGATACCATGGAGTTCTTGTATACGATGTATAATCATTTACTGATCTATAATCTAATCCTTCTCCTGTTCCTTTTGTTAAATAAACTTCTGTTATTGCTGTACATCCTAAAAATGTTCCTGGCTTTCCACTATCTAATGATATTGGTATTGTCAACCTTGTTAATACTTTGCAATTTTGAAAAGCATAATCTCCTAATTTTGTTACATTCTCTGGTATTACTATAGTCTCTATACTTGTATTTGCAAAAGTATAATTTGCTATTGTCGTTACTTCTTCTGGTATTACTAAATTTCCTCTTATTCCTGTACATCCATTAAATGCATATGCTCCTATTGTTGTCACATTCTGTCCTATATTTATTTCTCCCAGCATTCCTGTACAATTATTAAATGCATACATTCCTATTTCTGCTATGCTCACTGGTAATTCTACTAATTTTAATCCCGTACAATTATTAAATGTATATGCCCCTATTTTCGTTATCCCTTCTTCTAATGTTACTTGTATTTCATTTTCTCTTGATTGATACCATGGTGTTCTTGTATACGATGTATAATCATTTACCGATCTATAATCTAATCCCTCTCCTGTTCCTTTTGTTAAATAAACTTCTGTTATTCCTGTACATCCTAAAAATCCCCCAGGTCTTCCACTATCCAACGAAATTGGCATTGTCAACCTTGTTAATACTTTGCAATTTTGAAAAGCATAATCTCCTAATTTGGTTACATTCTCTGGTATTACTATAGTTTCTATACTTGTATTTGCAAAAGTATAATTTGCTATTGTCGTTACTCCTTCTGGTATTACTAAATTTCCTGTTATCCCTGTACATCCATTAAATGCATATGCTCCTATTGTTGTCACATTCTGTCCTATATTTATTTCTCCCAGCATTCCTGTACAATTATTAAATGCATATATTCCTATTTCTGCTATGCTCACTGGTAATTCTACGAATTTTAATCCCGTACAATTATTAAATGTATATGCTCCTATTTTCGTTATCCCTTCTTCTAATGTTACTTGTATTTCATTGTCCCTTGATTGATACCATGGAGTTCTTGTATACGATGTATAATCATTTACTGATCTATAATCTAATCTTTCTCCTGTTCCTGTTGTTAAATAAACTTCTAGTATTCCTGTACATCCAGAAAAAGCTCCTGGCTTCCCACTATCTAGTGATATTGGTATTGTTAATTTTTCTATTCCAGTACATCCATTAAATAAAGCAGAACCTAAACTTGTTATATTTTTTCCTATTACTACTTTTTTTATTTTTGTATATCCTTTAAATATATTAGCGTTGATTTGAGTAATCTCTATCCCTTCTGTAGTTTTTTTAGGAATTACTAAATTAATCATATCTTCTGCATCTGTGTCGTATGCTGTTTTTCCTTCTTCTGTTAAACCAGTTAATATATTGTTATTATATGTAAAATATCCTAGATTGCTCTCTTTAATCCATTTTGCATATAATGTTATATTACCTGTCATTTCTTTAGTTGTTCTTGATATTTTTTCGCCTTCATATGTTTCTGTTTGATACCATCCTTCAAACTCATATCCTTCTCTTATTGGTATTGAAAATCCTACAATAGTACCTTCTGTATATTCTGTTATTGGTTCGTTTTCGAATTGCCCATCTTCTAATTTTTTATATATTATTTTTCCTGTTTTTTCAGTTTCATCATCCTTTTTTGAATCATCTTCCCCAACTATTTTTATATATCCTGTTAATATATCTATTTCATATTCATATATTTTTCCAGTACCTTTATTTTTACTTATTTTTATATTAACTTTATTTGTTTCTTCATTTAATTTATATTCCCATATTATATATTGCGTTTCTGTTATATTATTACTATCACATGCGTTAAATTTACTACTTATTAAGAATGTATTCAAATCTGTATAATAATATTTTTCTTCTTTTTCTTCACTTAATGCATTGGCTCTAATGCCTGAAACACCTACTTTTAACATATCTGATATTTCAGCTTTTTCTGCCTCATACTTTACACTTTTAGCTTTAGCAATTATTCCATTTTCTCCAAAAATGTTAAATAATGTTATACCTGCCAATATTAATAATACAGCTATTGTTATTACTAATGCAATTAATGTTATGCCATTTTCTTTTTTCATCATTTGTTTTCCTCCTAATAATATAAAATATTATATTATACACATTTATAAAATTCAACCTCTATTCATTGTATATTTTTATATTTTCAGAATACAATATTTTAGGTGATTAATTTGAGTAATAGTAAATTTAAATGTTATTGTTATAATCCGCGTTCCCCAAAAATTAAAAAAAATTATTTTTTTGGATTTTTCCTTATTATTTTTACTCTATCTTTAATATTTTTTTCAAAATCTAATTTAGATGCAGCTAAATCAGGTTTAGCATTGTGGGCTAATTCTGTTATTCCTTCTTTGTTTTGCTTTTTTGTTGCTACAGATTTACTTTCTCATACTTTTGTAGTTTCTTTTTTAGGAAAGCTTTTAACTAAATTAATGAAACCTGTTTTCAATGTACCTGGAGAAGGTGCATTTGCATTGGTAATGGGAATTATTAGTGGATATCCTACACGGTGCAAAAATTATTTGTGATTTTAGAAAAAATGATATATGTACTAAAGAGGAAGGCGAGCGTTTACTTGCATTTACTAATAACTCTGGTCCTCTTTTTATTATTGGAACCGTTGGAACAAGTTTGTTTTGTGATACAAGAACTGGCTTTCTATTATTATTCACTCATATTTTAGCATGTATTACTGTTGGCTTTATATTTAGATTTTGGAAGAAAAATTCTATATCTCATTTTGAGCAAAAAAAACTAGATAATTTGCCATCTGTTACTTTAAATTTTTCAAATTTTGGAGAAATTTTAGGAAAGAGTATATTAAACTCAATTAACACTTTACTATTAATTGGTGGGTTTATCGTATTTTTTTCTGTTATTATTTCTATTATAAAAAGTAGTAATATTTTAAATATGCTGCTTTACCCTATTTGCAAATATTTAAATATTAATTTTGATTTTGTTAATTCAATAATTTTAGGACTTATTGAAATTACAAATGGAATTCAAATGATTTCTAAAATTCCTAGTTTTTCTTTATCTATTAATATTATTTTGTGTAGCTTTTTGCTTGGATTTGGTGGAATCTCTGTTTTACTACAGGTGTCAAGTATTATATCAAAATCAGATATATCTATAAAACCTTATATCTTAGGTAAAATATTGCACGGTTTTTTAGCTAGTTTTTATACATTTCTATTTTTAAAATATTCTAATATTTTTAATTTAGATTTTAATTCTACATTAAAATTTAATACAACATTCATTGTTATATTGTTTTTTATAGTATTATTAATTTTACTAGTTCTATTATTTAAAGCAAAATTATTTCACATTCAAGCAAAGGCTGATTAAATTTTTTATATTTTAAATTTTATAGTTCAGCACACGTTTAATTGTTCGTATGCTAGAATTTACGAAATAAATTTTCTGTGCAATGTGATGTTATATAATAGGAAAGGATAATTTTTCTATTGGATAAAAAAATAAGCTTACTCTTTTTTAGAATAAGCTTATTTTAATTATATAAAATCTATTTTATTTTTGGATAACCTGTCGTCTTTTCCCAAACAATTCCTTCACTTGCATGCTGATTTAATAAATCAACAAATTCTTGTGATTTCATTTCATTTTGCGTTTTTACTGTAGATTGTGTTTCTTTATACATTGTAGTTTCAAAAGAAACATTTGCTGTATCTAAATAATATGCGTATGTCATTACTGATTTTCCATTTACTAAGTCAGCCGTAGGCGCTTGAGATGAGCACGCTATTTTTCCAGCATTATATACATTTGTTATTGTTAGAGTTTTTCCCGAGTTAACATAACTAACAATTCCTGCACAATAAGCATTAGATGCTATTTCACCTTTATTATAACAATCCGTTATAGTAATATCATTTCCAATTAAGTATACCATTCCACCTGACGAAGAAGTACTATTTATCTTTCCTATATTATAGCAACCTTTAATACTTGAATTTTTTCCATCTACAATTGCAATTATTCCTGCAGCCCCTATTCCTCTATTATAAATTTCTGCAGTATTAAAACATCTTTCTATAATTGCAGTTCCTGTTGATTGTCCTACTATTCCTCCAGAATATCCGCTTCCACCACAATCTACTTTTCCATTATTACAACAGTTTATTACTGTTATATCACACTTACCTGCTTCATATATAAGTCCAGCAGTATATGCAGCAGCTATTGTTCCATTATTAATACAATTTGTTAAACTAATAGTTCCAGTTGCTCCATTAAAATAAGAACCACCTATTATCCCTCCAGCCATTTTAGACCTACTTTCATTTCCTATAGTAGCATTATTAATACAATTATTTATTGTTACATCTATATTTTCTGATTTTCTTATATATCCTGCAAACCCGCCTATACATTCATACGCTAAACTCATTATTTGAACATTATTTGTAGAGTTTTCTATTATACCGTTTTCTATTTCTCCTACGAATCCACCTGTTCCGCTATCTAATACATATTGTACAATTTTACCAGAAGTACTACAGTTAGATATTTTTCCTCCATTTACTAAATTTCCAACTATTCCTCCTGTTGCATATCCACCACGTTTTCCATTTGTATTTTCATCACTTATGTTTATTTCTGTAACTTTTAAATTTTGTATTGTTCCACTAGATGTTGAGAATATTCCTCTTCCGTTATCTCTGGTATCTGTATCTTCTACTGTAAATTCTGTAATTGTCATATTTGATATAGTTTTATAATTTCCCTCAAATAATCCTTTAAACTCATTTGCTAGAGGAATCCATTCTCCTTCTAGCTTTACATTATTCATTACTATGTATTTGGCATCAGGAAGAAAATTATATACTTTCCCCTTAACTTCTAATTCTTCACTTGTTCCTACTTTTTCCAATTCTCTTTGAGAATATATTGGAATATATCCATCTGGCACTTTAGTTTCAGAATCATAGATTTTATCTTCATATCCTGGTTTTTCTCCCTGTTTTTCTTCTTCATCTTCATTATTATTTGGAACTTTTCCTGCATCATTTATTGAGTATTTATCTTTTACTTCATTTTCTTCATCTACATATATTTTTGTATTATCAGGATATATTATATATACTGGAAATATATTTTCATAGCTATTTTCTTTTGCAGTATTATACCCAACAGCTTCTCTTGCATATATTACGTTTTCTTTATATGTTGAATTAATTCTATTTACTACGTCCTCTGGTGTAATCTCTCTTCCATTTTTAGCTACATAAGCCTTGGATATTGCTGTTGTTACTTCTTCTCTTTTTTCAGAATATGCAGAATTTGCTTTAGCTTCATTAGCTTTTTTTATTATTCCATTATCACTAATGACAAAATTAATAGTTATTCCTGCTAATATTAATAGAACTGCTATTGTCATTACTAAAGCTATTAAAGTTATTCCTTTTGAAGTTGCTTTCATTTATATTCCTCCTTTGTATTAGATATTATTTATTTTATCTACAATTACATATATTAGTTGTATCATACAATAATATTTCCATAATGATTCTTTCTCTTCGTTGCTTCCAAATTTTTTATAGTTAATTAAATCATTATTATAGAACCTAAAATATAAATTACTTCCTTCTAATATTAATTCTAATTTTATATTAAAATTTTTTATATATCCCATTATTGCACTTCTTAATTCTTTATCAAATATTGCACGAAAAGTTTCTTCATTCGCATAAACATCAAATGTATCTTTAAATTTTTTAGATTTATAATCTATTAATTCTTCTGGAGTTTCTTCTGGTTTTATTAATACTTTTACTTTTTCTTCAAATCTCTTCTCTAAATTTACATATCCAAAAGTACCCTGGAATTTATTTTCTAAAGTTTTTTTATTGTCAAAATTTTTTTCATATTTTACATCTACGTCTGATAATATTATTTTTGTTGTATCATCTAAATATCCTTCTAAATAATTTGAAGATTTAAACATATTAAATACTTTATCAAACCCAGATATTTTATAACTTCTCTCTGAAATTTCTCCATTTTCATCAAACATAAATCCTTCATTTATATCTTTAACAAAATTAGATACAATTTCTGGTTTCAGTTTTTTTTGCTTTTCCTCTATAGCTTTATTTCTATAAATTAATAATGTTATTGCTAATATTAATCCTAAACATGAAAATATTAATACAACTGGTTTAAACATTGCTATTAATACACATAATAGCACAAATACTACTAGTCCTATTTCTGTTTTTCCAATTATTGCATTTAAACTTCGTATACTTTTTTCCTGATTTTCATATTTTTTTCTTAATGAATCATATATTTCATTAAATTCATCATCTGCATTAATTGGTACTTCCTTTGATGCATCAAATATCATTTTTTTTATTTCTGATTTAGCATCTATTCCATATAATTTTAATAAATATGTTAATATTCCCCCTATAATTGCAACAACTACTATAAATAATAATACATATAACATATATTTTCTCCTTTATACTATGTATATAGATATAGGTTAGAAAAAAATTTCTAACCTATATTAATTTCTTTAATATCTCTAAACTGATTTTTGAAAAAATGCTGTGTATGCTAAATATGCTGTATATACATCATATTTGCTTGTTACTTCATATGGTGCATGCATTGATAGCACCGGAACTCCACAATCTATTACATCAATTCCTTTATTAGCCAATATATATGCGATTGTTCCTCCACCGCCTACATCTACTTTTCCAAGTTCTGAAACTTGATATTTTATATTATTTGATTCAAATATATTTCTTACATAAGCAACAAATTCTGCATTTGCATCTGAAGCTCCACTTTTTCCTCTACTACCAGTGTATTTATTAACGCCTACACCTCTTCCTAAATATGCACTATTGTTTTTCTCTGATACATTTGCATATATTGGATCATATCCTGCATCAACATCTGCTGATAACATTTTTGAATTACAGAATACTTTTTCTAACAAATTTGGTCTATTTTCTCCAGTTTTATCTAATAATTCAGCTATGAAAGTATCAAATACATGTGATTCCATACCTGTATTTCCCATACTTCCTATTTCTTCTTTATCTGAGAAAATACATACTGCTGTTTTCTTTGGATTTTCTACATTTATTATAGCTCTTAAAGAAGTATATACGCATATCTTATCATCTTGTCCGTATGCAGCAACCATACTTCTATCAAATCCTAAGCTTCTTGCCTTGAAAGCTGGAACAAGTTCTATTTCTGAACTCATTAAATCTAATTCTGTAATACCGTATTTTTCATTTAAAATATTTAAAATATTTAATTTTATTTTTTCAGAAACTTTTTTATCATTAAAAGGTATGCTTCCTATTAATAAATTTAAGTCTTCTCCTGAAACTCCTTCTCTTAGTTTCTTTTCCATTTGAGCTTGTGCCAAATGTGGTAATAAATCTGTTATTGTAAATATAGGATCTTCTTCTGATTCACCTATAGATATATTTATTTTTTCTCCATTTGTTTTAACTATTACTCCATGCATACTAAGTGGTATTGTTGTCCATTGATATTTTTTTATTCCACCATAATAATGTGTTTTTAATAGAGCAAATCCTTCATCTTCATATAATGGATTTGGTTTTAGATCTAATCTTGGAGAATCGCAATGTGATCCTATTATATTTAATCCATTCTCTAATTTTTCTTCTCCTATTACTGCTGCATATAAACTTTTATCTCTATTTACGTAATAAACTTTATCTCCAGGATTTAAATTACTTTTTTCAGATATTCTTTTAAAATTATTTTTCTCTAAAATGTCTATAACACTTGTTACAACTTCTCTTTCAGTTTTTGAATGATTCATAAAGTACATGTACTCATCTGCAAATTTAAAAATTTTTTCTTTCTCTTCCTCAGTAGTTGTTTCCCAACCTACTTTTTTCTCGTTAAATAGTTTCTCTTTTAAAATTTCACCCTCTGTTTTTTCCATAATTTCATCCTCACTTTCATGTTGGTCATTATATCACAACGATTTTTTTTAATCAATACAGTTTTTTTATAGCTATTTATATATTTTACTTTTTTAATGTTTTTTATTCTTTTTTATAAATATCAAACATATATTATTAACGAAATATATTATTTTTACATATAAATTTTATTTTTTAGGAGGTTTTATGGCAGATAATAATCAAGATTTTCCGCCTTTTGGTGTAAATTATGGTGGAGACATGAATGATCCTTTTTTTAATCCTATGCTACAATATGAACAAGGCTATATGTATTATAGGTATTTAACTCAACAAATGGAATACAAATTAAAATGCAAAGAATATGAAAAAATGCAAAAAGCAAACTAGAAAAAAAGAGCTTATGTAACATTTCAAATTACATAAACTCTTTTTTAATCTAATAGAAAATTTCTCTGAATTTCCTATTAGATTAATACTTTGTACAGAAATTTGCTATATGCAAATTTCGCACACGAACAATTAACCGTGGGCTGAACGTTACAATTTAAAATGCAGAAAAATTTAATCAGTCCACTATTGTTCTCCTATTCTATAATCTCTAAAATTGGATTTATTATTTCTTGATACTTTTCTTCTTTTATTTCATATGCTTCTTTAGCTTTTACTAGAGCTTCTTCTGCTTTTTCTTTATCGTTTGCATATATATATAGTAAATCTTCATCTTTAGCTACATTTTCTGAAACTTTTTTCTTTAAAACAATTCCTACTGAAAAATCTATTGCATCTTCTTTTTTCTGTCTTCCCGCTCCTAAATGAACTGCTACTTCTCCTATAGTTTTTGCATCTATTCTATAAATATCTCCACTTTTTTCAGCCTTCAATGGTAATATATACTTTGCATTTTCAAATTTTGATAAATCTTCTATATATGATATATCTCCACCCTGCTTTTTTACTAATTGTTTAAACTTTTCCAAAGCTTTTCCGTTTTCTATTACTTCTATTATTTTAACTTTGTTATTCTCTAAATCATCATTAATTCCTGCCAATTTCATCATATATGCACCGCATGTTAAAACTATTTGTTTTACATCTTCTGGCATATTTCCATTTAGACATTCTATTGCTTCTTTAACTTCTAAAGTATTTCCTACTGCATATCCTACTGGTTCATCCATATCTGTAATAATACATACTGTTTCTATTCCAGCTAGCTTACCAATATCTATCATTAGCCTAGAAAGTTCTTCTGCATCTTTTTTATTTTGCATAAAAGCTCCGCTTCCGCAAGTAACATCTAATAGCAATTTTTTAGCACCTGCTGCTATTTTTTTACTCATAATACTTGAAGCTATTAATGGCATACTATTCGTACAAGCTATTGTATCTCTCAAAGCATATATTTTCTTATCTGCTGGAGCTAAATTCAAAGTTTGAGTAATTAAACTTATTCCTATTTCTTTTACATTTTCCTTAAATTCTTCAATACTAATTCCTGTATTATATCCTGGTATTGATTCTAATTTATCAGCTGTTCCTCCTGTAAATCCTAATCCTCTACCTGACATCTTTGCTACTGGTATTCCTACAGAAGATAATATTGGCATTAAAATTAAAGTTATTTTATCACCAACTCCGCCTGTACTATGTTTATCTACAGTGTTTGAAGATATTTCACTTAAATCTAACATATCACCTGAATTTGCCATTGCTATTGTCAAATTTACTGTTTCTTCTTTAGTCATTCCATTTATACATATTGCCATTACTAATGCAGCTGCTTGATAATCTGGAATCTCATTATTTGTATATCCTGTTACAAAATATTCAATTTCCTCTTTATTTAATTCTTGTTTGTTTTTTTTCTTTTCTATAATATCAATTATATTATTCATCTTTACCTCTATTCTATAATATCAATTATTTTATTACGTTTTTCTACTGGTCTTTTAGAAAATTCAAAAGCTTCACTTAAATTTTCTACTGCACCTTTTATTTTTTCTTCATCATTTGTATGAATATAAGCTAGTATTTCTCCTACTTCCACTTTATCTCCAATTTTCTTATTAAATGATATTCCTGCACCTATATCTAATTCTGATTGTTTATTATCCCTTATTGCATTTATATATATTGCTATACTTCTGCACATATCTAAGTCTATGCTTTTAATATACCCTGTATTTTCTGCAAATACTGGCATTACTATTTTACATTTTTTAGCTGTTTCTATATTATTCAAAAATTCTATGTCTCCGCCTTGCACTTTTATTAACTCCAAAAATTTTTCATAAGCTCGTCCACTCTCAATTTCATTTAATATTAATTCTTTATTTTTTGAAGAGTTAATTCCTTTTCCTGTTAATGATAAATATTTATTTCCTATTTCTAATACAAGAGTTTTTATATCTTCTGGCATATTGCCTTTTAAGCATTTTATAACTTCATCAATTTCTGTTATATTACCAAAATTACATCCTAAAGGCTCATTTTGTTCTGTTATAATACACTTTACTACTTTATTAAAATATTTACCTATTAATATAAAAAATTTAGAAAGTCTTTTTGCTTCCTCCTTAGTTTTAATATACGTATTCTTTCCAAATGGTATATTAAAAATTATGGTGTTTATTCCTAAGGCTACTTTAGTACTCATGATTCCTATTGCTGTAAGAGGAATACTATCCATACATCCTATTTGTGTTCTTATTTTATATATTTTATTTTCAACTGGAGCTAATTCTTTTGGTTCTGCAATTATTCCAATTCCATATTTTAAAATATTTTCTTTAAATTCAGGTACAGGTATATCTATGTTATATCCTTGTATTGATTGCATTTTATCTATTAGATTTCTTTCTCTTCCTGACACTTTTGCTATTGGAACGCCTAAGCTTGCAAGTGCACATGATAATATAATAGAAGCTTTTTCGTTCATTCCACCTACATAATGAATATCTATTATATCTTTAGATAATTCACCTAAATTAATCATTTCCCCTGTTTCAGATATATACTCAGTAAATGCTACCATTTCTTTTTCTGTTAGACCGTTAACTGAAATTAAAGCTACTAGAGCTGATGCTTCTATATCTGAAATAATATTTTTGTTATACTTACTTACAAAATGTCTTATTTCTTCTTTAGTTAATTCTTTTTTATCTCTTTTGTTTCTTATAATACTTTTTGTATCCATAGTAAAACTCCTTTATTTAATTAATGAAATTTTTTATAAAACTTTTTCTATGTAAAATACATGGTCCGTATTCTTTTAATGCTTGTATGTGTTGAGCTGTACCATATCCTTTATGTTTTGCAAAACCATATTGAGGATAAACCTCATCATATCCTAACATTATTCTATCCCTTGTAACTTTTGCTATTATTGATGCTGCTGAAATACAATAATTTTTAGCATCACCTTTTATTATTGATTTAAAAGGAATACCTAATGTATTTATATTGTTTAGAGCATCTACTAATATTAAATCAGGTTTTATTTCTAATCCTTGTATTGCCATTGTTAAAGCTTTTTTAGTTGCAACTAATATATTTAATTCATCAATTTCTTCTTGACTTACAATTCCAACATTCCAAGCTATAGCTTCTGATGTTATTTGTTCATATAATTTTTCACGCTTTTTTTCTGATATTTTTTTAGAATCATTTACACCTTCTATAAAAGAATCCTTTGGCATTATAACACAACCAACAACAACTGGTCCTGCAAGTGGACCTCTTCCTGCCTCATCTATTCCAGCTATATATTTAATTCCTTGATTATATAATTCATTTTCATCTTTTTTTAGTAAGTTTAATCTTTCTATTTCTTTTTCTTTCATTTTTTCCTCTTATTTATTTTTTGAAATATTTTGCATTTCTGATAGTTTATATACTGTATTTTTATCTAAGTCAGTATATCCTTCAGAATATATTACTTCACTCGTTTCATAATTTACTATATAAAATTCATCATCTTTTATATTTATATTTAAATTATTTAATTCATCTTTTGCACTTATTTTACCTTCTTCTGTTGTTTCTTTATTGCTCCATACATACCATTTTTCTGCTTCTATTCCATATTTATTAATCATTTCAGATGTTACAGTAGTTCCAACTAAGCTAACAGTATCATCAAATTGATTTTTATCGTAAATTACATCTGCTCTTGCTTGTATAAGTAACATATTAGTTATATCTGTTTTTAATTCTGATTCTTTTATTAGTCCTCTTGAAAGACTAAAAGTTACGCCAGCTATTATAATTATTACTATTATAGTTATAACAAGAGTTAACATGGTTATGCCTTTTTGTTCTTTTATCATTTTTTCCTCCATTTTTTATAATTTAGGTTTATTATATATGTATGATGATTTTTTTTCAATAATAATTTATGTTTTTTTCACTTTTCTTTCATATTTCTGTTGTAATATTTAATAAATTTGGTATATTATAATTAAAGATTTTAGGAGGCGTTATAATATGGAAAATAATAATAACGATTTAAATTTAAAAGATGAAAATACTTATAGAAAGGTTTCAAACTATTCAACTAAGCCTAAAGGAGGATTTGCTTCAAAAGTAGTATTTCCTTTTGTGTCTGGAATTGTTGGAGCATCTTTAGTTGTAGCAGCATGTGTATATGTTCCTTCTATTAGAGATTACTTATCTAATAAACTTGGAACTTCTACAACATCAACAATTTCTATTCCAGCAAGCTCAGAAAATACATCTACAAATGTTAAAACTCTTGTAAATTTACAAGATTATTCTGAAACTTCAGTTGCTGTTGCAAATAAAGTTCTACCTTCTATTGTTGGTATAACAGTTGAATATTCAGTAAGTTCACCTTTTTCTAGAGGTACTTCTACTGCTGAAGCAGAAGGTTCTGGAATTATAATTAGTACAGATGGCTATATATTAACTAATAATCATGTTATAGATTCAACAAGTTCTTCTTCTTTCTATAACATATCTAAAGCTAATAAAGTATCTGTTTATTTATATAATGATGAAACTCCATATGAAGCTACAATTATTGGAACTGATGAACTTACAGATTTAGCTATAATAAAAATTGAAAAAGATAACTTAACAGCTGCAACTCTTGGAAATTCTGATGAAACTGTAGTTGGAGAATTTTCAATGGCAATAGGTAATCCTTTAGGAATGCAAAGTACTGTTACTTGTGGTGTTATAAGTGCTGTTAATAGAAAAATAACTTCTTCTGATGGAATAACATATAATACAATTCAAACAGATGCAGCTATTAATTCTGGTAATAGTGGTGGTGCTTTAGTAAATAGCCGTGGTGAAGTAATAGGAATTAATACTTTAAAATTATCTGGTACAAGCATTGAAGGAATTGGTTTTGCTATTCCAATTAGTTCTACAACAAAAATTGTTGATCAATTAATTAAATATCAAACTGTAAAACGTCCTTATATTGGAATTACTGGTTCTGATGTTGATTCTAGTGTTGCGCAATATTATAACATTCCAACTGGTGTATTAGTTAAAAGTGTAGAAAAAGATTCTCCTGCTGAAAAAGCTGGAATACAAGCAAAAGACATCATTACAGCTTTAAATAACGAAAAAGTTACATCTATGGATGAATTAAATTCTATAAAAAATACATTTAATATTGGAGATACTATAACTTTATCTATAACTAGAGGTACTGAAACTTTAGAAGTTACTTTAACATTAGGTGAAACTGTATCACAAAATACACAAACCACTGAAGAAAATTAATTATTATTTATAGAACAATAGTGAGCTGATTAAATTTTTCTATACTTTAAATTGTAGAGTTCAGCTCACGTTTAATTGTTCGTGTGCGAAATTTGCAAAGCAAATTTCTGTACAATATATTTATATTATAGGAAGTTCAGAGAACTTCCCTATAATAGAACAATAGTGAGCTGATTAAATTCTTCTATACTTTAAATTGTAGAGTTCAGCTCACGTTTAATTGTTCGTGTGCGAAATTTTCAAAGCAAATTTCTGTACAATATATTTATATTATAGGAAGTTCAGAGAACTTTCCTATAATATAACAATAGTGGGCTGAATTGTAACGTTCAGCCCACTTTTAATTTCATTGTTCGTTTTTACCTATTATTTATTATTCTATAATTTTAAACTTCTTTTTCCATTTATTTTATTATCTGATTTTACTTTATAATGTGTTTTATCTTTATTCATTAAAGCATATATTATTGACGTTGTTGGTACTGTGAATACTACCCCCATACTTCCTGCTAATGCAGAAACTATATCTGTTGCAATTGCTTCTTTATTTATTATTGTCATTAAACTTGCATCAGATGCTAAAAACAATAAAATTAAATTTAAAGTTCCTCCAACATATGCAAGTATAAGTGTATTAGTCATAGTGCCTATCATATCTCCACCAATATTCATACCACTTTTAAATAATTCTTTCCAAGAAATTTCTCTTGTTTTACTCTTTATTTCATCTAAACTAGAAGCTATAGACATTCCAACGTCCATTGTTGCACCAAGTGAAGATATTACAATTCCTGCAAATAACAATTCTTTAAAATTAAATACTACATGTCCTGCATTTAATGTTAAGAATATAGATTCTTCTTGAACTCCAGATAATTTTGCCATATATCCAAAAATGAATGCCATTATGCCAGCAAGTATAACTCCACCTAAAGTTCCTAAAGCTGCTGTTATAGATTTTTTATTTATACCACTTAATATCCAGAATGTAATAGCAATTATAACAATTGAAGTTAATATAGACATTAACACTGCATTATATCCATGATATATTGACATTATCATAATAAAATATATTGCAAGTATAGTAACAACTAATGCTATTATTGCTTTTAATCCTTGTTTTCTTCCTACAATTAATATAATTAAAAAGAATACTACTATCATAGATATTATATAATTTTGTCTTTCCACATCTTGAACTTGTGTTGTCATAGTTCCATCAGGTTCTGTATTTATTTGTAAAAATACTTTATTTCCCTTACTTAATTCATACGCTAAAATTTTATTATCTATATCATATGATAATATATATGTTGTTTCTACTTCTTTACCTTTATTTTCTCCCTCTAATATTTCAGCTTTTAGATATTGTGTTTTATTTTTCATACTACCAGTTTCAACATCTTCAACTTTTATAACCTCTGTTATTTTAGCTTTTACAACTTCAGTTTTTCTGACATTTTGTATAGATTGTGTTTCACTTTCAGTTTGAACTATTTGTTCTGTTTGTACAGCTTCTTCCGTAGTTTCTTCCTCTTCTGCCCTTACTATTATAGGCATTAAATTTGTCATTAGTAACACTAAAAGAAATATACTTATTATATTTTTTCTCATTCTAACACTTTCCTTCCAAATTATTAACTAAAATATTACTACATCTACTTCATTTGTATAAGAATTATTTCCATATGAATATATTAAATATACATATCCATCTTGTGTTAGTAAATATGTATCAGTTTCACTTACTTTATACATGTTACTATTTACATCTCTTTGATATATGTTGTATCCTAACTCTTGTAAAGATTTAGCATTATTATATGCTATTTTTATTTCATCTTTAATTAATTTTTGTACTTCTGCTTCATTTGTTTCTTTTAATTTTATTAATTCATCTAATCCTACTTCTGCTTTGCTTGGAATACTATAATTATATGTTTTTATTATAACTTTTTCTGAATTATTTCCTTGTTTTATACTAGATTTTACTGCTATTGAAAGAATGTCTTGATTAATATATGCTATGTAATTTACATTATAAACCGTATATTCTGATGAATTATTCATTATGTTTGTAACTTTGTCATAAAATTCTGTTTTTATCTTTGCATTTATACTTTTAGCAGTATTTTCATCTATATTAATTACTGGTATTTTTACATTTATGTTATACATACCTTCTTCTTCTCTGTTTATATCATAATTTGTATATACCAAATCCTTAGAAAATTGTATTTTTTGCACATTAAATTTTTCAGTAGTATTCGTAACTAATTCATTAGTAAATATAGCATTAAAGCTTGCTTTTAATGTATTGTATTCTTCAGTAGTTTTTTTAGTTCCTATATTTATTCCAATCATTAATGGATCTGTATCATAGTATTTATAAAAATATTGAGCATATATTCCAACACATAATGATAGTACACAAATAATTGATATTGTTACTAAGAATATTATCCTATTTTTTCCATATAATTTATTTACAAATCTTATTATAAATCTTTTCATATTTATCCTTTCTTAAATTCCGCTAAATGTATATTTAAGCATTTAAAACATACCTTTTTAATTATAACATTTTTTTACTAAAATTTCAACTTTTTGTAAATTTTGCGTGACAAAATATGTAATTCAATTGACTATCTGAATATTTTAATGTATTATATATAATATTAAATTTATAAGGAGTAAAAATATTATGTTATGTTCAGTTTGTAACAAAAATGCAGCAGTAATTTTTATAAATAAAGTTGAAAATGGTAAAACAACTACAGAAGGATTATGTTATGATTGTGCTAAAGCAAAAGGTATTAATCCATTAGAAGCTCTAGCTAAACAAACAAATCTATCAAGTGAAGATCTAGAAAATATGACTAAACAATTTGAAAGCATTTTCAATGACCTTTCTGAAAATGTAGAAGGACTTAATTTATCCGATGAAGATATTGAAAATCTAGCAAGTGGCGCAGGAATGCCTATTAATGACGTTCTTGGAAATATGTTTGGATTTAATTCACCTGGTACTTCTTCTGATTCTTCTACTAATGGTAATAACAGTGGAAATGAAAAACGTAAAGTAAAGACAGAAAAAAAAGTTAAAGAAAAAAAGAAAAAATTTTTAGATATGTATGGTACTAATTTAACAGAAAAAGCTAAAAATAATAAGCTAGATGCTGTTATTGGTAGAAATAGAGAAATTCAAAGAATAGTTCAAATTTTAAATAGACGTTCTAAAAATAATCCTTGTTTAATTGGTGAACCAGGTGTTGGTAAAACCGCAATTGCTCAAGGATTAGCTATAAAGATTGCAGAAGGAAATGTTCCTGCAAAATTATTAAACAAAGAAGTTTATCTTATTGACATGACAGCTGTAATTGCTGGTACTCAATTTAGAGGTCAATTTGAAGCTAGAATGAAATCTTTAATTGATGAATGTAAAACTTATGGAAATATTATTTTAGTAATAGATGAAATTCACAATATTATTGGAGCTGGTGATGCAGAACATTCTATGAATGCTGCAAATATTTTAAAACCTTCCCTATCTAATGGTGAAATTCAATTAATTGGTACTACTACTTTAAAGGAATATAGAAAATATATTGAAAAAGATAGTGCATTAGAAAGAAGATTCCAACCTGTTTTAGTTGAAGAACCTTCTATCCAAGACACAATTGAAATAATCAAAGGAATTAAAAAATATTATGAAGATTTTCACAAAGTTTCAATTTCAAATGACGTAATTGAAAAAACTGTTAAAATGTCTGAAAAATATATTCATGATAGATTTTTACCAGACAAGGCTATAGATCTTATAGATGAAGCTTGTTCTAGAATTAACTTAAATAATAAAGATTTATATGAAATTGAAGTAATTAAAACAGAACTTGCTAAAATAGCTGAAGAAAAAGAAGAAGCTGTTTCATCTGATTCTATAGAAGATTATCAAAAAGCTGCTGATTTAAAAACTAAAGAATGCAATCTAAATTCTAGATTGGAAGAATTAAATAAAAACTTAAAACTAACTGCTCTTACTGTTCAAGATATTGCTGAAGTTATAGAGCATTGGACAAAAATTCCTGTAACAAAAATTACAGAAGCCGAAACACAAAAATTATTAAACTTAGAAGCTAATCTTCATAAAAGAATTATTGGTCAAAACGCTGCTGTTGAAGCCGTTTCAAGAGCTATTAGAAGAAATAGAGCTGGACTTCAAAGTACTAAACGTCCACCATCATTCATATTTGTAGGCCCTACAGGTGTTGGTAAAACAGAACTTGCTAAAGCACTAGCTTATGAAATGTTTGGAAATGAAGATTCAATTATAAGAATTGATATGTCTGAATATATGGAAAGTCATTCTACTTCAAAACTTATAGGCTCTCCTCCAGGTTACGTTGGGTATGATGATGCTGGTCAATTAACAGAAAAAGTTAAAAGAAAACCTTATTCTATTATCCTTTTAGATGAAATTGAAAAAGCTCATCCAGATGTATTTAATATTTTATTACAAGTTTTAGATGACGGAAAACTTACTGATTCTCAAGGAAATACTGTTAATTTTGAAAATACAATTATAATTATGACATCTAATGCTGGTTCAAATTTAAACACTAACTCAATTGGATTTGGTAAACAATCTATGCTTGACAAAGATAAAATGATTGCATCATTAAAAGAACTTTTCAGACCAGAATTTTTAAACAGAGTTGATGAAATTGTTACTTTTGATTCTTTAAGCACTGATGAACTATTACAAATAGTTGATTTATTATTAGGATACACTAGAAAAGCTTTAGAAAATAAAGATATTTCATTAGAAGTTTCTGATAGTGCTAAACATTATATTTTATCTAAAGGAACTGATTTAAAATATGGTGCTAGACCATTAAGACGTTCAATTCAAAGATTTATTGAAGATGAAATTGCAGATATGCTTTTAAAAGGTGAAGTATCAAATGGACAATGTGTTTCAGTAGATTTAGAAGATGATAAATTAAAATTTATTGTAAAATAATTAAAACAATTTATATAAGAAAAGTGAATTAGAAAAACATTTCTAATTCACTTTTTTTATTCAAAATCTTCTATTGCTGAATTCAATTCTTCTTTACTATATACAAATATTCCAGACCTTAATTTCTCTTTATCTTCATCAGCTAAATATTCAGTTGCTATATCTGTACTTTTATAAAAAGTTTCATTTTTATTTTCATCTACTTTGTATATTGTTACATTTCCATTTTCTTCTTTTATAACATAATGCTCCCCACATATTCCTGGATAGTCTTTTGCAAGTACAATTTCTTTTGATGAAAAACCAATAATATCCCATGAACTATATTTTTTTGATAATTCATCTTTAGTCAAATTTACTAACTCTTCTGGAATTTTAATATAATCTTTTATTGTGTGATTACAATCTTTATATTTTTTCTTTAATATTAATGTAGCATTTGGAGATATTTTTTCATTTGATGTATTTGTTCTTATTGAATTTTCTTTTATTTTTGGTGTAACAATAATATTTTCCTCTACAGCTATAGTTTCATTTTTATTTTCTGATTTTTCTTTATTTTTGGATGTAGAAAAATAATACCCTACTCCTACACTAATACAAAATATTATTATAAAACTAATTATAACTTTCTTCATTTACCATCATTCCTTTTATAGTATTATTGGTAAATAAATGAAAATTATACATTTTTATTTTCTATATATTTTCTTATACTACATTTTCTTCCATCTGTTTTTATTATTATCTCTCCCATTTGGTCGGTTCTATAAATTTCTATATTTCTATTCTCCAAATTTTTAATCGTAATATTAGAAGGATGTCCAAATTTATTATTCTCCCCTACACCTATTATTGCGTAATTAGGATTTACAGCATCTATAAACTCTTCTATTGATGAAGTTTTTGAACCATGATGTGCCACTTTTAAAACATCAGCTCTTAACAAGTTTGAAGTTTTTACATATTCGGTAAGTATGGCCTTTTCAGCAATTCTCTCTATATCTCCTGTGAACATAATTGAAAAATTTTTATATACCAATTTGCATACTAAAGAATTATTATTTATAGCATTTTCAGAAATCATATTTTTAGAATTTGGCCATAATACATCTATATATAAATCATTTTCTATATTAATTCTATTTTTAGCTTCTACTACTTTAACTTTTATATTTCTTTCTTTTACTATTTTTTTAAATCTCTCATAATTTTCAGAGCTTTCATATTGCTTGCCTATTATTACAGTTTCAACTTTTATTTTCTCCATAATATAAAGTATTCCATCGCAATGATCTGTATCAAAATGTGAAATAATAATATAATCTAATTTTATTACTTTTTTATTAAGTAAATATGGCAGAAGAATATTTTTTCCAACCTCGTATTCAGCTTGTCCTCCTCCATCTATTAAGATTTTTTTATTTTTTTCTGTTATTACAAGGGTACAATCACCGCTGACCTACATCAACAAAATATATTGTAAATTTTTTATTTATAATATTAATTATACAATTTGTAATTATTGTAATTATTACTGTTATTATAAATATTTTTTTCAATACTTTCTTATTAATTATTCTACTAATTTGCTTTCTAAACAAAACATATATTAAAACTAAATAATAAAAAATTACATATATAAAATCAGGTGTTATAACTAAAAAATTTGAAAATGGTAAATTGGCTAGAAATTTTGTTATAAATATTATTAATTTTAAAACTATATTAACTATTCGTGCTAATGGATATATTAATTGAAGATTTATGAAAGAAATAATTATTATAAATATAGATGTTATTATCACCCCTCCTATTAGAGGCAATACTAAAATATTAGAAATAAAAAATATTATTGATACATTATTAAAAAGCATTATATTTATTGGAAGTATAACTATTTGTACAGAAAAACTAATTATTAATGATTCTTTTATGTATTTTGTAATTTTATTTTTTTCAAATCTATCTTGAAATTTAGTACGAAAAATATTATAAAAACCAATTATCCCTATAACTCCTCCATACGAAAGTAAAAATCCTATATCTCTAATAAAGTACGGGTTATATATTAAAATTAATATTATAGATATATTCATATTATTTAACGTATCCGATTTTCTATAAAAAATTCCACTTGAAATGATTAATACTCCCATAATAATTGCTCTCATAACAGAAGCTGTAAAACCTACTATTAACAAAAACATAACTAAAGTTATTATAGTTATTAATTTTAAAGATTTTTTTCCTAAATTTGTTTTTCTTAAAAATATGTTTAGTGCAATTATTATATATGATACATGAGTACCTGAAACTGCAAGTATATGTGCTAAGCTACTATCTCTAAAGTAATTTATTACGTTTTCATCTATATTAGTTGTATTTCCTAATATAATTCCATTTAACAGTTCTGCTTCTTTCTCGTCAAATAACATTCTGATTTTATTTGATATCTCTCTGTTTATATTACTAAACATACTTAATATACTTTTCTTTTTTCCTATACATTCTATTTTTTCTACTATACAACTACCATATATTTTCTCTCTTTTAGCATATTCTTTGTAATTAAAACCTCTATAGTTCTTAGGAGTACTTAATTCCTGATATTCTCCTGAAAACATTATAATATCTCCATATTCTAACTCTTGAAAGTCTTTCTTTATATATATGTATAAATTTATATTTTTGAATTTATTTGATATTATTTCTACCTTATACCTATACGTATAATTTCCTTCTTTTTTATCACTTACTATTATTGCTTTTGCATTTATATTTTGTTCTACACTTGCCTCAAAACTTTTATATTTATTTTCTAAGTTTTTTACATATATACTTGATATTAAACATACAATCAAGAACAATATAAAATATTCTTTTTTTAAATATATTTTCTTAATTATCCTTATTTTTTTATTTTTAAATGGAAAATTATAAAGAATTATTAGACTGCACAAAAAAGGAGATATATTTTTTAAATATATCCCCCATAAAATTCCTATAATCATTCCTAATGCAATAACACTACTAAGTCTTTTTATTATTTATCACTCTTTCTTTTTTATTATAAAACTCTTCTTATAGTAACAATTCTTGGTCCATAATAGCTACTACTTATACTATCTGTAACAACTCCTCTTGATGGATTGGCAGCATGTATAAATTCACCATTACCAATATATATACCTGAATGACCAATTCCACTCATTGATTCATTTTGGAATATTATTAAGTCTCCTATTTGTATATCATCTTCGCTAACTTCTGTTCCGCATTACAGCTTGAGAAGATAAACTTCTAGATATATCTACTCCATTATTACTATATACATAGTATGTATATCCTGAACAATCAAACCCAGAAGGTGTTGTTCCTCCGTATACATAATCATATCCTAAAAATTGCTCTGCAAAATCTACAACTTCTTGTGCTGATGATTCGTTTGAAGTTTCTTCTTGTTCTTCTACTACTATTGGTTCTTCTATTTCTTCTACAGGTTCTTGTTCTTGTATTTCATTTTCAACTATTTCTACTGAATCCTCTTCTTCTCCTCTTATCATTCCACTTCTTGAAGTTACTGTGTTTAATGTTACAAGTCTTTTTGCTACATATCCTTCTTTTACATTAGAAGCAGATATTTTATAAAAATCATTTTCTTCTCCTAATATTGTAACTTCTGTATTTTCTGTTAGAGAAATTAACACGTCTGCTGTAGTTGATGCTTTTTCTCTTATATTTGCATTTGCTACATTAATATATCCTTTATTACTTGAAGTACTTGTATTAGGTGTTGCAGTAGGTTCTAGTGTAGGTTCTACAGTTGGCTCTGGAGTCACTTCTGGTTTTTCTGTTTCTTCTGGTGTTACTGTTGGTTCATTTGGAACTACATTTAAATTTTCGTTATCTATTAAAGATTTAAAAATCCAACCAGATTTTTCAGAAGCTGTAACCTTCACCCAATTATTAGTTTCTTGAATTATTTTTACAGTAGTACCAGATGATATTGTATCTATTTTACTAGAAGTTATTACTGGAAATAAATATACATCTGCATTAGAATCAATATCTACTTCTGTTCCAACATATACTATTTTATTGTCTGGAGTAGATGTTGGTATTGCTTCATCACTATTACCAGTAGTTTCTTCAACTGAATTATTGTTATTTTCTGTATTTTCAGTATTTTCTTGTACTTTATTTTCAACACTATCTTCAGTTTTTATATAATCTTTATACATAAAACCTTCATAGGTTTTAAACTTTACTTTGTACCAATCTCCCTCTTCACTTAAAATCTCAACTTCATCACCTAAATCTAAATTTGTTAATATATTAGATGTAGTAGATGCTTCTTCTCTTAATCTTACTGTTTCTCTATCTACCGTTCCAGTAGCTGCCAATGAAGCTGACATTGTAAATCCTGAAATTGCTGCAATAGATACACAAGATATAAATACCTTTTTTATATTTTTCATAAAAATACCTCTTATTTAATATTTTCGTTTTTAGTATATATTCTTTTATTTTTTTTGTCAATATTATACACTTACAAAACAATCTTTTAAAATTTTATAATTTATTATTTTAAAACTAAACTCTTCTAGCATTGAAATAATTTTACTATACTTCTCATTTGTTATTTCAACCGTTATAATAACGTTTTCCACATATTCTACATTAGTTGTGCATATTTTATTTTGATTTAAGTAATATTTAAACTTTTCAAAATCAGAATAAGAAACCTCAAACAAAACTTCATATCCTAATTCTTTTTCCAAAATTTCTGTGCTATAAATTGCTTTTTTAGTAACATCTGAATATGCTTTAACAAGTCCTCCTGTTCCAAGTAATATGCCTCCAAAATATCTAGTTACTATTACAAGTACATTAGTTAGATTATTTCCGTTTAATATGTTTAACATAGGAGCTCCAGCAGTTCCTGATGGTTCCCCATCGTCACTAAACCTTGTTATTATTTTAGAATCCTCAATTACACTATAAGCATAACAATTATGTCTCGCATCAAAATATTTTTTCTTAACAGTTTTAATAATAATTTCCGCTTCCTCAGAAGTTGTTATTTTAAATACAGATGCTATAAACTTTGATTTTTTCTCCACAATTTCAGCTTCTACATTTTCTTTTATAGTTTTAAACTTATCCATAAACTCCTCTAATCTCTTAATTCATTCCTGCTTGATATCCTGTTGAATATGCAATTTGTAAATTAAACCCACCAGTATATGCATCAACATCTATTATTTCACCAGCAAAATATAATCCCTCTATTATTTTAGACTCCATTGTTTTTGGATTTATTTCTTTAATATTTACCCCTCCTGCTGTTACAATAGCCTCTTCAACCGGTCTAAAATCCGTAATTGTAATTTGAAAATTTTTTAATAATTCTACTATTTTCATTCTTTCTTCTTTAGTTACTTCATTAACTTTTTTATTAGAATCTATATTAGATAATTTAATAATAACAGGTATAATCTTTTGTGGTAATAATTTATCTAATGAATTTTTAAAACATTTATTTTTTTCCTGCTCAAAATCTCGTCTTATTCTTAAATCTAATTGTTCATATGTTAAAGCTGGTTTCAAATCTATAAATAATTTTATTTTTCTATTTTTCAAAAGCTCGTCCACATTTTTATATCTCAACAAATGAGCTGATGAACTAAGTATTGTAGGTCCGCTCACTCCAAAATGAGTAAATAGCATTTCTCCAAAATCATTGTAAATAATTTTATTACTTTGAATATCTTTAATTGTAATTTTAACATTTCTTAAGCTTAAACCTTGAAGTTTTGAAAGCAATTCTCTTTCTGTTTCAAGTGGCACTAAAGAACCCCTTACTGGTTTTATTGTGTGGCCTAAAGCACTTGCTAAAATATATCCCTCACCATTTGAACCAGTTACAGGATAACTCTTTCCCCCTGTTGCAAGTATTACTTTATCTGCTACTAAACTCTCACCATTTTCTAATTCAACACCTGCAACCTTACTTTCTTTTACTAATATTTTGGTAACTTTGCTATTTGTTTTTATTTTTACATTATTTCTCTTCATTTCTTTAATTAAAGCATTTAAAACATCTTCCGCTTTATCTGAAAGAGGAAATATTCTATTTCCTCTTTCTTCCTTTACCTCAACACCATTCTTTCTAAGTAACTCTATAATATCATTATTAGTAAAACTTTGAAATACACTAAATAAAAATCTACCATTGCCTGGTATATTAGAAATAAAATCATTCATATCCAAAGAACTAGTAATATTACATCTTCCCTTACCAGTTATAAGCAACTTTCTTCCCAAAGAATTATTTTTTTCTAATAACACAACTTCATTCTTATTACGAGCAGCCGATATAGCCGAAACCATACCCGCAGGCCCACCACCAATAACAACAACTTTCATAAAACTCCTTTTTGAATTATATATTATATTTTGCTAGCCGAAGAAGTTATACTTCGTAGACTTTACTCTCGAAGCCATGTGAGGCAAAAAATATAATATATAATTCAACATCATCAATCTATCTTAGAATTATAATATTATATTTTGCCAGCCGAAGAAGTTATACTTCGCAGACTTTACCCTCGAAGCCATGTAAGGCAAAAAATATAATATATAATTCAACATCATCAATCTATCTTAGAATTATAATATTATATTTTGCCAGCCGAAGAAGTTATACTTCGCAGACTTTACCCTCGAAGCCATGTGAGGCAAAAAATATAATATTATAATTCTAGCTCCTTATATTTTGAATAGCCTTCAACACCCCAAGTTTTCCATACTCATATGTCAATCCACCCTGTTGAAAAGCAATAAACGGTGGTCTAATTGGAGCATCACAAGAAAGCTCTATTGAAGACCCCATCGTAAAAGCACCAGCAGCCATAATTACCTTATCAGTATATCCTGGCATATCCCAAGGCATAGGAACAGAACAAGAATCTATAGCAGAACCCGCTTGAATACCTTGACAATACTTTATCAAATCCTCACTATTTCCAAACTCTATAGTTTGAACAATATCAGCTCTTTTCTCATCCCATTTTGGTTGAACATTATACCCTAATTTCTCTAACATTCTACTTGCAAAAACAGCAGTCTTCAAACTACTAGCAACAACAGAAGGTGCCATATATAAACCTTGCAAAATATTTTTATTTATTCCAAGTGTTGGTCCAACCTCTTTTCCTTGACCTGGTGAAGTTAATCTTTCTGCAGCCAAATTAACTAAATCTTTTCTACCAGCAATATATGCTCCATTTGGAGCTAATCCTCCACCTAAATTTTTTATTAACGAACCAACTATTATATCTGCTCCTACATCTAAAGGTTCTTTGTCATCAACAAACTCTCCATAACAATTATCAACCATTATAATAACATCTTTATTTACTTCTCTTATTGCCTTAATTGCTCTTTCTATTTTATCTATAGTCAAACTCTTTCTTATAGCATATCCTCTTGAGCGTTGTATTTCTATCAATTTTACATTTCCTTTAGAAACTCTTTCTTGTATTGACTTAATATCAAAATCATCATCAATCAAATCAATTTGTTCATATTTTATATTATAAGACTTTAAAGAACTAGCATTCTCTTCAATTCCTATTATTGAATCTAAAGTATCGTATGGTTTCCCACATATACTAAGCATAGTATCTCCTGGTCTTAAGCAAGCAAATAATGCAACAGTTATAGCATGAGTACCTGAAATAAATTGTGTTCTAACTAAACTATCTTCTGCATTTAGTACATCTGCAAAAACCTTTTCTATAGTATCTCTTCCTATATCGTTATATCCGTATCCAGTTGTACTACCAAAATGCATATCTGATATTCTGTTCTTTTGAAAAGCACTTAATACTTTCAAAGAATTTCTTGTACATCTTTCATCTATCTTATTAAATATTTCTTTTAGTTCATTTTCAGTTTGAATTGCCAAATTTTCAATATCTTCTGATATTCCAAATTCTTTATACATTTTATTTCTCCCTTTCTATAACACGCAAAAGCTTACCGTTTGCATCATAATATATAGTTTTATTATTATCTAAAAAGAATATTCCTTCTTCATCTATTCCAAACATTGTATATTCTGGCTTTATTATTTCCTTACCATCTCTATCTAGTACTCCATATTTTCCATTTTTCTCAACAATAAATCTATCTACTGAATCATTGTAAAAAATATCCTGATATTTTAAATCTACAACGAATTTATTATTTTTTAATATCCCATATCTTCCATTTTCTTTTAATATTAGATATATATCTTCACCTTTATATTCTGATACTCTTCTTACTTCTTCATATTCACAATCTAATATTATCTTTCCTTTATCATTAGCATATCCGAATTTATATCCTTCTTTTGTTTTTTGAGATAATATATATCCTATTTTGGAGTAATCGTAATTATATTCATCACTCACAATATTATCGTATTCAACTTCAATTACTTCTTTTCCAGAAGAATTAATTAATCCGTATTTACTATTTATATTTACAATATACATATTATCTACATTGTCTATTTTTATTATTTTATTATATTTTGCCTCTGTAACTTTTTTCCCTTCATCATTTTCTAATCCGAATAACCCATTTTCTTCATATAAATATGTTTTTTCATTACTATCAGTATTATTACAAATGGCAACTATTATTATAATTATACTAATTACTACACAAATTGCTAATATTATTTTCTTATTCATAACATTACTTCCTTTTTATTCTTAACTTTATATATTTTACAACATATTCCACTTTTTATCAATACAATTTTCTCTAATATAATTACACTATTTTACGTTTTTTTCATATATTATATTAAGCGTTTGGAGGTTTATTATGAAATTATACACACTCGATAAATTAGCAATGAATCATATTGCAAAAATTGAAGCATTAAATTGTAGCGGTGATATTAGGCGTAGACTTCTAGACTTAGGAATTGTAAAAAATACTACTATAGAGCCTATATTACAAAGCCCTTCAGGTGATCCAAGAGCTTTTAGAGTACGTGGCAGTACTATCGCCCTTCGAAAAGAAGATGCACAAAATATTCTTATTAATATTTTTTAGATTTTAAAGCATTAGATAATTTCTAATGCTTTATTAGATTAATGTTATTATCTGCTCTATTTTTGGATAAATTGTTGATTTTTTTACATTTTTGGTATATTATAGCTAAAAATACTTTAATGAATGGAGTGTAATATTATGGAAAAAATTCTTATTTTTGGACATAAAAGTCCAGATACAGATTCTATAACTTCAAGCTTAGTTATGGAAAATTTTGAAAAAAAATTAGGTAATGATAATGTAAAAGCTTGCAGACTAGGAGAAATTAATAAAGAAACTCAATATGTTTTAAATTATTTAGGAATTGAAGCTCCTGAATTAATTTCAGATGTTGAAGATGGACAAGATGTTATATTAGTTGATCACAACAGCTTTTTACAAACTGTTCCAAATATAGAAAAAGCTAATATTTTAAAAGTTATCGATCATCATTGTATATCTGATTTTTGCATTAAATATCCTACATATGTTAGAACAGAAGCAATTGGATGTACAGAATCAATATTATACAAATTATATAAAGAAAATAATGTAGAAATAGATAAAAAAATTGCAACATTAATGCTTTCTGCTATAATATCAGATACACTTTTATTTAAATCACCTACTTGCACAAAAGAAGATATTGAAATAGCTAATGAACTTGCAAAAATTGCAGAATTAGATGCTAATACATATGGTTTAGATATGCTAAAAGCTGGTACTGATTTAACAGGATTTTCTGCTAAAGATATATTATTTATCGATGCAAAAGAAACTTCTTTAAAAGATGTTAAATCTATAATTGCTCAAGTAAATACTGCTTGTATTGATGATGTAATGAAATTTAAAACTGATTTAGAAGCTGAAATGAACAAAATTATTGAAGAAAAAGATTTAGGATTATTTGTTTTGGCTATAACAGATATTATAAACAGTAATTCTCAAGCTATTGTTCTTGGAAAAAGAGCTGATATAGTTGAAAAATCTTACAATGTTACTTTAGAAAATAACACAGCTTTATTAAAAGGTGTAGTTTCTCGTAAAAAACAAATGGTACCAATAATGACAGAAAACGCATAAAAATTATATATTTCTTATTATGAGAAAAGCGAACTTTTACAATTTGCAAAAGCTCGCTTTTCTATTTTTATTTAATAGAAAATTTCTCTGAAATTCCTATTAAATAAATACTTTGTACAGAAATTTGCTATGTGCAAATTTCGCACACGAACAATTAAACGTGGGCTGAACATTACAATTTAAAATATAAAAAAATTAATCAGCCCACTATTGTTCTTTTATTTCTTTACAATTTTCACTTGAATTGCTTCTAGTTTTAAGTTTTTACCAGTAGTACCACATTCTTCTCCATCTTTTACCCAATTTGTCCAACCTTTTCCTTGAACATAACCTCTATACGTTACACTGTATCCTGGTAAATTAGTTATTTTTATTTTCATAGCCTCTATCTTTTTATTTTGTCCCGTTGTTCCTGCTTGGTCTCCATCTTTCTTCCAGCTTTCCCAACCTATATCTTGTACATGTGCTTGATATTGAATACTTGCACCTTCTAGAGTTCCCTTTAGTTGGAATCTCATTGCTTCTACTTTTAATCCTTTTCCAACTACTCCAGAGATTTCTCCATCAGATTTTGAGTATCTATTTTCCCATCCAATATCTTGAATATGGCTATAATATTGTACTCCTGGTTCTGTTTTTGGAGCTTCTGATGTTTTTACAATCATTATTTGTATTGCTTCTAATTTTAAATTTTTACCTGTACTTCCTGCTTCTACTCCATCACTTACCCAATTTTGCCATCCTTTTCCTTCTACGTATGCTCTGTATTTTACACTATATCCTGGTAAATTTTTTATTCTTATTCTAACTGCTTCTATTTTTTTGTTTTGTCCTGTTGTTCCAGATTGCTCTCCATTACTTTTCCAAGATTCCCAACCTAAATCTTGAACATGACTTTTATATTCAATACTTGCTCCTTCTGGTACTCCTATTAATTGTAACATTAAAGCTTCTACTTTCAAGCCTCTTCCAGCTATACCAGATATTTCTCCATTTTTCTTATCATATCTATTTTCCCATCCAATATCTTGAATATGTCCATAATATTGTACTCCTGGTTCTGTTTTTGGAGCTTCTGATGTTTTTACAATCATTATTTGTATTGCTTCTAACTTCAAATTCTTTCCTGTACTTCCTGCTTCTATTCCATCACTTACCCAATCTTGCCATCCTTTTCCTTCTACATATGCTCTATATTTTACACTATATCCAGACATATTTTCTAATTTAATTCTTACAGCTTCTATTTTTTTATTTTGTCCTGTTGTTCCAGATTGCTCTCCATTGCTTTTCCAATCTTCCCATCCTATATCTTGTACATGTGATTTATATAATATTTTTGCATTTGATGGTGCATTTTCTAATAATATTCTTATTGCTTCTACTTTTAACCCTTTACCTTCTATTCCTGATGTTTTTCCATTTGATTTTTCATATTGTTTTTCCCATCCTATATCTTGAATGTGAGTATAATATTTAACTCCTACTGTTTTTGGTATTGGTGTTGGTGTTGGTTTTGCCGTTGGTGTTGGTTTTGCTGTTGCTGTTGGTGTTGGTTTTGCCGTTGCTGTTGGTGTTGGCTTTGCTGTTGCTGTTGGTGTTGGCTTTGCCGTTGCCGTTGGTGTTGGCTTTGCTGTTGCCGTTGGTGTTGGCTTTGCCGTTGCTGTTGGTGTTGGCTTTGCTGTCGCTGTTGGTGTTGGTTTTACTGTTGGTGTCGGTGTTGGTTTTGCGGTTGCTGTTGGTGTTGGCTTTGCCGTTGCTGTTGGTGTTGGCTTTGCTGTTGCCGTTGGTGTTGGTTTTGCTGTTGGTGTCGGTGTTGGCTTTGCTGTCGCTGTTGGTGTTGGTTTTACTGTTGGTGTCGGTGTTGGTGCAGTTACTGTTACTATACATGTTGCTGTTTTGCTTCCAACTCTTGCTGTTATTGTTGCTGTTCCAGCTCCAACTGCTTTTACAGTTCCCACTGATACTGTTGCTACTTTTGAATTACTTGTTGTCCAAGTAACCGCTTTACTATCTGTTGTATTACTTGGATTATATGTTACTGTTAAATCACTTGTTTTTCCTTGCAATAATGACAATTTTGTTGTATTTAAACTTATACTTTGTAGTGGTGCAGTTACTGTTACTACACATGTTGCTGTTTTAGTACCAACTTTTGCTTTTATTGTTGCTGTTCCTGGTCCAACTGCTTTCACTATTCCATTTGTTACTGTAGCTACTTTTGAATCAGTTGTTGTCCATTGTACTGTTTTACTATCTGTTGTATTGCTTGGTTTATATGTTACTGTTAAATTACTTGTTTCTCCTTGAGCTAAAGATAGTGTCATTCTATTCAAACTTATACTTGTTAAAGGTATATCTTTTTGATTTATTTTAAGTATAGTAACAAACACAACTCCATCCTGTCCCTCAATATAATAGTTTACTGCTATTGAATTTCCAGCTTTTAAAGCTGTTATAGTACCATCACTTGATACTTCTACGCATTCCTCATTTCCTTTTTCTATTTTAGAAATTTTTGCTCCTTCTACAGGTTTATATGTATCTCCAACATCCATTTCATGATCACTTATAACCATTCTACTTCCAGCTGGAGTATTGCTATTTTTAAATACTAATTTTTGTATTTTTCTATTTCCTTCAAAAACTGATTCACCTATAGATGTTACTTTTGCTGGTATTGTAATTGTTCCTTGTAAATCTTCATCATACCAAAATGCTCTTTTACCTATTATTTTTAAACTATCTGGTAACGTTATTGTTGTTAATGCTTTTGCATAAGCAAATGCAAAATCTCCAATTTCTTGCAAGTTATTTGAAAATTTTATTTCAGCTAAACTGCTAATGTTTGAAAAAGCATATTTAGATATTGTTGTTACTGAATCTGGAATTTTTAAATTGGTTATTCCTGTATATGAAAACGCATATTCACCTATTGTTTGAATAGTGTCTCCAAAATCAACTGTTTTTAAATTAGTACAATTATAAAATGTTTTTTCTCCAATTGTTTTAGTTCCACTTAAAAATTTAACATTTTCTATAGACTTACAATTTTGAAAAATTCCATCTGGTCCATTGTAATTTTTTGATCTTCTATAATCACCAGGAATTGTTACATTTTTTAATTTAGTACAATCTTTAAAAGTATCAGTTCTTATTGCATTTCTAACCCATGGATAATTTACATATGGAATTACTAAACTTTCTGAACTATCATCATATTTTCCTAAGATAAAATCTCCTTCTCTATTTTCTGTTAAATCAAAATGTTCTGTTCCATCATAGTTTATAAGATTTTTATTTGCATAACTATTAAATTTATCATTTGTAGAAGCATCTATTTCAAAAAATATTGTTTTTCCTATTGCTGAATTTGATACATCCCATAATATTTTATTATTAAATACTATTGGAAAAGTTCCTGATACCATTCCTCCGAATGTTATTACATCTGTTAATTTATTTCCATCGCCATCTACTATTACCATTTGAACTTTACCATAATTTTTACTACCATCTAATCCCCACATAATTGCAAATCTATTATTATTTAATTTTACTATATGTGGACATGTTACGTTTACACTTCCATTATATGCATTATTGGTTAACCATATTGTTTTTGAACTTGATGAACTTATATTATTTTTTGGAGTAACTGTTAAATAAATGTTTCTTTTTTCAGTATTGCTTTTTCCACTAGATATCTGTCTTACAGAATTTCCTACTATTAAACAATTATTGCTTGATAGTTCAAATCCTCCTATATTTAATCCTGTGTAATTGTCACCTGTTGAACCTGTTGCAACAAATACATTTGCTGTGTTAGTTGGTTTGTTAAAATTTGACACATCATATTTGCATAAAACAACTCCTCTTGGGTATCCATCACCTAAATCTACTGTATAAACATTTTGTCCTTCTGATAATATGTATTGATCAAATGAATGGCTAACATATCCTGTTCCTACATTTGAAACAACGTGTTTTGTAGATAAACATTGCATATTTGATTGATTTATTTCTATTCTCAAATTAGATTGATGATTATATCCATCACTACTCTTATACATTTCATGAGCAGTATGAACAATTAATTTTCCGTTTGTCTCTGTCATTCTACAGTTTCCTGCATCAAATGGCACTGTTGTATTTATTGCGCTTATTGAACATTGGCTTATCCTTGTCCAATCTTTAGCATATTTTACAATTCTTATAACCTCTGCTGTATTACTTTCATCTTTATTTTCTTGACCAAAAGCGATGTAATTATTATATTCTCCAGAATAAATTCCTCCGATTAATGGAAGCTCTACATTTATTTCCTGTTCACTTATTTTTACAAAATCAGAATCTAATCTAGTAACAAAAATCTTTCCATTTGAAATATTTATTCTATCAAATGAATTATCTTCTCTGTCAATTAAATATGATTTTGGATTATAAGCAACATAAGAATAAAAATCATCGTTTGCGCTTTTAGTATTATTATATACAGTTAATGATTCGTTTACTGTATAATATTCATCAGTATTTGCTAATACACTTTTAGTATTCACAAATATTAATAAAAAACTTAAAATTACAGTTAATATTAAAAAGCATTTAACCTTTCTATTCAACAAAATCCCCTCCCTTTTTCTAGGTTATATTATAATACAAAATGTATATTTTGTGAATATAAATTAATATTTTGTAATCAATTTTCCATATAAAAAATAAAATGATAAAGTGCAAATTAAAAGGAATGAGCCCTGTACAATGCAGAGTTCATTCCCAAGTTACCTAATACCTAATCAAAAAATGTCCAATTTTTTTGGTTCAGTATATTTCAGTGCTTACTTTACTTATTTAATATATCCATGTTTTTAACCATTTTGTGTTATCTATATATTCTTTACTTACTCTATATCCTGAGACTACTGGAAAGAAATATATAAAAAATGTAATTATTATTATTGAAAATATTGGTATTACAAATTTAAATTTATGTTTTCTTGCAAAATCATCTATAAAATTAATTAATCCTGCAAGTGCTAACATTACAAAAGGTAATGTTATGAAATAATGATATAAAAACATTATTCTTCCAACAAATATATATGATAAAAATGTCGTAGCTATAACTGTTAACAATATTCCTGGTGCTTTTATTTTTTCAAAATCTTTTTTTATAATATGTTTTATAAAACATATTGCTAAGTATATTACACCTAATATTCCTCCCCACCATATTATAGGATTTCCTAAACAAGCAATAGTTGATACTTGATTGTTAGCAAAATATCCTACATAATACCAAACTGGCTTATATAATATAGGCCATGTATACCATGGTGAAGTAAATGGATGTGTAGCTTCTAGCTTAGAATGATACTCATAAATACCTTTCTGATGTTCTATAAAACTCTGGAAATCCTTTACTTCTGATTCTGGACAACTAAAGAATGGTGCATATGATGCTACATATATAATTATAGGTACTATTACAAATGATACTATACATGATAAAATTATTTTTGTATTATCCATAGTCCACTTTTTGTCTTTTATACAATTATAAATTAGATGTACAAAGAATATTATTGCTAAACCCATTGCTGCAAACATTGCACTCCATTTTGTATCTATAGCAAATCCTATAAATAAACCACAGAAAAATAATTCTTTTATTTTCTTTTTTACACTATCTTCTTTCTTTAATTCTAGATATCTAATCATAAATAAATATGATATCATTATAAATAAAGTTAAATAACTGTCTACTGTTGCAATTCTTGTTTGTGCAAAATGCATTCCGTCACAAGCCATGATTAAAGCTGCAATTACTCCGCATTTTTCACTTTTGAATAATTTTTTTGCTATCATATACATTACAGGTATCATTATAATTCCAGCTATATTTCCCATTAATCTATATGCGAATGTAGTCATTCCTAAATACCTCACTGGAAGTGAGATTAATAATTTTCCAAGTGGTGGATGTACCCATTCATAAGGTTTTAAATTATGTATATATTCAAAAGCTGCTCTTGCATGATACACTTCATCAAAATAAGTACTATTTAAATAACTAATTTCTTCTGGAACAGTATCTTGCTCATCAACTAGATAATTTGCATTTTCTGAAGCAGGTAATAAATTTATCTTATTGTTCTCAGTATCATATGCTACAATTTCACCTAAATAAGTTCCTGGAGATACTGTTTGAATATATAAATATTTTCCTTTTCCTGAAAGACTTACATCATTCCAAGAAAATACATAAAAATCTGATGTCGTTGTAATGTATGTATAATCCTTTAAATCATCTGATGTATAAATATTATATTTTCCTGTGTTTACACCTGTATAATATCTTATTTTAGATAAACTATTATCATTTAATTCAAATATTGCATAATCATTTGCTTTTTCAAATTTCATAAATGTCTGTGGATTTACTAATGTTCCTAGATTATAAAAAGATATTATTGAATACACTACAGTTATTATAATAACTAAAATAAGTCCTTTATTTTTTATTTTCATCATATATTAACCTCCCTCACATTTTCAATTGCTCTTTGTGCTAATTTTTCATATTTTATTTTTTTATCTCTTATCTTTTCTTCAAGGGGTGGTAATATTCCAAAATTTGCATTCATTGGTTGAAATCTTTTGTTTTCAGTTGAAATGTATTTTGCCAAAGCACCACATACTATTTTATCATTTAAAATAAACTTATCTTTATTCAAATATTTATTTGCTGCATTTATTCCTGCTACTAATCCAGAAGAAATTGATTCAACATACCCCTCAACTCCTGTTATTTGTCCAGCAAAAAATATATTATTATTTTTTATTAAATTGTATGTATTATCTAATAACTCTGTTGAATTAATATAAGTATTTCTATGCATTACACCATATTTTACAAACTCTGCATTTTCTAATCCTGGAATAAGAGAAAATACTCTCTTTTGTTCTCCAAATTTTAGATTAGTTTGAAATCCAACCATATTAAACAAAGTTCCTTCTTTATTATCTTGCCTTAATTGAACTATAGCATGAGGTCTTTTTCCAGTTCTCACATCTTCAAATCCTACAGGTTTTAATGGTCCAAAGCATAATGTATCTATTCCACGCTTAGCCATTATTTCTATTGGCATACAACCTTCAAAAATCTCTTTTTTTTCAAATTCATGTAAAGTTACTACTTCTGCATTTACCAATTCATTATAAAACTTATTGTATTCTTCTTCATTCATAGGAAGATTTATATATGCACTTTCTCCTTTTCCATATCTATCTCCCCAAAAAGCGATATCCATATTAATGCTGTCTTTTTCTATTATTGGAGCTGCAGCATCAAAAAAGTATAATTTATCTTTTCCTGTTAATTTAGATATATTTTCAGATAATTTTTCAGATGTAAGTGGACCTGTTGCAATAACCACAATTCCATCTTTACTTAATTCTTCTAAATCTTCTCCACTATATTCTTTTCTTATAATTTCTATATTTTCATTATCTTCTATTTTTTTAGTTACTAGCTCTGAAAAATTTTCTCTATCAACAGCTAAAGCTTGTCCTGCTGGAACCTGAGTTTCGTCAGCACATTTTATAAGAAGAGAATCTAATAATCTTAATTCTTCTTTTAATAATCCACATGCATTTGTTAAACTACTAGATTTAAAAGAATTACTACAAACAATTTCTGCTAAATTTTTATTTGAATGTGCTTCAGAATATTTTTCTGGTTTCATCTCATATAATTTTACTTTTATTCCTCTTTTTGCAATTTGATATGCCGCTTCTGTACCTGCTAATCCTCCACCTACTACTGTTATATATTCTTTCATAAATACTCCTTCTAATTTTAGAATAGGTCATCTATAATTGATGACCTGTCTATTTATCTAATATAAAAGTTTTCAAAACTTTCTATTCTATAGAGACTTTTAATAAAGTCTTCTATTTCTTCTTAGTAGTTTTTTTCTTTGTAGTTTTAGCTTTAGTTGTTTTTGATTTTGTAGTTGAAGATTTTTTAGTTTTTTTCTTACTAGTTTCTTTTTCTATTTCAGATAAATCTTCTTTACTTGCATCATATTTTTCACCTTTTTTAGGCTTATTCCAAGAAATATAGTCACATGATGCTGGATTATTTTCACATATATAATAATTTTTTCTTCTTTTTGTTTTTCTAACTTGTACAGCAGAACCACACTTAGGACATGGAACATCTATAGTCTCAACTAATGGTTTCGCATTTCTACACTCTGGATATCCAGGGCATGCTAAAAACTTTCCGTATTTACCATATTTAATAACCATCATTCTTCCACATTTTTCACATGGTACATCTGATACTTCATATTCTAATTTAACATGTTCTAATTCTTTTTCCACTTTATTTACTACTTTTTCAAATGGATCATAAAATTCTTTTATTACTTTTTTCCATGGCTCTTCACCTTCTGCAATTTTATCAAATTCTTCCTCCATTTTTGCAGTAAACTCAACATTAATTACATCTTTAAAGTTTTCCATAAGAAGTTTATTCACAACTTTTCCTAAATCTGTGGGTAACAATTGTTTTTGTACTTTTTCTACATATCTTCTTGCAAGTATTGTTGTTATTGTTGGAGCATATGTACTTGGTCTACCAATTCCTTTTTCTTCTAAAGCTTTTACTAAACTTGCTTCTGTATATCTTGGTGGTGGCTCTGTAAAACTTTGCTTTGCATCTAATTTTTCTTTAACCACTTCTTCATCTAATTGTAATTCTGGTATTTTTGTAAATTCTTCTTCTTTTTCATTATCAACATTTTCAACATATAAAGTCATAAAACCTTTAAATTTTAAAGTTTGACCATTTGCTTTAAAATTGTAATTGTTAGCATCTATACTTACTGCTAATGTATCATATACAGCAGATGCCATTTGACTTGCTATAAAACGATTATATATTAATTTATATAATTTATATTGATCTGATGTTAAATATTCTTTTATTTTTTCTGGCTCTAATTCCACGTATGTTGGTCTAATAGCTTCGTGAGCATCTTGAGCATCTGCTTTTGTTTTATAATATCTATTCTCGTAATAAGATTCTCCATATTTTTCTTCAACATATGTTTTTGCAGCTCTTCTTGCTTCTTCAGATATTCTTGTTGAATCAGTTCTCATATATGTTATAAGACCAGCTAATCCTTTTTCTGGTATCTTTACACCTTCATATAATCCTTGAGCTACTGACATAGTTTTCTTTAAGGCAAAATTCAATTTTCTTGATGCCTCTTGTTGCATTGTACTAGTAGTAAATGGTGGAGCTGGTGTACGTTTTTTCTCTCCTTTTTTTATGTCTTTTACTATATATTTTGCATTTTCTATATTATTTAAAATTTCATCAACATCTTCTTTAGAATGTAACTCTATTTTTTGGTTATCTTTTCCATAAAATTTTGCTTCAAATTTTGTTTTTGTTTTTTTATCTGATAATATTGCATTTATATTCCAATACTCTTCTGGAATAAATTTTTCAATTTCTTCTTCTCTTTCTACAATTAACTCTACTGCAACAGACTGAACTCTACCTGCTGAGAGTCCTTTTTTTACTTTTTTCCATAGAACTGGACTAATTTTGTAACCTACTATTCTATCCAAAACTCTTCTTGCTTGCTGAGCATCTATTAAATTTAAATTTATTGTTCTAGGTTTTTTTATTGATTCCTGAACAGTTTCTTTTGTTATTTCATTAAAAGTTACTCTACATACTGTATCTTCTGGTATTCCTAATATATGAGCTAAATGCCATGCTATTGCTTCTCCTTCCCTATCAGGGTCAGTTGCTAATATAACTTGTTTTGCTTCTTTTGCATCTTTTTTTAATGAATTTATTAAACTTGCTTTTCCTCTTATATTTATATATTGTAATTCGAAGTTATTTTCTATATCAATTCCCATTTTTGATTTTGGCAAATCTCGCACATGTCCCATAGATGCTACTACTTTACATTTACCACCTAAAAACTTCTTTATTGTGTTTGCCTTTGCAGGTGATTCTACAATAACTAATTTATCAGTCATATAAAATATCTCCTATTCTTATTCTTCTATCATTGTATTTTAATCTATTATAATATTTTTTGCAATATGTATACTACTTTTTTATATAAAAATTGAAAGAACTATCACAAATAATTGCGATAGTTCTTTTTGATGTTTTAAAAAATGCAAATATTATTTTTAGACTTTTTCTCTTTCTTTTAAAGTTGCCTCTGCAATCTTTTTAACCCCAATATCTTCATCTTCTGTAAGCTTTTCTATTACATCATTTGGTGTTGAAGTATTGCAAGCTACTGCTTCTCTTACTCCTACGCACTTATCTTTCGAGAGAGTAGTTAAAACTTCCTCCAAAGTAAATGGATTACCTGCAACAGCTACCTTAACCTCTATCACTTCATCTTTTGAAAGTTTTTCCAGAACACTCTCTGGAGTAGAACGATTCTTTGCAACATTTACCCTAACAAGAGTTGAATCATCTCTTGAAAGCCTTTCTAAAGCTTCTTCAGGAGTTGATGGATTAAATGCTACAGCTGCTCGTACATTAATCCGCTCATCTTCAGACAGTTCCATGAGCATAAGCTTAGGAAGTGTTTCTTCATTTGCTAAGCAAACTCGTGTCTTAGTTGAAAAACTTTCTAAGTGGATTGTTACTCTCATATTACCTCCATTTTGGTTACTAATATTTTGTAACTTCTTGTAACCGGTATATTTTTTACTCCCATACCAAGGATAGAATAATTTTATTGTAACACATTTTTCTTTAAAATTCAATACTTTAATAGGTTACACAATAGTTACATGCTTAATAAAATTTTATTATATATTCAAGCACAAAAAATTATATTCTACTCAAATTAATTATATATAATCCAAAAAGAACTATCACAAATAATTGTAATAGTTCCTTTGGATTACGCTAGTATTTTATTTCTTTTTCAGGCTTTCGAGTCTTTCTGCAGCTTTCATTCTTGCGACAAGCCATTCATCATTTACCAGCTTTTTCAATGTGTTTTCTGATGTTGAAGGATTTTCTGCAACATTTGCGCGGATTGCTTCATCATTTTCAGTAGACAGTTTATCCAACACATCTGCTGGTGTCGATGGATTTGCAGAAACGTTTATACGTACCGCCAGTAACTCATCTTCAGCAAACTTTGCCAAACATTCAGGCGGAACTGATTTATTTGCAGATATATTTATCCGCACCCCAACTTCCTCATCTTTTGCAAGTTCCATAAGCATTTCCTTTGGAATACCTTCTTCTTTTGCCAAACTTGCACGAGTTTCAAGAGAAAGCTCCCTTACATTGATTGTTACAGTCATATTACCTCCATTTTAGTTACTAATATTTTGTAACCGGTATATTTTTTGCTCCCATACCAAGGATAGAATAGTTATATTATACCATACTTTTTTTGGAAATTCAATATTTACTTAGAGCAGAGAGTTCTTAAGAATTTTTACACAAAAAAATGAGTGAACTCATTCACTCATTTTTTTATTTTTTTAAAATTCAACTTCATGTCCTGCATCTTTTAATGCAGTTTTAACAGCATCTTCTGCTTGTTTACTTGCTCCAGATCTTCCCACTTCATTTGTTGCTTTTACATATTCTTCATCAAGTTGCCATTTATTTTGTTTTTCTTTTTCTTGTTCTTTTACTTTAACATTATCAACACTTGTCCATCCTATATCTACATAAGTTCCATTTGGTACTTCTACTTTAAAGTTACAGAAATATTCTGCATCTTCTCCATATTTTTCTTTCAACTCATCTAAAGAGATACCAGATTCTGTTGTATTTATTTTATATCCATCAACGTCTTTTACAGCCATTCTTCCTATTGTGAATTTTGCTCCTGGATTATTTTTCATAAATTTTTCTAAATCGCATTTAGGTGTAGCACCTTCACAATTGCTATATAAATATTTTGCATCTACTGTAACTTCTTTTCCTATAGATAAATCTTGTTTTACTTCTTGTTCTTGTGTATCAACTACAGTTTCTATTTCTTCTTTATCTGTGTTTTTATTTGTATTTTCTTCTTTATCTATATTATCATTTTTTGTTTCTTCTTTTTCATCATTTGGTTTTACTGTATCAGAAATTGTAGGTGATTGTCCTTCATCTAATAATTTTTCTTCATTTTTACTAGCAAAAGTCATACCTCCTATAGCAATACCTACACCTGCAAGTACAGCTGCAACTCTTTTTAATGCTTTTGGAACTTTTCTCTTAGGATCTCTTTCAACTTCTGCAAGTTTCATTTCTTCATGTTGTTTTGCAAAATTTTTAATTCTAGCTTTTTCTATAAAATTAATATCTTTTTGGTCTTTTATTCCTCTTAAATCATATTCTATTTTGCATAATAAACTTTTTGGACTTTCATCTTTTAAAGCTCTTAAATATTCTACAGAACGTTTTTCTCCATTATCTAGTGGATAATTTTTATCTGCATATTTTAACAATTCATACACATTAGGATCTACAAATTTTCCAACATCTTTATATGAATGAAATTTACCATCTTTTTCATTAATTGTTTTAATAAATTTTCTTCTTTCGAAAAATGACATTTCTTTAGGTGGTTCATTTTTTATTAACTTTCCTGCTGTATATAATTGATAAACTCCTAAATTAGCATTAAACTTTATATCTATGTCATTTCCTAGTTTAGACATTGTTTCTTTATGTGCCTCATGTGCTTCTTTAAAAGATTTCTTAAACTCTTCATCCATTTCATCATTTTGTTCATCTAGTCTTTGTAATTCACTATTAAAAAATTCACTCATATCTTCTGTTGCATATTGTTTTTTTCCATTTTTGCTAACTAAATTTTCCCATGTTTTATCACTTTTATTTTTAGCATTAATTCCAAATTCTTTATCTGAATCTTTATTCTCATAAAAAATTGCATCTATTACTTCTTGTTCTTTTGGAGCTCTTTTTTTGGTTTCTCCTGTAACTATTATATCTGCAGAATCAATGTTTACTTTATCATCAATTAATTCATCCCATGTATAAGCAGATTTGTTTGATACTTTTTCTTCATTCTTGTCCATTTTATCCATAGAATTATTTTTACTTCTTTTTTGTGCTTTATCTATCATTTGATTTAATTCTTCTACAGTAGTACCTCTACTTTGTTTTTTGTCTTTTCCTAGCTCATATGCTGACTTTATTGCTTCTTTTTCTGCTTTTGTCATTTTTCCACTTTGCATATAATCTATTCTACTTATTAATTCTTTAAATTGCTCATCTGTTGATTTTTCTATATTTGTGTTTTCAGCCATTCCTGCTTCTTTTATCATTTTATTTACATCTGTTGATAATGTTTTAGCATCAGTTAATTTTATATTTTCTTTTGCAGAATAATATTTATTCATTACTTCTACTAATTTTTCACCATAATCACTTCTGTTTTCTTTTAATCCTTCGTTTAAAGCTATATCTTTAAATAATCTATCATCTTTTATTTTCTCATAATCTTTATAAATGCTTAATATTCCTGGAATATATGTAGCATCTGGTTTTTTTGCGTCATATTCAAAAAAATCTGATATTGCCTTAAACTGTTTTGTATTTTTAGCTTTATTATATTCTTTAACAGCTTCAAGTGTTTTTAGTAAATCTTCCTTAAAATTTTCACTATTTTCATCTACATTATATTCTTTAAAAAATGCCATAAATACTGGATTACTTTTTTGAGTTTCATATTCATGCAACAATTTCCCACTTATTTTTAATTCATTATTTTCATTTTCCATATATAGTATCTCCTTTACTATAATTTAAAATTCCTATTATATTATATCATGTTTGTTATTTTTTTGCAACTTCCATTATTTCTCTATATATTTTGTCTTCAACATTAAATGGGGCTAAATTTCTCGCTAAAATTCCCATTTCGTGTAATTCTTTTTTATTTAATATAATTTCTTTTATTTCTTCTAGCATTCTTTGTGTAGATAATTCTGAATTTAATATAATTTTAGCAGCCCCAACTTTTTCTAGTACCCTAGCATTATATTCTTGATGATTTTCAGCTGCATATGGAAATGGGATAAATATAGCTGGTTTTCCTACTATACAAATTTCAGTTATTGTCATTGCTCCACTTCTACATACAACTAAATCTGATAAATTCAAAATCTCCTCCATGTTATATATATATGGAACTATTTTTACATTCTTTATATTATTAATATTAATGTTTCTTTTATTTAAATCTTCTTTTATTAAATCATATTGCTTTGGACCTGTTGACCAAATAATTTGAAATTCAGTATTTAATTTTTTCTCTATTATTCCTATGAAACTTTCATTTATTGCTTGAGCTCCTTGACTTCCACCAAACACCAACACAACAGGTAATTCTTCTTTTAATCCTAATTCTTCTTTCAATTGTTTTTTTCTATTTAGTGAAATATCTATTTTTTGTATTTTAGTTGGATTTCCTGTAACAATAATGTTTCTCATGTTTTTCATTCTTTTTTTTGCATCTTCAAAACCTACTAACACTCTATCTGCCTTTTTAGCAAACATTTTGGTTGCTTTTCCAGGAAAAGCATTACTTTCGTGTATAACAATCGGTATATTTTTAGCTCTTGCTGCTGAAAAAACTGGTACACATATATATCCCCCTGTACCTATTACTACATTTGGTTTAAATTCTTCTATGTACTTTATTATATCTTTTTTGCTTCTAAATGTCTTATATATATTTTGGAAATTTTCTAATGATATTTTTTTACTAAAACCATAAGCTTCTATTGTTTTTAATTTATATCCTGCTCTTGGTACTAAATCATTTTCTAATCCTCTAGTAGTTCCTATAAAAGTTATGTTTGCATTTTTGTCTTTTTCTTTTATTTTGTTTGCTATTGCTATTCCTGGATTTATGTGTCCTCCTGTTCCTGCAGCTGCAATAATTACATTCATCTTATATCCTCCTAATTAATAAAAGTCTTTCTAAACCTTATTTCCAGCTCTTGAAATATTTAGTAATATACCTATTGATGCTAAAATTGACAATAAAGCACTACCACCATAACTAAAGAATGGCAATGGCATACCTGTTACTGGCATTGAATTTGTAACAACAGCTATATTTATTATTACTTGAAATCCAATTAGTGAAGTTATTCCTATTGCTATTAAGCTACCAAACATATCTGGAGCTTTCATTGCTATTATTATTCCTCTCCAAATTAGTATTATAAATAATAATATTACTGCTAAACATCCTATAAATCCTAACTCTTCTGCTAATACCGCAAAAATAAAATCATTGTGAGGTTCTGGTATATATAGATATTTTTGTTTGCTTTCTCCAAGTCCTACTCCAAAAATTCCTCCTGAACCTATTGCATACAAACTTTGAACAATTTGCCATCCATCTCCTGTTAAATCATTCCAAGGATTAAGCCATGTGGCTATTCTATCACTTCTAAATTCTCCACCTTTTTTTAGTATTAAAGCAATTCCTCCTAATCCTGCTGGAAGTCCTGCCATTAAACAATGCTTTATTTTAGTTCCAGCCATTATCATTTGTACAGCTGTAACACACACTAATAATAAAGTAACACTAAAATGGTTTTGTAGTATTAGAAGTATTGCAATTGGTGGAAGTCCAAGAAGAATTGGATAACAAAATCCCCACTTAAAAGTTCCTATTTTATTTTCTTCTTTTAATTTTGTAAGAAGCGAAGCATAAAAAATTATGAATCCTATTTTTGTAAATTCTGATGGTTGAAAGTTAAATCCTGCTATAAGCATCCATCTTTTTGCACCATTTGCTCCTATTCCAATAAATGATACGGCTAACAATAAGATTACACAAAAAACATAAATAACCCAAAGCCATTTTTTATATATTCTATAATCAAACTTAGATAAGAATATCATTGCTACTATTCCTATTATTGCACTTATCCCTTGTTTAATTGCATAAGCATAACTATTTCCAGATTCAGCAAGAGATGTTGGAGCGCTTGCTGATAGAACCATTATTATACCAAAAGCTAACAATAACAGTACAGTTATAATTAAAGGAAAGTCCATTGCATTGCTAGCAAATGCCTTTATTTTTTTCTCCTTTTGTACCATTTTCTAAAATTCCTTTCATTTTAAATTGAAAAAATCCCTAATATGCATAATAATAATGTAACAGATGAAAATATAAGAACTACCTTATTTTCTTTCCATCCGCATAACTCAAAATGGTGATGTAATGGTGCCATTTTGAAAATTCTTTTTCCTGTTTTCTTGAAATATGCAACTTGAAGCATTACTGATAAAGTTTCACAAACAGGAACTAATGCTATTATTAATAGAATTAATGGCATCTTTAAATATATAGCCATTCCAGCTATTATTCCACCCAAAAATAAAGAACCTGTATCTCCCATAAAAACTTTTGCTTTATTTAAATTAAATAATAAGAATCCTATAATTGCTCCACAAATTATGCTTCCAAATATAGTAACTTCTTTTAATCCTAGTAATATTGATATTGCCACTAAAGTAGTAACTATTACAACTGAAACACATCCTGCTAATCCATCTACTCCGTCAGTCAAATTTATTGCATTAGTTGTAGCAAGCATTACAAGAATTATAAATGGTATGTAAATATATACAGGTAAAGTTATATACGTTTTAATAAATGGTATAAATGTTTCTGTTCCTAAAGAATTATAGCTCATTTGATATATTGTATAAAATACTGATATAACTAGCAATCCTAGCATTTTTAATTTTGGACTTAATCCTTTTGTATTTTTCAAAATTAATTTTATAAAGTCATCAAGAAAACCTATGAATCCAAACCCTAATGATAATATTAAAAATGGTATTAAATTTCTAGCAACATCAGGTTCATTTTTTATATTTGTATAATATAAATATCCACAAAAGGTAGAAATAATAACGCTTATAAGCATTATTATTCCACCCATTGTTGGAGTACCTTGTTTCTTTAAATGAGACTCTGGTCCATCGTCTCTTTCGTTTTGACCTACTTTCAATTTTTGCAATATTGGTATTATTACTAGCCCTAATAATACTGTTGCAACAAAAGAAATTAGTAATATTTTTATTTGAAATTCCAAGCTAAACACTCCTCTTACTATTTTTCTAGTTTATCTATTATTTCTTTTACAATAATTCTTTCGTCAAAAGATTCTTTTTTTCCGTTAATTTCTTGGTAAGGTTCGTGTCCTTTTCCAGCTAATACTATTATATCTCTTTTGTTTGCCATTTTTATTGCTTCTTCTATTGCTTTTCTTCTATCTACTATACATGTATATTTTCCTTTTGTTTTTTTCATACCTTCTTCTATTTCTTTTATTATTGTTTCAGGATCTTCAGTTCTAGGGTTATCTGTCGTTATTATAGTATAATTCGCAATTTTTCCTGAAATTTCTCCCATTAAAGGTCTTTTTCCTTTATCTCTATCTCCACCACAACCAAATACGCTTATTACTCTTCCTTTTGTATATGTTTTAACTGCTTGAAGAATATTTTCTAAGCTTTCTGGTGAATGTGCATAATCTATCATTATTGTTAATTCTTTTTTATTTGGAACTAATTCACTTCTTCCAGGTACAGTTACATTAGCAAGTGCTTCTTTTATTTCTTCAGCATTTGCACCAAATTTAATTCCAACAGAAATAGCAGCTAATGCATTATAAACACTAAATCTACCTGGAATTCCAACTTTTACTCTTTCATTTCTATCACCTATTTTAACTTTAAAATCCACTGTTGAATTTGTTATTGTTATATCTTTTGCTAATAAATCACAAGAGTTATCTATACCATATGTTTTAACTTGACAATTTGGACATTTTGATTTTACTTTATAAGTATTAAAATCATCTACATTTACAAAACCTGTATCACACATTTCAAATAATTTTAGTTTTGAATTGAAATAGTCTTCCATATCTGGATGTTCTTTTTCACTTATATGATCTTTGTGGAAATTAGTAAATATAGCCATATCGAAATTACATCCAACAACTCTATCTAATTTTAAACTTTGTGATGATACTTCCATAACAACAGCATCTACTTTTTCATTTGCCATTTGATAAAACATTCTTTGAAGTTCCAAACTATCTGGTGTAGTTCTACTGCTATCGTTTAATTTTTTATCTCCTATATAATTTGCTATAGTTCCTATTAATCCTACTTTTAATCCTTTTTTCTCTAATATTGCTTTTATCATATATGTTGTTGTAGTTTTTCCTTTTGTTCCTGTTACACCTACTAATTTAAATTTTTTTGATGGATTATCATAAAAATTACAAGCCATTTTTGCAAGTGCATATCTAGTTCCTTTAGTAGCAATTACAGTAATACCTGATGGTATTTTTAATGATTTCATGTCTGATTCTAAATCTATCATTACTGCAATAGCACCATTTTCTACTGCTTCTTTTATATATTGATGTCCATCAAACGCAAACCCTTTTATTGCTACGAACAAACCACCTTTTTCTATCTTTTTTGAATTGCTTTCTATATTTGTTATATCTATATCAAGGTCTCCCTTGGCCTTTAAGTTCTCTAAACCACTTAAAATCTTTTTTAATTCCATATTTTCACAACTCCATTTCTTTTTTTACGTTTTTATTATATATCTAAATTTTATTTTTGTCACTATTTTACAATAAAATATTTAATGGCTTTTATTATCTTTCAAATTCATCTAATGATTTAAATTCATATCCCATATTTTTTATTTCTTTTATACATTCATCAAGTATATTCATATTATCTTTTGAAGTAGCATGCAACAATATTACTGCTCCACTATGAATATTATTCAATATTTTTTCTTTTCCATATGCTTCTCTTCCTTGCTTCTTTTCATCCCAATCATCATAAGCAAATGACCACATTATAGTTTTATATCCAAGTGAATTAATTTTAGCAAGTACTCTTTCGCTATACTCTCCTTTTGGTGGTCTAAAATATTTCATTTCATATCCTGTTTTTTCATAAACTGCTGTGTGAAGTTTCATTACTTCTTCTTCTATTTTTTCGTCACTAATACTTGGCATACTATAATGATTTACAGTATGATTTCCTACGTCATTCCCATTTTCAATCATTTTCTTTACTAAATCTTCATTTGTATTTAAATAATGTGCTGTAATAAAAAATGTTGCTGTTACATCATTTGCTTTTAATGTATCAAGGATTTTATCTGTGTATCCTGCTTCATAACCTAAATCAAATGTTAGGTATACTTTTTTTGATTCTTTATTTCCCATTGCAATACCATCATATTTATCTATAAGTTTTTTGTTTTCTGTTCCTAAATCTGGTTGCTCATGATTATCATTTCTCTTAATTCCCCACCCTATAAATTTATTACTTAAAGTTTCTGCTGCAAGTATCGAATTATTTATTTGCAAATATGTAAAAATGCCCATACACATAACAGCTATTATTAAAATGCTTAACTTTATTTTATTTTCCATATTCTCCCTCCTTTTTATATTTATATTAAAAACATTATAGTTTATGAATTTAATATAATGGTTTATTTAAAATTTCAGTGTGTTCCATTTTTTTCCACTTTATATTGACAAAAATATTGATTAATGATTATATTGTATTAATTGGTAAAAAAAGGAAAAATATACATAACAATATAATGGAGGAATTTTTATGAAATTTAACTTAAAAAATATTTCAATAATATTAATTATTTTTGCATTATTACTAAGCATATTTCAAGTAATACTTATTAAAAATTATATATATAATACATCTATATCAATTATTTTATATATTACTTTTATTATGAATTTAATTTTATTCATTGTCTTAAGTACTCTTTCTATAAAAAATAATCAACAAATTGAAATTGAGAGATTAAACTTTAAGACTTTATCTATTCTATATGATTCAATGAGAGCTTTTAAACATGATTATGCAAATATCATCCAAGGTATTGGTGGATATATTGCTCTAAATGATATGAACGGTCTTAGAAATTTTTATAAAGATTTATGCGGAGAATTTAATCAAATAAATAACTTATCTACTTTATCTCCTAACGTTATTAATAATCCTTCTATCTACAAAACGCTATGTAATAAATATTATCTTGCTTGCAATAAAAATATTAATATTCAATTTGATATTCTTTCCGATTTTAGCAAATTGAATATTAAACCATTTGATTTAAATAGAATTTTGGGAATATTATTAGATAATAGTATTGAAGCTGCAAAAGATTCTAATGATAAAATAATAAAATTAAGCGTTCTTAATTATCCAAATAATAAAGTTATAAAATTGGAAAATACCTACCATGATAAAAATATAGATTTAAATAAAATTTTTGAAAAATCTTATTCTACTAAGAAAAATAATTCTGGTATTGGTCTTTGGGAAATAAGACAAATTTTAAAAAAATATGATGGTCTTAAATTGAACACATATATGAAAGAAAATTTATTTATTCAAGAACTTCAAATATGTGGTTAATTAAATTTAAGTTCTTTTAAATCCTTTTCCAAACACTTCTCTAGCATTCGAAATAATTATAAAAGAATTAGCATCAATTTGATTTGCTATTTCTTTTATTTTTATAATTTCTCTTCTTGAAGCAGCACAAAATAATACAACTTTTTCAGTATTAGTATACATTCCTTTCCCATATAATCCTGTTGTTCCTTTTTTTACATCAAGGTTAATTTTTTCTGAAATTTCCTCTGCTTTATCTGAAATTATAAATATTAATTTACTAAAATTTATTCCTTCAAATAATAAATCTATCATTATTCCTATTATATATATAGCAATTGCTGAATATAACCCTATCTCTATTCTCCCAAAAACTATGACATTTATTGTAACTATTACTATATCTACTATTGTAAGCATGTTTCCTGTTTTTAAATTACTTCTATATTCTTTTATTATGCTTATAATTAATTCAGTTCCACCAGTTGAAGCATTTGCTTTTAATATTATAGCATTTCCTATTCCTATTATTATTCCACCATATATTGAATCTAAAAATAAATCATCAGTAAAAGGTGTAATTTTTCCAAACAAATCTATAAATAATGATAAACATATTGTTCCAAAAAGAGCTCTAAAAAAGAATTTTTTTCCAACTTTAAAAAATGAAAATATAAATAATGGAACATTTAACATTAGTATAGTTGTTCCCATAGGAATATTTAAACAATAATAAAATATTGTTGCTATTCCTGAAAATCCACCTGATGATAATTGATTTGGAAGCAAAAACATTGATATACCAAAAGCCATTGTTAATGCTCCTATTATTATTTGAATTATATTTGTTGAAACTTTTAAAATATTTTTATTCATAAAAAATCACCTATACTTTTAGTATAAGTGATTTTTACTTCTTTTATACAGTTTCTTTTTCATCTAAAAAGTCTGTAAATTTTTTTAATATTTTTATTTCTATTTTTTCTGGTGGACAACTAAAATCTTGTTTTACAACAACATCCACTTCATAGAATTCTTTTAATTTCTCTATATTTTCTCTTTTATATCCAACAATATTATTTACATTATGTGGATTAACTGTTATCTCTACTTCTTTTACTTTTACATCAAACTCTTTTATTTTATTTACAATATTGTCATACCACATACTTGATTCTACCAATTGTCTGAAAGTTTCATGATATGGACCTGCCACAACTTCACTTTTACTATTTTGTGGATTGCAAATATTCTCTGTATTTTGAAGTCCTATTCTAATTACTGTTATGTGTTTTTTTCCAAAGAAATAACATAGTTCTTTACATCTTTCAACTGCTTGTCCTACTGTTAAAGGTTCATATTTTTTATCTAAATAATCTTTTTCTAATTGTGTATTTTTTAAAACTAGTACAGGATATATTCTCATAATTTTAGGTTTTAATTTTGCTAAATCTTTTGCTGTATTTAATTCATCTATTCTAGTACTGTCTGGAAGTCCAACCATCATTTGATGTCCTAAATTAAACCCATACCATCTAATTAATTTAGATGCTCTTTTTACATCTTCAAAGGTATGACCCCTTTTGCATTTTTTTAATATATAATCATTTGTAGATTGAACACCTAATTCTATTGTTTTTACCTTATATTTTTTTAATCTCTTTAATATCTCTCTATTAATATAGTCAGGTCTTGTTGATATCCTAATTCCATCTATTTTCTTTTCTTTTATGTATTCATACGCTACAGATAATAGTTTTTCTTGAAGTTCTTCTTCAATTCCAGTAAAACTACCACCAAAAAATGCAACTTCTTTATATACATTTTTCTCCTTAAAATTAGATAAGTAATATTCTATTTGTTCTCTTACATCATCTTCTGTAACTCCTTTTTGTACACCACTTATTGATTTTTGATTACAAAATGTACAGTCATTTGGACAACCTAAATGTGGCACAAAAATTGGAATTATATACTGTTTCTTCATTACATTCCTCCTAATTCTAAAGCATGTTTTGCAGCTTCCATTTCAGCATTTTTTTTGCTGTGTCCTATTCCTTCCGCTAATTTTTTTCCATTACATTCTAACTCAACTGTAAAAGTTTTATCATGATCTGGTCCTTCTTCTTTTATTACATTATATTTTATTGTAACTTCACCATGAACTTGAAGTTTTTCTTGTAGTATAGTCTTGTAATCCTTAAGTCCATTTTCAATTGCTGTATCTATAATACTGATAATGTTTTTTACAATAAATTTTTCTGCTTCTTCTATACCTGAGTCAAAATATATTGCAGCAATTACTGCTTCTACTGTATCTGCTAAAATTGCTTTTTTATTTGTTTTACTTGCTCTCTCGCTTTTTCCTAAGTATAAGAAATCACTAAAATTATGCTTTATTGCTATTGTATATAAACTGTCCTCACAAACAGAATAAGCCCTAACTTTAGTCATCTCTCCTTCTGATAGATTTTTATATTTTTCATATAAAATTTTACTAGATACAAATTCTAATATACTATCACCTAAAAATTCTAGTCTTTCATAACTCTGAACATTATTTTCATTTGCATATGATTTATGTGTTAATGCTGTTTTTAATAAATTTATATTTTTAAATGTATATTCAATATTTTCTTCTAATTTTTTTAAATCCACTTTTGTCACCTCTTTTTCTATATAATAATCATAGGGCAGTAATAGAATACACCCCAAAAATGCCCCATGAGCAATAGAGGTATAGACTAATCCTACCCTAATTTATAAATTATACGTTTTCTTTTATGTATTCTACTACATCTCCAACTGTAACAACTTTCTCAGCATCGCTATCTGGAATTTCTATATCAAATTCTTCTTCTAATGCCATTACTAATTCTACTATATCTAATGAATCAGCTCCTAGTTCATCTATAAAAGATGCTTCCATTGTAACTGAACTCTCAGAAACACCTAATTGGTCAACTATTACTTTTTTTACTTTCTCGAAAACTTCCTCTGTACTCATTTAAAACACCTCCTCTTATCTTCGGTACATTTATTACCTATTTTTAATCTATATAATTAATATTATATGTTAAGTAAATTGTCAAGTACTAATTCAAATTTATTTTTTCAAATTCTTCTTTCATTTTTTCTACTGATTTGCCTTTATAAAATCTTTCTGCTTGTTTAATAGTAAAATAGAATAAATACTCATCACTACTACCATGTGCTTTTACAACTGGTTTTTTTACTCCTAAAAATAAAGCTCCACCATATTCTTTATAATCCATTGTTTTTTTGAATTTATTTATGGCTGGTAATGCTGGAATAGCTCCTAATGTTGTTAATGCGTTACTTTTTAAGCTTTCTGTTAGGTTTCTCTTTACTAGTTTCCCCATTCCTTCTATTGTTTTTAAGAATATGTTTCCAGTAAATCCATCTGTAACTAAAATATCTATTTCTCCCATTAAAGCTTCTCTACCTTCAACATTTCCAACGAAGTTTATACCATAATCTTTTCCATTATTTTTTAAAATTTGATATGTTTCTTTTACTAATTCATTTCCTTTTGTTTCTTCTGTTCCTATATTTAATAAACCCGCTTTTGGATTTTCTATTCCTAAAGTATTTCTTAAATATATTGTTGCCATTTGTGCAAATTGTACTAAATTCATTGGTTTGCAATTTGTATTTGCTCCTGCATCTATAAGCATTAAGCTTTTCTTATATGCTGGTAATAATGGTGCAATAGCTGGTCTATCTATTCCTTTAATTCTTCCTACTAACAAAGTAGCTCCTGTAAGTAAAGCACCTGAATTTCCCGCTGAAACAAACACATCACCTTCGTCATTTTTTAACATATTAAATCCAACAACCATTGATGAATCTTTTTTGTGTTTTATAGCCATAGTAGGTGTATCTTCCATAGTTATAATTTCTGTTGCATTTCTTATTTTAAATTTTGGTGATATTTCCATTAAAGTATTTTTTCCAAAAAACTCTTTTACTTTTGCATTTATTATTTCTTCATTTCCTATTAGGCATATATCTGAATCTACTTCATTTACTGCCTTTACGGCTCCTTTTATTACGGCATCTGGGGCGTTATCTCCACCCATTGCATCTAATAAAATCATCAAGTTAATTCCTCCTTATTGCATTTATGCTTTTTTGTTTTTAATGATACTATTGTATTTACTTTCTTACAAAAAATCAATACTTTTTGACCAATTAGTTTAAATTATTTTATGCACATTTGATAACTAAGTTCTTAAGTGAACTAATTAAATTTTTCTATATTATAAATTGTAGAGTTTAGCTATAGTGGGCTGATTAAATTTTTCTACATTTTAAATTGTAACATTCAGCCCACATTTAATTGTTCGCACTCGAATTTTGCATATAGCAAATTTCTGTACAAAGTATTTATTTAATAGGAAATCCAGAGGAGTTTCCTATTAAATAACAAAAGCGGACATTAATAACTTTTGCACTTATTAAAACATTTTGAAGTCCGCGTCTTTGTTCGTGCGCGAAATTTGCAAAGTAAATTTCTGTGCAATATATTTATATTATAGGAAGTTCAGAGAACTTTCCTATAATATAAAAAAAAGTTTCATAATAAATTATGAAACTTTTTTTATATATTTCTTATATATATTATTCAGCTATATCAGAAACTATACCAGAACCAACTGTTCTACCACCTTCACGAATAGCAAATCTTAATCCTTTTTCGATAGCTATTGGTGTGATTAATTCGATAGACATTGTTACGTTATCACCTGGCATAACCATTTCTGTTCCAGCAGGTAATTCGATAACACCTGTAACGTCTGTTGTTCTGAAATAGAATTGTGGTCTATATCCATTGAAGAATGGTGTATGTCTTCCACCTTCTTCTTTTGTTAAAATATAAACTTCAGCTTTATATTTTGTATGTGGATGTATTGTTCCTGGTTTTGCTAAAACTTGACCTCTTTCGATGTCTTTTCTATCAATACCTCTTAAAAGAACACCTATATTATCACCAGCTTCTGCTTGGTCTAATAATTTTCTGAACATTTCAACACCAGTAACAACTGTTTTTGGTTTTTCAGCTTTTAATCCAACGATTTCAACTTCATCAGAAACTTTAACAACTCCTCTTTCTACTCTACCTGTTGCAACTGTTCCTCTACCTGTAATAGTGAATACGTCTTCAACTGGCATTAAGAATGGTTGGTCTGTTGGTCTGTCTGGAGTTGGGATATAAGAATCTACAGCATCCATTAATTCTTTCATACAAGCATATTCTGGAGCATTTGGATCTGTTGAAGTACTTTCTAATACTTTTAATGAAGATCCTTTTACGATTGGAATCTCATCTCCTGGGAAATCGTAGCTAGATAATAATTCTCTAACTTCCATTTCAACTAAGTCTAATAATTCTGGATCGTCAACCATATCACATTTATTTAAATAAACTACGATATATTTAACACCAACTTGTCTAGCAAGTAATATATGCTCTCTTGTTTGAGGCATTGGTCCATCAGCAGCAGAAACTACTAATATAGCACCATCCATTTGAGCTGCACCTGTAATCATGTTTTTTACATAGTCAGCGTGTCCTGGACAGTCAACGTGTGCATAGTGTCTGTTTTCTGTTTCATATTCAACGTGAGCTGTATTAATTGTGATTCCTCTTGCTTTTTCTTCTGGAGCTCCATCGATTTGATCATAAGCTTCATATTTAGCTTTTCCTAATAATGATAAATATTTTGTAATAGCAGCTGTTGTTGTTGTTTTACCATGGTCAACGTGACCAATTGTACCAATGTTTACGTGTGGTTTTGTTCTTTCAAATTTAGCTTTTGCCATTTTAAATCCTCCTTAAAAATTTGTTTTTATTTTTAAAATTTAATGTCTTTATTTAATTTCACTTGCATTTTACACTATTTTTGCTAAAAATGCAAGTAAAATTTTCTTTTTTATAAAACTTGATATTAGTTTTCTTTTTTAGCTCTTGTAGCTACTATATTATCAAGTACTGATTTTGGAACTTCTTCATAGTGAGATGGTTCCATAGAGTAGTTACCTCTACCTTGTGTTTTTGAACGTAAATCAGTTGCATATCCAAACATTTCTGAAAGTGGAATAAATGCTCTTATTTCTTGCATTCCATCGTTTGCTTCCATTCCTTCTAATCTACCACGACGAGAGTTAACGTCTCCAATAACATCTCCCATGTATTCTTCTGGAACAGTAATTTCTACTTTCATGATTGGTTCTAATATAACTGATTTAGCTTGTTTACAACCTTCTTTGAATGCCATAGATGCAGCAATTTTGAATGCCATTTCTGAAGAGTCAACTTCATGATATGAACCATCAACTAATGAAACTTTGAAATCTATAACTGGGTAACCAGCTAATATACCAGTTTCTGCTGCTTCTCTCATTCCTTGTTCGATTGGTTTGATGTATTCTTTTGGAACAGCACCACCAACGATTTTACTTTCAAATTCAATTCCTTTACCTGGTTCTAATGGTTCCATTTCAAACCATACGTCACCGTATTGTCCTTTACCACCAGATTGACGGATAAATTTACCTTGAACTTTTACTTTATTTCTAATTGTTTCTTTGTAAGCAACTTGTGGTTTACCTACATTACATTCAACTTTAAATTCTCTTTTTAATCTATCAACTATTATGTCTAGGTGTAATTCACCCATACCAGCAATAATTGTTTGACCAGTTTCTTGATTTGTATAAGCTTTAAATGTTGGATCTTCTTCAGCAAGTTTTGCTAAAGCAATTCCCATTTTTTCTTGAGCAGCTTTATCTTTTGGCTCAATAGCTATATCTATAACTGGTTCAGGGAATTCCATTGATTCTAGAATTATTGGATGATCTGGATCACATAAAGTATTTCCAGTTGTAACATCTTTTAATCCAACTGCAGCTGCAATATCACCACTATAAACTTTGTCTATATCTTCTCTGTGATTTGAGTGCATTTGTAATATTCTTCCTATTCTTTCTTTTTTATCTTTACTTGAATTTAGAACTGTTGATCCAGATTCTAATGTTCCAGAATAAACTCTAAAGAAACATAGTTTTCCAACAAATGGGTCAGTTGCAATTTTAAATGCTAAAGCTGCAAATGGTTCACTATCAGAAGTTTTAGCTTCTGTCTCTTGACCATCTAATGTTTCACCTTTGATATGTGGTATATCTAATGGTGATGGCATATAATCAACTATTGCATTTAATAATTCTTGTACACCTTTGTTTTTATATGAAGAACCACATGTTACTGGTACTATTTTGTTATTTATTGTACCAACTCTTAAACCTTTTTTGATTTCTTCTTCAGATAATTCTTCACCATCTAAATATTTCATCATTAATTCTTCATCTTGTTCAGCAGCAGCTTCTATCATAGCTGTTCTGAATTCTTGAGCTTGTGCTTTTAATTCTTCTGGTATTTCAGTTTCTTCAATTTCTTTTCCTAAATCATCTTTATGAATAAAGGCTTTCATTTTTATTAAATCAACTATACCTTTGAATTGATCTTCTGCACCAATTGGTAATTGGATTGGAACTGCATTTGCTTTTAATCTGTTTTTTAATTGTTCAACGCAAAGCATAAAGTTAGCTCCTGTTATATCCATTTTATTTACATATACCATTCTTGGTACATTATATTTATCAGCTTGTCTCCATACAGTTTCTGTTTGTGGTTGAACACCACCTTTTGCAGCTAATACTGTAACAGAACCATCTAGTACTCTTAGAGATCTTTGAACTTCAACTGTAAAGTCAACGTGTCCTGGAGTATCAATTATATTTATTCTATTATTGTTCCAAAAACATGTTGTTGCAGCAGAAGTAATTGTTATACCTCTCTCTTGTTCTTGTTCCATCCAGTCCATAGTAGCAGCACCTTCGTGTACTTCTCCTATTTTATGTGTTTTACCTGTATAGAAAAGAATTCTTTCTGTTGTTGTTGTTTTTCCAGCATCTATATGTGCCATTATTCCTATATTTCTTGTTCTTTCTAATGGGTACGCTCTTCCAGCCACTTGTTTATCCCTCCTTGTTATAATTTTATTTTACCATTTGTAATGAGCAAAAGCTTTATTAGCTTCAGCCATTCTATGTGTATCTTCTTTCTTCTTGAATGCTCCACCGTTTCCGTTTAAAGCATCAATTATTTCACCAGCTAATTTTTCAGACATACTTTTTTCATGTCTGTTTCTAGCATATGTTACTAACCATCTTATTCCTAATGTTTGTCTTCTTTCTGGTCTAATTTCTAATGGAACTTGGTATGTTGCTCCACCTACTCTTCTTGCCTTTACTTCTAGTACTGGCATTATATTTTCTAGTGCTTTTTCAAAAACTTCTAATGCATCTTTTTGTTCTTTTTCTTTTATTATATCGAATGCATCATATACGATTTTTTGAGCAACTGTTTTTTTACCATCTAACATTATATTGTTTATTAATTTTGTAACAACTTTGCTATTATATATTGGATCTGGTAAAACATCTCTTTTTGCTATATATCCTTTTCTTGGCACTATTCTTCCCTCCTTATATTTGATTTATACTTTGATATTAATTTTTCTAATATCAATAGGTACTCTGGAAAACTATTTCAAGCTTTCCCGTAATAGTGCTCGATCTATATTAACTCAATTAAAATTGATTATTATAATTTTCGCACTATTAGTAATTTGATGTTATCCTAATTTTTATTTTTTAGGACGTTTAGCTCCGTACTTAGATCTTGCTTGCATTCTATCTTTAACACCTGCAGTATCTAATGTACCTCTGATGATGTGATATCTAACACCTGGTAAATCTTTTACTCTTCCACCTCTTATTAAAACAACACTGTGTTCTTGTAAGTTGTGTCCAATTCCTGGAATATAAGATGTAACTTCATATCCGTTTGAAAGTCTTACTCTGGCAACTTTTCTTAATGCTGAGTTCGGCTTTTTAGGTGTTACAGTTTTTACAACAGTACAAACTCCTCTTTTTTGTGGTGCTCTATGGTTTGTTTGTCTTTTTAATTTTGAGTTATATCCTTTTTGTAGAGCTGGAGCTGTAGATTTTGTTGTTCCTGATTTTCTTCCTTTTCTTACTAATTGATTAATTGTTGGCACTTAATATTCACCTCCTATAAAAATATTACACGCTATTTTATTCTAGCGTGCAATATTTTATCATTTTTTTTATTCAAAGTCAATTGTTTTGGGATATTTTTCTATACTTTTTATTCTGAATTATATATCTAATTCAGATTATCAAAATAATTTTCATATACTTTTTTATTTTTTTCTCAAATCCATGTAAAATTTACATTTATCTAATATGATATTTTTCTATATTTTAAATTGTAGCGTTCAGCCCACGTTTAATTGTTCGTGTGCGGATTTGCATATAGCAAATTTCTGTACAAAGTATTTGTCTAATAGGAATTTCAGAGAAATTTCTTATTAAACAAAAAAGTTAAAGGAGCAAAATATTTTTGCTCCTTTTTGCTCAGGGAATTGGAAGTAATATTAAGGATTCTGATAAATTGCTCCCCAATATTCTTCCTCGAAAGTTTCGATAAGATCGTCTGAATAGTGAATTGGCTTGTTCTTTACTTCGTCATGCTGATTTACCCATTTTTTCAGAGCATCCCATGCCTCATCCATTGTATTTGTGGTTTCAGTCAAGAAACTCATCAATGGTATAGTAGCAATCACCTTTTCGCTGTCTTTCTCCTCTCCAATCGCCATTTTGATCGTTACCTTATCAAAAAGACTTATCCGAACAATACCTTTTATCATTTTGTGATTCTGTGGAATGATCACCTCATTACAAATGAATTCTGGAATTGTTTTAAGCATATTTATGCTCCCCCTTTCTAAAAATTTGATTAGCATAGTATTATATTGTATTTTTTTTATTTTGTCAACTATTTAACAATAAAAATATGCAAAATAGCAAGGAAATTTTTCCTTGCTATTTTGTCATTATACCATATTATTATTACCAGGAGTCTTCCGAGTCATCGTCATATGAATCGTAATCATCTTTGGAATCGTAATCGTCGTCCGAATCATACTCATCATCATAGAAGTCTTCCTCTTCTTCATCTCCCCCACTCTCCATAAATGCCTGATCAAAAGTTGTTTCATAAACTTCCGAATCAACCATGATAGAGATGTTTCTGTGAGGGAATTCAATTTTTCCCCACCACTCAAGGTACCTGTGAAATTCTACTATTGCCTTTTCCATGTCGTCCATGTAAGACTGACACTCCAGATTCACATCGATCTTTTCAAGTGTCTCTCCGTCTTCATCTCTGATTGTCAAAAGCGCATAGCTTTCATTGTCAGTCAGACCTACTGTAAGATGCCGAGAAGCTCTTGCAAGCTCATTATTGACGTATACCATAAAAATACCTCCTTGCATATATATGGTATTAAATAATTTTTTACAATTCCTATTATAACAAAGTTTTAATTCTTTGTCAATTTTTTATGTCTACTTATGTTTTATTTTAATTCTTCCACATTTCTACATTCTTTTTATTTGTTTTTTATTATACTTTTAACAATTATTTATTCTATATTTCATTTTATAGAATAAAATATATTATATTAATTTTGGAGGACTTAATGGATACCAATAGTACATCTCTTGATATAATTAACTTTAGAAAATATATGTATTCTAATTATTCTAAATATTTATCAACATTCATTCCAATATATTTGAATTTATTAACTAAAGAATATTCTGCATTACTTGAAAATTTTCCGTATGTTTCTTTTGAAACTTTAGCTAGAATTAAAAATCCTTCTAGTTATTTTGAAAAAGGCTCATCTAAGCCAGATAATTACACATTTAGTGATATATATGCAAATAAATATATTATTAATTCTGTAAACAATTCTAAAGACGAAAAAATATTATCGAAAACTTGCTATGAATTTTCCAACTTTTTAACCATATATAACTTACATAATGAAAATAATTTAACGGAATTTACTGATTATATAACCAATCCTAAAAGAAATAGTTATAGCTCTTTACATTTAAAATTTCAAAATAGTAGCATACAAGATTTTAGATTTGAAACACAAATAAAAACAGAAAAAATGCGATGGAATGAAAAATTTGGTGAAGCTAGTCATACTCAAAACTATAAAAAAAGGCATAATGTCACTTTAGATATATTACCAATTTTCATAAAACCATTTTATAATTCAAATGGTGTTTTAGAGTTTAAATTACAAGATCGAAAATCATCTTTCAAAGAATATTATGGTTTTTCATATGAAGAATATTTAAGAAATGAGGAGCGTTAAACACGCGTGAAAATTTATGAAATAAATTTTCTAATCATAACCACGTGTAAAACGCGTGGTTTGAACTTGCCCTGGAAGGGCTTATAACATTGCCAGCGTCAAACGACG
>CAKPKP010000011.1 GCA_934167495.1 uncultured Clostridia bacterium | reverse complement strand
ATTAGACAAAAAAATAGAACTACAACAGAGAAAAATAGAAGCCCTTAAGATATATAAAAAAGGACTAATTCAAGAACTCTTCGGTTTTAATACTTTCTATGAAAAAAAATTAGAAGATATATGTAATATAACTACTGGAAAGTTAGATGCAAATGCAATGACTCTAAATGGTGAATATAGATTTTATACTTGTGCTAAAGAATATTATCGTATAAATATATATGCTTTTGATACCGAAGCATTATTAATTTCTGGAAATGGTGCATATGTTGGCTATATTCACTATTATAAAGGAAAGTTTAATGCTTATCAAAGAACATATGTATTAGATAAATTTAGTGAAAATATTCTTTATATAAAATACTATTTGGATACTTTTTTAGCTAAAAGAATTTTAGCTGAACGTAAGGAAGGTAATACTCCATATATTGTATTAAACACTTTAGCTAAAATGCCTATCATATTTCCTTCTTCGAAAGTTCAAAATCAAATAGTATCTACTCTTATTAAATTTGATACAAAATTAGATTTAGAAAATAAAAAATTAGATAAATTACATATTATAAAAAAATCCTTACTTCAGCAAATGTTCATCTAAAAGACTACACCATTCAAAGTGTAGTCTTTTCAATTATTTCAATTCTTTTAATCCCAACTCTCTTAAATACTTATTAAGTTCTTCAGTTACTTTTTTATCTTCTTCATCTATTTTTTCTAATTCTACTTGAACAGCATCTAAATCTATTTCTTCTTCCTCTTCAAATGTATCTACATAGCGTGATATATTTAAATTATAATCATTTTCTTTTATTTCATCCATAGTAGCTAAGTGACAATATTTTTCTATTTCTTTCCTATTTTTATATGTATTTATAATTTTGTCTACGTCTTCGTCTCTTAATCTATTCTGATTTTTTCCAGGTTCGAAGTCTTTTGATGCATCAATAAATAATACATTATCACTTGTTCTACACTTTTTAAATACTAATATACAAGTAGGAATAGTAGTTCCATAAAAGATATTAGCTGGTAATCCTATTATTGCATCCAAGTAATTTTTATCTTTTATTAAATATTCTCTAATTGTTCCTTCACTTGCTCCTCTAAATAATACTCCATGTGGCAATACTACTGCTATTGTTCCATTATCATCTAGTAAATAAATCATATGTTGGATAAATGCATAATCTGCTTTTGATTTTGGAGCTAATTTTCCATAATTGCTAAATCTCTCATCATTTAGAAATTTTTGGTCTGCTGACCATTGAGCAGAATATGGTGGATTTGCAACTATTGCTTGAAATCTCATTTTCATATGTTCTTCACAAGGATCTTCTAAAGTATCTCCATTATATATGTCAAATCTATTAAAAGGTACTCTATGAAGTAACATATTCATTCTAGCCAAGTTGTATGTTGTACTAACCTTTTCTTGTCCATAAAATGCACTTACTTTTACATCTTTTTGTCTGGCTACTCTTAACAATAATGAACCAGAACCACAAGTTGGATCATATACATTCTTTAAGTCTTTAATCTCCATTGTTACTATTTTAGCAAGTATATTTGAAACTTGTTGTGGTGTATAGTATTCTCCTGCTTTTTTACCTGCACTTGCTGCAAATTGTCCTATTAGATATTCATATGCATCTCCTAAAACATCAATTTCTGTATCTTCAAATGCAAAATCTATGTCATTTATCTTTTGCATAATTGTACCTATTAATTTACTTTTTTCTTTTTCTCCTCTACCTAATTTTGAAGAACTTAAGTCCATATCTTCAAACAAATTTTCAAAATCATGTTGACTAGCATTTCCAAGTGTTGATTCTGAAACTTTATTAATTGCTTTATGTAATATTGATATATCAAAATCACCTGTTTCTATTAATTTTATTAAATTAGAAAATAAATATTCTGGCTCTATAACATATCCAACATCACTGTCTTTTGTTAAATCTTCAATTATTGCTTCTCTATATTCTTCTTTTTTCCATGCTTGTTCATATGTTAGTTTATCTTTATTTAAAAGTTTTTCTTCTATGTAACTTAATAATCTTTCTGATAAAAATCTATAAAATATTAATCCTAATATATAATTTTTAAATTCAGAAGCATCCATTGTTCCTCTTAAATCATTTGCCATACTCCATAATTTAGAGTGTAATTCTGATTGTTGCTTATTTTGTTTTTCTGCTACATCCATTTTTCCTTCTCCTTCTATTTGAATCTATTTATTAAATTTACTATAAATTCTTTAATTGACTTTGTTATATTTACTTTTTCTATCAAAGGCTTATCTATTTTTTCTTTTATTTTACCTGTATCTAAAATTCCAGAATATTCATATTCTCCTATAATATCATTTAATAGATTTACATCGATATCATATTTTTTAGCAATATCTTCAATTTCTTTGTGTCGGCGTTCATCCATAAAATTATAATAATTTTCTTCAACCGAGTCATTTTCATTAAGAGTTGGTATAATTTTATTTAAGAATTCTCTAATCAAATCAGATTTTAATCTTAAGTCTTTATTATCTGCATTTTCCAATTTATTTAAAATTTTCTTAATATCTTTATCAGTCTGATCTTTATCAGTTAAATCGATTGATTTCATCAAATTTAAAATATAGTCAACATTTATTTTATCTGTATACATTAATTCTAATTCAAAATCAATATCATTTAATATACTAACCTTATTTTGTATTTCTTTGCCTGTAGCTAAATCTAAATATTTGCTTTTATAATCTAAATATTCTTGATGTGATATAAAAACTTCTTCTTCCGTAAATTTAAATTCTCTAAATATTCTAAGTTTTATTAAAATTTTAGTTAGCTCTCTAAATATAACAATAAATTTTTTCTTTTCTTCTTCTGATTGTATTGTATCTACAAATTCTACTGTTGGAACAATTTCTCTTAATTTTTTTGCTACTTCAATAAATCTTTCTTTATAATACTCATATGGTTTTAATAGAACTTCATCTGGATCACTTGTATCAGAAAAAATCCTTATAGCATTATCTACCGCTTTTTTCGTTGTTCTAAAACTCACTATATTTCCTTGCGTTTTTGTTGCTTTTTCTACTCTATTTGTTCTTGAAAAAGCTTGTATTAAATCATGATATTTTAAAGCTTTATCTACATACAATGTATTTAATTTTTTACTATCAAATCCAGTTAAAAACATATTTACTACAATTAAAATATCTATTTCTGCGTTTTTTACTCTTTTTGAAACATCTTTAAAATATCCATCAAATGTATTTACTGAATAGTTAGTATCAAACATTTTATTATAATCATTTATAATTCTTTCTAAACTTTGACATGAAAGTTCATCTTTTCCTTCATAATCTTCATTTGGTCCATATGTAAATATTGCTGCTATTTTCAAATCTGCTTTTTTAGTTTTAAAACAATCATAATATTTTACTAATTGTGGTATACTAGCAGTTGCAAATATAGCAGTATATGTCATATCATTAGTTTTTAATGGATGCATTGTAAGTATTCCTTCAGTAATGTTGTTTATTCTTTCATCAGCCATATAAGCTTCTTCAGTGTTTATACCTTTAACTTCAACATAATCTATATTATCTAAATTAGCATCTATTGTTTTATAATAATCTACTGAAAATCCTAATACATTTCCATCATTTATTGCATCCTTTAATAAATATTTGTGTAAACATTTTTCAAATATATCTGCTGTTGTTCTTCCATCTTGACTTTTATTTTCTGGAAATCTTGGTGTACCTGTAAATCCAAAATATTGAGCTCTATTAAAATGCATTTTTATAGCTTTATGCATATCACCAAATTGACTTCTATGACATTCATCTATAATAAACACAACTTTTTCATCTCTGTATTTTTCCATTAATTCTGAATATCTTGAACTATTTATAGCATTAGCCATTTTTTGAATAGTAGTTATGATTAATGGCTTTGTTGAATCTTGTATATTTTTAACTAATTTATATGTACTATTTGTAAAGTCTACTGAGCCTGGCTCAAATTTATTGAATTCATCGAATGTCTGTGTATCTAAGTCCTTTCTATCTACTAAGAAAAAGACTTGCTTAATATCTGGTTCGTTTGCTAAAATTTGACTTGCTTTAAATGATGTTAACGTTTTTCCTGAACCAGTTGTATGCCATATATATCCATTATTATTTGTTTCTAAAGCTTGTTTTACTAGTGCTTCCACAGCATATACTTGATATGGCCTCATTACCATTAATTGTTTTTCTGTTTCATTAATAACCATATATCTAGCTATCATTTTAGAAACAAAACATTTTTCTAAGAAATACATTGAAAATTCGCTTAGGTTACTAATTCTGTTATTTTCTTCATCCGTCCAAAAGAATGTATATCCATAATTTATTTCTCCATCTGTATTTGCAAAGTATTTTGTATTTACTCCATTACTTACAACATAAATCTGAATAAATTTATATAATTCTTTATATGAAGTTCTTCTATACCTTTCAATCTGATTTACTGCTTCTTTTAATGTTTTTCCACGTGCTTTTAATTCTATTTGAATTAGTGGTAATCCGTTAATAAAGAGAGTTACATCATATCTTGTTTCTCTTTCTCCTGTAATGCTGGTTATTTGATTGGAAACTTGGTATATGTTTTTGCACCATTGCCTAGTATTAAATAATTCTATATATATTTTTTCTCCATTATCTCTTTCTAGACATTGTTTTTCTCTTAAAATTTTGCTACTAGCATAAACACCTTTTCCTGTAATCATTGTATATAGTCTATCAAATTCTCTATCTGATAATTCTTTTCCATTTAATTCGTCTATATTATGCTTATTTACTTGTTTTCTAAAATTCTCTTTTACATCATCTAGATTTTTTAAATTAATCCTAGTATAACCTAGCAATTCTAAATGTTTTATCAATTTTTCTTCAAGCATTGCTTCGCTTTCATATTCTTTAGACATATATTAGCCCCCAAAACTTATATACTTTTTCAATATATTTATATCATAAAGTAATAAAAATAACAATATAATATGCCTGATTTTGGTATGTTTTGTAAATAATTGTTAATTATATTTAATTTCAAATAATACTTAATATTTCATAATATTTAAGCTTAAATACACAACCAACTGGAAGTGAAAATATGAATGCAAAAACAATAAAATCTCTATATAATGGAGATTACACTTGTATTGAAAAGCCAATTGTTGAAAATTCTAAATATTCTAAAACATTATCAAAATGCACATCACTTCAAGAAGAACTAATGCATTTGGTTGATAAAGAAACTTTTTCTCGAATTGATAATGTATTAAATTGTATGAATGAATTGTCTGACATTGAAGTTGAAGAGTCCTTTGTTGAAGGTTTTTCATTAGCTATATCTTTACTGTTGGAAGCACTCTCGGAAAAATAATTTTCCCTCTCCCCTATGTATTTTCCGAAAGTTTTAACACGACTCCCCTCGCCGTTCCCCCTTTTTACTTTATAGAGATTAGAGGTGGGGGTAGTCTTTATATTTTTCGGTATATAATTTTTATTTATCTTTCAATTCTTACCGATAATATCTACCGATTATCACAGAAAAAAATAGTAACTACCTTATTGGTAATTACTATACTTCTACTTTGATATATTCCATTTTTCTTTCTTAAATCCTGTAAATATTCCCTTGTCAGATACTACTTTCCTATAAATTATATTCCCACAAACTCAATTTGCCTTTTGCCTCTATTGGCTCATCAAATATTTCTACATCTTCTAGCTGCCAACCATAATTTTCTTTAAAAGAACTATCTGTGTATATATCTTTATTCTCTTTTAGCAACAGCTCTTTAAATTTTGGTGACATTTTCACACAATCTACTAATGTTACTTTTCCTAATATCTTTCCAGTTGGCATATCTTTTGGAATATATTTTTCTAATCTTTTCATTGCTTCCTTATCTATACCTTTTCCTGCATGTATTAGTAAATCTCCTCTATATTTAGTTTGCCAACTTCTAAATTCGAATCTTTTATTGCCCTGCATTATTAATGTTGCCCATGGTTGCTTTATTGTTAATACTTTCATATTTTCTCCTATCTTTTCTTTGCTATCACATCAAATATGTGCCAATGTTTCATCTTACCTAGCCCTGTAATTGCATCTTTTTCAATTTCTTTAAATTCTATAATGTCAAAATTTTTAAATAATTCTATTACCTGCTCTTTTGTTAGAAATGTCATTTCTTCTTTTGTATTTTTCCATTCATCGTTATTTCCAAAGAAATTACCAACAAAATATCCATCTTTTAAAATGCTGTCATTTATCTTATTCCATAATTCTTTAAAATTATTTTTATTGCAAAATGATAAACAGTAATTAGCTACAATTAAATTGCTTTTTTCTAATTCAATACTTTCAAAATCTTGTTTTTGAAATCTAAATTTTTCTCGTTCTTCATCATTCAATCTTTTAGCAATTCTTTCTTTAACATCTTCTCTATCAATTGCAAGTACATTCCAATTATTTTTAATTAAATATACTGTATCATTTCCAGCACCACAACCTAGTTCAATTGCTTTACCTGGATTATATTTTTCTTTTTCACCAAAGTATTGCACATTTTTTCTAGGCTTTTCTGATTCTGTATTATCATAATATTTTTCAATATTTTTCATAAAATTCTCCTCTCATTTTCCCCAATTATACCACTCCCTGTGCATAATTCCAACAAATTCATTATTAAAATTTGTCTAACTCAGTCACACCTCGCCCTAACTGTGACCAAAGTGTGACAATTTCACTCAAAAGCGCACTAAAAAAGCACCTGTCAAATCCAGCAAATGCTTCATTTTATTGTATTTTCATAATATTGATTCAAATCTACAGTATTCGGGTTATAATAATCCTTTCACCAAAACACTTCTTAAAATTTTATTATCCATACTTAAACATTTATATAACAATCTATAAAAATTAAACTTTACCTTTCATCTTCCTCTACACTCTTAACCAAAGCAGTCCTCATATTATTTCTTTTTCCTCCATAAATATCATCAAAGACTCTATCACCAACAACTAGCACTTTATCCGGAGGCAAATTCATTTTCTCACACGCCTTCATAAAATTTTTCTTTAATGGTTTGTGTGCAAAGCCTATATAATCAATATCCCTTGCTCTAAAAAAATCCTCTACATCTTTATCGCTTCCATTAGTAACAATTATAACCTTTAACTCTCCCTTTAAACTCTCAATCCACTTTTTATTGCAAGATGGAATTTTATTTAAATCCTTTCTTATAGTTTCATCAACATCTAGTATTACACCTTCTATTCCATATTGTTCTTTCAAAGTATGTATCATTTTTGAATTAATTTCTCTTACATTCTCCACACAAATATCTGGTTTTATAATTTTTGATAGCATATAATTCGTTAAATCACAAATTTTATCGACAATCACATCTTCTAATGATTTCATAACGCCTTTTTCACATCCTATTTTCCACAATTAATATTCAAATTGTGTATAATTACCTATTAATTTTCAAAACTAGTATTTTTTACTTTCCATTTCTCTAAAGCAATTCCTATCCAGAAACTATAAATTCCTAGTGTTATAATACAAAGCAATAACCATTTAATCCAATTTCCAAATAACCCTATAGCAGAACCATTGAACTTTAAACGTCTACCTTCTATTACTGTATGTTTAACTTTCCAAGAGTAAACCATGCATAAAGCCCATGGATAACAAATACCAAAAGTACATACTGTAATTATACCACCTAATATCTTCCAACATATTAATTGTAATAATCCACCATCAAAATAAGATTTTCCACTCTCCATAATAATCTCTCCTTTATTCATTTTTCCATATAATAACATAATTTTAGTTTAACATCAACACTTTCTATACCTATTAAAACAAAATTCGACATAAAATCGCTCTACAAAATTGCATTTAACTTTTTACTTGACGCAAAATCCAACATTGTAATGTAATTTAATATAATAGAAAAATCGCATAACATTCCTATACCTATAATAGAACAATAGTGGGCTGATTAAATTTATCTACATTTTAAATTGTAGAATTCAGCCAACGTTTAATTGTTCGTGTGCGAAATTTGCATATAGCAAATTTCTGTACAAAGTATTTATCTAATAGGAATTTCCTATTAGATAAAAAAAGCAAACAGACTATTTAACATTAATCTGTTTGCTCCTAAAATTTAGCGAGGCTTTTTCTTTTTGCCTTGCTTTTTGCTGGTAAATTTTCCAACATTATTGGGATAATATGCATTGTTCCTTTTCTCCTTATTTAGAGAGTTCTTTACTGACTGTATTGCCTTTTTTGACATAAGCACATTGCAAACCTCCCTTATAATTTTATGATATTATATATTATACATTATGATATAAAAAAATTCAATTAATTTTCTCTCTTTTAATTTCTTCTATTTCATTTCTATAGAATTGCTTATATTCTCCTAATACAAGAAATTCCTCCATACTCAATAAATTATCTGACAATCTATATTGATTAAAATAAATCATATAGTGTTCTATAAAATCTAATATTTCTCCTTTACTCCATTTAACAATTGGAATTTTTTTTAGTATTTCTATTTTTCTTAAATTCAAAACTCTATTTATTTCCTTTTGTACCAGCACTTCTGCTCCCATATTTTCTCCTCCTGTTATCTTAAATACTACTATATTATATACTATTATTTCATATAGTACTATAAAATTACACCACATGTCAAGTATAATATATATTAAGGTGACTAATATGCTTGAATTTAAAATTAAAAGTTTGCTAGAACAAAAACATATGTCAAGATACAAATTTCAACAAATAACCCATTGGAATCAAAAACGCATAAATGCTTTCTATTTTGGCACAGCACTCACCATTACTGTAACAGAATTAGAAACAATGTGTAAAATATTTAATTGTAAAGTTGAAGATTTAATTGAAGTAAAATAAACATAGTTTGTTCTAGCACGGTGTTTTCAAATGCAATGATTTTATAAAAATCATTGCATTTTCATTATGTAATTACATTATATACCATTTTTCCAAAAATTAGAAGTTATTTTATACAAATTTCATCTTTTATATTTTCATACTTACTATCACCTATTCCTGAAACATTTTTTATGTCTTCTAAATTTTTAAAATTTCCATTTTCATTTCTGTATTGAACTATTCTTTTAGCAATTGATAATCCTATTCCAGTTAAGTTTTGTAATTCTCCTTCATTTGCTTTATTTATATTTACTTTAGAATTCTTTTTTACTCCACTTGACAATATATTTTCACTATTTTCCTGTATAACTGCAATTTCTTCTAGGTCATAAATACTTGGAATATATATCTTTTGCGCATCCTCTAATTCATATGCTAAATTAACATTTGATATATCTGCATCTTCTGTTAATCCTCCCGCAGATTCTATAGCATCTATAATTCTACTTCCTTGTTTTAAAGAAATTATTCCTGGATTATTTACTTCTCCGGCTACATGAATTATTATTTTTACTTCTTCTACAACTTTTTCTTCTTTTGTTTCTACAACATCATCTTCAAAAGTGTACTCTTCATCTACTAATTTATCTTTAAAGCTAGCATAAAATATTCCTAAAACTAATATTATAAAGCAAACACATATTATTATTAAATTTTTAATTTTTAGCATTTTTTATCACCTCCTAAGTCTTGAATTTTATAACAATTTAATATATAGTAATAATTACAAAAATATATAAGGAGTACTTTTTAATGAAACAACTTAAAAAAATTTTACTACTTCTAATTTTAATATTAAGCTTTGGTATTAGCTCTTTTGCATCAACACCCGAAATTTATTCTGGTGCAGGAATTGTTATCGAAGAATCTACTGGAAAAATTGTTTATAATAAAAATGCTTTTGAAATAATGTATCCTGCAAGTACTACAAAAATACTTACAGCCATACTTACAATCGAAAATTGTAACCTTACAGATACAGCAACTGCAAGTGAATATGCAATAAATTCAATTCCAAGCGGATATTCTACTGCCAACATTCAAATTGGCGAAACATTAACTATAAAAGATTTATTATATGCATTAATGTTAAAATCCGCTAATGAAGCTGCCACAATACTTGCAGAACATGTAGGTGGATCAGAAGCTAATTTTGCAAACATGATGAATGAAAAAGCAAAAGAACTTGGATGTAAAAATACACATTTTGTTAATGCAAATGGAATTCATAATGAAAATCATATATCAACTGCATACGATTTGGCTTTAATTGCAAAATATGCAATGCAAAATTCAACGTTTAAACAAATTGTTTCTACTACTACATATACTCTACCAGCTACAAATAAATATGAATTAGAAGATAGAACCCTTACAAATACAAATGCCTTAATAATTAATGATGAAAACTCACAACATAACTATTACTATCCATATGCCACTGGTATTAAAACCGGTTTTACTAGCTATGCTAAAAATTGTTTAGTTTCTAGCAGTTCAAAAGATGGCGTAAATTTAATATGTGTAATTTTGTATGCTGATTTTACTGAAGACGGAATAAGTGAAAGATATTTAGATACAACAAATTTATTTAATTATATTTATGACAATTATACTTTTTCAGAAGTTTTAAGCAAATATTCAGTTATAGATACTATACATATTGGAGAAAAACAAGAAGAATTAAATTTGTTACTTGAAAATAATATTATTGCTTTTGTGAATCCTCAAGATAGCGAATTAGTTGAAAATAAACAAATTATGCTTACTAAAGATTTAAGTGAACCCATTCATGCCGGAGAAATTATTGGAAGCGTTACATATACAATAGATGGAATAGATTATACAGAAAACATTATTTCTGACAAAGACATACGGTACTAGTAATTTTATTATAGATTTAAATACAGATTTTGATGCAAATATATTACTAATTTCAATTGGTTTGCTTCTATTACTAATATCTGTAAAATTATTTTTCTTTAGAACTAACAATAATTATTAATTCCCTTTTTATGGAAATTAATAAAATTATAATACATTTCAAAATAAATTTCAAGAATTATTTTACAAAAAAATAACCCCAAAATGCTAAACAGTTTTGTCTAACATTTTTGGGTTACTTCATTTTAATGTTCTATTTATTTATTTTCCATAAATCATCTAAATTATAGTGAATTCTTTCTTGTTCTGTAAATATATGAACTACTACTTCTCCATAATCTAATAATATCCATCCATTAGAATTGTATCCTTCTATTTTATTTGGATATATACCTTGTTTTTTTAGTTCTTCTTCTACATTGTCTGCTAAAGCTCTTATATGTGTTGTTGATGTTCCTGTTACTACAATGAAATTATCTGCTATTATTGTTTTATCTTTAACATCAATATTAGAGATATCTTTACCCTTTTTATCCTCTAAAATTTTTATAATCTTTTCTGTTAAATTATCATTCATAATTAATAACTATAATCCTTTCCAATTATTATAGTAAAATCAATATCATCTGAAGTTTCGCCTATTTGAATATTTTTAGATTTTACTAAAGTATTTAAATCGTCTAATTTTTCTTGGTTATTTTCTTTTCTATTAATAATTATTGTTTTTTCAATGTCTGAAGTATCTTCAGTTTTTACTATGTCGTACCCAGCACTTGCTAATAATTTTTCTAATCTTGTTGCTGCTTTTGGAGTTTCAGAACCATTTAATATCTCTATTGATACGCCTTCTCCTAATTCAGGATTTTCAGCCTTTTCATCCGAAAATGTAAATAATTCTTGTACCATTTGTTTTGTTTCATAAGTGCTATGAAGGAAGAAACTATAATTATTTAGATAAGCTGGACTTCCTGGTAATGTTCCTGTTTTTAAATTATTCAAATCAAAATTAACTGTATATGGTACATAGTTCTTTATATCATCAAATGTCATATTGGTTTGAATATTTTCAAATACTGTTTGTATAATTTGATTTATTTTTGTTATGTTTTTAGCTTTTAATGTTTGCTCTAAAGCTGCTTTTATAAATTCTCTTTGTGTTCTCATTCTGCCTATATCATTATCACCATATTCTGGTGGATATGAAGTTCCATCATCATTATGTCTAAATCTTAAAAGTTGTTCTGCTTTATCACCATCTAATAATTGTTCTCCTTCTTGTAAGTCAATATATAGGTTTTGTGTTAAATCAGTATAATGCATATCTATTGGAACATTAAATTCAACTCCACCTATTAAATCAACCATATCAATTACGCCATAAGTATCTATAACTATATAATATGGAATTTCTATCCCTAATATTCTTTCTACTGCTGCAACTGTTTTTTCTGGTCCCTGTGAATATAAAGCATTTATCTTATAATAAGGTGTGGCTGTATCTTTATTAGTTCCATAAAAAGTATCTCTTGGTATTGATAATATAGAAGCCTCTTGTGTTCTTGGATTATATGCACATAACATTATAGTATCTGTAAGTCCTGTACTTTCACCCATAAGAAGACAATATATTGGCTCTAAGTTTGCTAAAGTATTTTCGTCTTGACCTAATACTGTAGCAATTATACCTTGTAGTCCTCCACCATTTTTATCTACTTGTATTGCAAATCTTATACCAAAACCAGCTAAGATTATTAATATAATTAAAAATACAACTAGTATTATTCTTCCCAATTTTTTATTCTTTTTATTCTTTTTTACTCTTTTTTTTGGTGTTTGTTTTATATCTTTTTCATTAATTTCAACTTTTCTTTTTTTGTTACGATTGATATCTTTCGTCCCTTTATTTTCCAATTTATCCAACTCCTACTTTTAATTTTATATCATTAAGTATAACAAAAGGATTAATAAATATCAAGTATTATGTCGTTTTTTTACAAAGATTGTGAATTATGTTTTATTTTCTACCAACCTCTATTATTACCTGTTGCTGATTTTCTAAATGTCTCTATTGAAGCTGTATCAACTTTTACATATTCATGTAATATGTTATTATATTCCGTACTATTTAAAAACATTCCAATAAATTCTCCTAATGCAACTGAACCATTATTTTCTGGATCTATGCAATGCTTATAATATTCATAAGCATTATATCTGTCTTCGTCCCATTTTCCATTTTTTATTTTATTCTTCAATTTTGATACTTTCTCTATTCCAGGGGGGGTTTCATTCTCATTAGCCACATCAACTTTTCTTTGTAAAAATGTAACATATGCCAATCGAATATATCTTTCTACAAGATCATTTGCTTCCTTTAAATAATCATCTATATTACTATACGTATAGTTTTGCACCCAAATCTTCTTTGATTCATCCCATATTGGTTTATCATTTATACGTTCATCCATTTCCCTAGACGCAAAAATACCTAGTAACACAACATCTGGTCCATATTCTTCTAATTGTGACATCCAATTATTTTGTCCGCTTATATCAATTCCTCTATTAAAAACACTTCTGTACACATCATCTAAGAATTTTTGCTTTGCATTAAACACATTTATCTTAACAGTTTTTGCTGTTACAGCACCAGCAGAATCAGTTGCTGTAATTGTTACAGTATAAAATCCATATGCATTATCACTTATATCTGTAAAACTACTTCCAGCTTCATTGCTTATTTGAACAGTAACGTCATTAACACCATTAACATCCTCTTTATCTTTTACATCAATGTTTAATGATACCTTATTTCCTTTTCCATTTATAATTATATATTCACCATCTGATGGTATAGTTAAATTTGCTGGTGATACTGTTTCTACACTTAGACTTATAGTTGGAGGAGTATTATTTCCATAAGCTGTTAATGTTACAGGTCCTGCTGGAATAGTTACATCGTACGTTTTAGAAGTGGAATCTGCAATTAATAATGTATTACTACTTGTCCATTTACTCCATGTGTATCCTTGTTTTACATCTGCATTTATTGTTACTGTTGCTCCATAGTAATAACTTTCTGCTCCTTCTGTGCTTTCTATGCCTACTCCGTTTTCTAATGTAACTGTATATTTATTTCTACTATAATACAATTTTAATACTGTGCTTCCGTCTGGTGCTACTATTCCATTTGGGGTACTTATAGTTTCTTCATATGTAAATCCTTCTTTTGTTATTATTTCTGCTGATACTTCTGTATCTGTTTCTCCTGCTTTTTCTTCTGTATTTACTTTTACATATTCTCCATTTAAATCCATTTCGTATGTTTCTATTATATATTTTGTATCTGTATTTGCTGTCCAATTTGCTGTATATGTTTTATTTCCTGTACTTCCTTGTTCTATTGTTACTGTTATTTCTGGTTCTTCTCCATTACTTCCTGTCCAACCTGCAAACGTATATCCTACTTTGCTTGGATTATTTAATGTAAAACTTTCTGTTTCTATTGTATAAATTGTTGGATTTGTTTTTTCTTCTTCTAAAGTTCCACCTGCTAAATCATATGTTACTGTATATCTTTCTTTTTCTATTACAAAAATTATACTCTCTTCTTCTGATTTATTTCCGTCTTTTCCATACGTATATGCTGTTACCTTATAAATTCCGTCTCTTTTTAAATTTATTTCTTCTGTATCTTTTATCTCTCTATATTTCTCATTTTCTGCCCCTGTTATTTTGTATACTGTTTTTTCTCCTTTTTTATCTTTTTGTAATATTTTTATTTTTACTTCTGTTATGAATCTATCTTCTTTATATTCACCTGTTATATCTATTTCTGGTTTTTCAATCATTTCAAATGAGTTTTCTTCTTTGTCTAATACTATTAAATCAATACCTTTTTTTACATCTTTTTCATTTAATGTTGAATCTCTTAAAATATCTGCTGAAATTTTAACTATCTCTTCTTCTATTTTCCAATTTTCTATTCCTAATATTGCTCTTATCTCTCGTGTTATATCTATTTGGTTTAAAACTCCATCTTTATTCAAATCTCCTATTACACTTATATTATAAGTTCTACCGTTTTTTGTATACTCTGCTATCATTCCTGTTTTTATTATTCCTTCTGTTACTTCTTTTTCTTTTGACATAGTTTCATATACTTTCACACCTTGTACATTGCTTTTAAACTTTTCTATCGTAGTTTCAGAATTTACACAGCTTATGTACTTATCAGTTACTAGATATTTTGTACTAATTGGGTTTTCGTCGTTTTCTTTCTGTAACTCTTCTTTTATTTGCTCTTCATTCTCTAATTTGGCATTTGCTGTATTTGCAAAAAATATCATACATAGAACTATAATTGATATAAAAATTGTTGTGATGTTTAATTTTTTTATATTATTTCTCATCCTATTTCCTCTTTTCTCATATCTTTATTATCAAATATAATATATAAGAAGTTATTAGTAAATGGAAAAAAAAACAGCATTTCCTTTTTTATATTCGGAAATACCGTTTTTTATATTTATTAATTTTTTATATTATTTTCTTTACATTTTAGTAACATTTATAAGAATTACTTATTTTTATTTACGGATATATTATTCTTCCTCTTCTTTTTGCTCTACTTGATCGTCTGTTATAAATCCTATATTCTTATATTGTTTCATTCCTGTTCCAGCTGGAATTAATTTACCAATGATTACATTTTCTTTTAATCCCATTAATGAATCTACTTTTCCTTTTATTGCTGCTTCTGTTAATACTTTTGTTGTTTCTTGGAATGATGCAGCAGATAAGAAACTTTCTGTAGCAAGTGAGGCTTTTGTTATTCCTAATAAAACTCTCTTTCCTGTTGCTGGTTTTTTTCCTTCTGCTATTGCTTTCTCATTTTGTTCCTCAAAGTCATACATATCAACTAGAGAAGCTGTAAACATTCCAGTATCTCCAGAATCTTCTACTCTTACTTTCTTTAACATTTGTCTTGTTATTACTTCAATATGCTTATCATTTATATCAACACCTTGGTTTCTATAAACTTTTTGAACTTCTTGAATTATATATGTATAAACTCCTTCTGGTCCTTTTATTGCTAATAAATCGTTTGGATTTATAGAACCTTCTGTAAGTGGTTCACCAGCTTCTACTTCGTCACCATCTTTTACACGAAGTTTTGAACCAAAGCTTATTACATATGTCTTAGCATCATCTTTTCCTGTTACTGTAACAGTTTTCTTTTTCTTTTCATCATTTATTGTTACTTTTCCTGCTATTTCAGTTATTACAGCTAAACCTTTTGGATTTCTAGCTTCAAATAACTCTTCAACTCTAGGAAGACCTTGTGTAATATCTCCTCCAGCAACACCACCTGTATGGAATGTTCTCATTGTAAGCTGTGTACCTGGCTCACCAATTGATTGTGCAGCTATAATACCTACAGCCTCACCAATGTTAACTCTTTCTCTTGTTGCTAATCCCATACCATAACATTTACTACAAGCTCCATGTTTAGCTCTACATCCTAATATAGAACGAACTTTTACTTGTGTAATACCTGCATCAACAATTTGTTTTGCAATTTTATCTGTTATCATTGTATTAGTATCAACTATTACTTCACCAGTTTTTGGATTTTCTAAGTTATCTATTACAAATCTTCCAACTAATCTTTCTTCTAATTTCTCTAATACTTGATTTCCATCTTTAATATCTGTTAAAACTATACCATCATGAGATCCACAATCTTCTTCTCTTATAATTATATCTTGTGATACATCAACTAATCTTCTTGTTAAGTATCCAGAGTCAGCTGTTCTTAAAGCTGTATCTGCTAAACCTTTTCTAGCACCATGTGATGAAATAAAGTATTCCAAAGCATCTAGCCCCTCTCTAAAGCAAGATTTAATAGGGATTTCTACTGCTTTACCTTGTGTATTTGCCATAAGTCCACGCATACCAGCAATTTGTCTTAATTGGTTCATGTTACCTCTGGCTCCTGATTGTGCCATCATATATATTGGGTTTAAATCATCAAAGTTATTCTTCATTGCTTCTGTAACATCATTTGTAGCTTTTTCCCATATTTTAATAACAGCATCATATCTTTCATCGTTTGTTATCAAACCACGTTTATATTGTTTAAATACATTATTAACTTCTTCTTGGGCATCTGCTAAAATTTGTTTTTTAGCCTCTGGAACTGCTACATCAGCAACAGACACTGTTATAGCACCTTTTGTTGAGTATTTATATCCTGTTGCTTTTATATAGTCTAATACTTCTGCTGTAACAGATAATCCATGAACATTTATACATTTTGCAACTATTGTTCCTAAGTTCTTTTTAATAACAGGAAAATCTATTTCCATGTCTAATACTTTTGCAGGATCTGATCTATCTACAAATCCTAAGTCTTGAGGAATACCTTGATTGTATATTAATCTACCAACAGTTGTCTCTATTGTTCTTCTAACAGTTTCCCCAAACATTTCTTTTTCTCTTCTTATTTTTACTTTACAATGTAATCCTACATCTCCATTTTGATATGCCATTAAAGCTTCATCTTCATCTTTAAAGTACATACCTTCACCTTTTTCACCTGGTATTTCAACTGTTAGGTAATATGCACCAAGTATCATATCTTGTGTAGGTACTGTAACTGGTTTACCATCTTGTGGTTTTAATAAGTTGTTTACTGAAAGCATTAAATATCTTGCTTCAGCTTGTGCCTCTGGTGATAATGGAACGTGAACGGCCATTTGGTCACCATCGAAGTCCGCGTTGAATGCTGTACAAACTAATGGGTGTAATTTTATAGCTCTACCTTCAACAAGAATTGGTTGGAATGCTTGAATACCAAGTCTATGTAGTGTAGGAGCACGGTTTAACATTACTGGATGATCTTTTATAACTTCTTCTAGTATGTCCCATACTTCTGGTCTTAATTTTTCTACCATTCTTTTTGCATTTTTAATATTATGAGCTAATCCTCTTTCAACTAATTCTTTCATAACAAATGGTTTGAATAATTCAACAGCCATTTCTTTTGGAAGACCACATTGATATATTTTAAGTTCAGGACCTACAACTATAACAGAACGTCCTGAATAGTCAACTCTTTTTCCTAAAAGGTTTTGACGGAATCTACCTTGTTTTCCTTTTAGCATATCTGATAAAGATTTTAATGGTCTATTTCCAGCTCCTGTAACTGGTCTACCACGTCTACTATTATCTATTAAAGCATCTACAGATTCTTGTAACATTCTTTTTTCATTTCTTACAATTATTTCTGGTGCACCTAATTCTAATAATCTCTTTAATCTGTTATTTCTATTTATTACTCTTCTATATAAATCATTTAAATCTGATGTTGCAAATCTTCCACCATCTAATTGAACCATTGGTCTTAATTCTGGAGGGATAACTGGTATAACATTCATTACCATCCATTCAGGTTTATTTTCTGATAATCTAAATGATTCTACTGTATCTAATCTTTTTACTATTTTTGCTCTTTTTTGTTCACTTGCATGTTCTAATTCTTTCTTTAATGATGCAGCTAATTTTTCTACATCTATTTCTTCTAATAAAGTTCTTATTGCTTCAGCACCCATTGCTGCTTTAAAAGAACCTCTTCCGTATTTTTCTTCTGCTTCATGATATTCTTTTTCATTTAATATTTGGCATTTTAATAATCCTGATGTACCTTTGTCTATAACTATATATGATGCAAAATATATTACTTTTTCTAAGCTTCTTGGTGAGATATCTAACATTAAAGCTATTCTACTTGGTATACCTTTGAAATACCAAATGTGTGCAACTGGTGCAGCAAGCTCTATATGTCCCATTCTTTCTCTTCTTACTTTAGATTTTGTTACTTCAACACCACATCTGTCACATACGATACCTTTATATCTTACTCTTTTATATTTACCACAATGACATTCCCAGTCTTTTGTTGGTCCAAATATTTTTTCACAAAACAATCCATCTTTTTCTGGCTTTAAAGTTCTGTAATTAATAGTTTCTGGTTTTTTTACTTCACCTTTTGACCACTCTCTTATTTTTTCATCTGATGCTAAACCAATTTTTAACTTATTAAAAATTTCTAATTCTTCCACTGATTAGTTGCCCCCTTAAATATTTTTCTTCGTAGATCTCATCTACTAATGCACTTTATTTGCAATTTAGGTTTACACTGCTCGAACAATTTATTCCGTTACCTAAATTGCTTTCCGTGCGTATATTCAGTTAATTTTTTATTTTATTCTTCTGGTATATCCATATCATTTAACATATTATCTTCTGCTAAATCTTCATCATCTAAGATGTCTCCAAAAAATTCATCATCATCTTTTTCTTCGTATTCATCATCTATGTTTTCTTCTGACATTTCTTCCATATCATCTGATGTTAGAATTTCGTCATCTGGTATAATGCTTTCATCGTCTATATCAATTCCTTCATCAATGTTTTCTTTAATCTCTAATTCTTCCATATTATCTGAATATAACTTAACATCTAATCCTAAACTTTGAAGTTCTTTTATTAATACTTTAAAGCTTTCTGGAATTCCTGGTTCAGGTATATTCTCACCTTTAACTATTGCTTCATATGTTTTTACTCTTCCTACAACATCATCAGATTTTACTGTTAATATTTCTTGTAGTGTATAAGCAGCACCATATGCCTCTAATGCCCAAACTTCCATCTCTCCAAAACGTTGTCCACCAAATTGAGCTTTACCTCCAAGTGGTTGTTGTGTAACTAATGAGTATGGTCCAGTTGAACGAGCATGTATTTTATCATCAACTAAATGGTGAAGTTTTAACATATACATAACACCAACTGTTATTGGCTTATCAAATGGTTCACCTGTTCTACCATCATATAATACTGTTTTACCATTTGTTTCTAGTCCAGCCATTTCAAGCATATTGTCTATATCTTCTTCTGATGCACCATCAAAAACTGGTGTGGCAACTTTCCATCCTAACATTCTTGCAGCAGCACCTAAGTGAACCTCTAAAACTTGACCTAAGTTCATACGAGAAGGAACACCTAATGGGTTAAGAACTACATCTACTGGTGTACCATCTGGCATAAATGGCATATCTTCTTCTGGTAATATACGAGAGATAACACCTTTATTACCATGACGTCCAGCCATTTTATCACCAACAGATATTTTTCTTTTTTGAGCTATATATATTCTTATTACTTCATTTACTCCAGGTCCTAATTCATCTGAATTTTCTCTAGTAAATACTTTTACATCTACTATTGTACCTGCTTCACCATGTGGTACTCTTAATGAAGTATCTCTAACTTCTCTAGCTTTTTCACCAAATATTGCTCTTAATAATCTTTCTTCAGCAGTTAATTCAGTTTCTCCTTTTGGAGTAACTTTACCAACTAATATATCTCCTGGTCTTACTTCTGCACCAACTCTTATGATACCATTTTCGTCTAAGTCTCTTAATGAATCCTCACCAACGTTTGGTATATCTCTTGTTATTTCTTCTGGTCCTAATTTTGTATCACGACACTCGCAGTCATAATCTTCTATATGTATTGATGTTAAAACATCTTCTTTAACTAATCTTTCATTTAATAAAATAGCATCCTCGTAGTTGTAACCTTCCCATGTTGTAAACGCTATTAATAAGTTTTTACCTAAAGCCATTTCACCTTTGTCTGTAGCAGGTCCGTCAGCAATTACATCTCCTCTTTTAACTTCTTCACCAGCTCTTACTATAGGTCTTTGATTTATACATGTACTTCCATTAGTTCTCTTGAACTTTCTTAAAGTATATGTTTTCTTTCCGCTCTTGCCTTTTATAATTATTTCATCACCAGTAACTCTTTCAACAACACCGTCTTCGTCTGCAAGAATCATTATTCCTGAATCTTTTGCAGCTTTGTATTCAATACCTGTTCCTACTATTGGAGATTCTGAAATCATAAGTGGAACTGCTTGACGTTGCATGTTTGCACCCATAAGTGCACGGTTAGCATCATCGTGCTCTAAGAAAGGTATCATGGCAGCACCAACTGATACTAATTGTTTTGGTGAAATATCTACATAATCAACTCTATCTCTATCTACTTCAGTTACTTCATCTAGATATCTTACTCTTATTCTATCATGTTTTAATCTTCCTTCTTCATCAACTGGTTCCATAGCTTGAGCTATTATGTAATTATCTTCTTCATCAGCTGTCATATATTCAATAGTATCTGTTAATTTTCCTGTTTCTTTATCAATTTTTCTATATGGTGTTTCTATAAAACCATATTCATTTATTATAGCAAAAGTTGAAAGTGCTGATATAAGTCCTATGTTTGGACCTTCTGGTGATTCTATCGGACATAATCTACCATAATGAGTATAGTGAACGTCTCTAACTTCGAATCCAGCTCTTTCTCTTGATAAACCTCCAGGTCCTAATGCAGAAATTCTTCTCTTATGAGTTAATTCTGACAATGGGTTGGTTTGATCCATAAATTGAGATAATTGAGAACTTCCAAAGAATTCTCTAATTGATGATGTAATAGGTTTTGTGTTAATTAATGTTTGTGGTGTTACAACATCTAAATCTTGTATTGTCATTCTTTCACGAACAACTCTCTCTAATCTAGTTAAACCAATTCTAAATTGATTTTGTAATAATTCACCAACACATCTTATACGTCTGTTACCTAAATGGTCTATATCATCTATTTTTCCTAATCCATGTTCTAGGTTTAGAAGATAACTTATAGAGGCTATTATATCCTCTGTAACTATGTGTTTTGGAATTAATTCATCATATCTTTCTTCTATTACTTTCTTTAAATCTTTTTCGTCTGTATTTTCTAAAATATTTTTTAATATTTCATAATTTACATCTTCTTTAATTTTTAATTCTTCAGCTATCTTTGGATCTACATAAGCTTTAATATCAACAGTTCCATTTCCTATTACTCTTACTTTTTTATCTTCAACTTTTACATCTACTATATTTATTCCAGAGTTTTGAATTTCTCTTGCAACTTCTCTTGATATTTGACAATCTTTTTCTACAAAAACTTCTCCTGTTTCAGGATTCATTATTGTATCAAATGCTATTTGATTTGTAATTCTTTCTGCCAAACTTAATTTTTTGTTATATTTATATCTACCAACTTTTGCTAAATCATATCTTCTTGCATCAAAGAATAATCCATTAAATAAATTTCTAGCAGCATCTACAGTAGGTAATTCACCTGGTCTTAATTTTTTATATATCTCTATTAAAGACTCTTCAGATGTTTTTATTGGATCTTTAGCTATAGTTGCTATTAATAAATCTTCATCACCAAATAATTCTAATATTTGTTCATCTGTTGATAAACCTATAGCTCTTAAAAGTGTTGTAACAGGTAACTTTCTAGTTCTATCTATTCTTACATAGAAAACATCATTACCATCTGTTTCATATTCAAGCCATGCACCACGTATTGGCATAACTGTTGAAGTATATAATTTTTTTCCAGATTTATCATACATTGAATCATAATAGCATCCTGGTGAACGAACTAACTGGCTAACTACAACTCTTTCTGCACCGTTTATAACGAATGTTCCACTATCTGTCATAAGTGGAAAATCTCCTAAATAAATCTCTTGTTCCTTTATTTCTCCTGTTTCCCTATTAATTAATCTTACTTTTACATGTAATCTTGTTGAGTATGTAGCATCTCTTTCTTTTGATTCTTCTAATGAGTATTTAGTTTTTTCTTCCATATAGTAATCAAAGAATTCTAGTACTAAATTTCCTGAATAATCGATTATAGGTGAAATATCTTTTAATACTTCTCCTAATCCTTCTTTGATAAACCAATCGTAAGAATCTTTTTGAACTTTTATAAGATTAGGGATTTCTATACTATCACCTATCTTAGCAAAAGTTTTACGCACGCATTTTTCATGTACTTCGTCTTTTACTTTAACTTTTCCCAAAACAAACCACCCTTTTCTAGAAGATAACCTTCTTAAATTAATTTAGCAGGATTATACTAATATTAGTTTAAACTGAATAAATATTAGTATGTTTATATTTATAAGAAGTCCCTCTTAAATAAAAGGTTTTTATTACTTAATTAAAATCCCTGCTAAACTCAATTAAATAATAGTTCCTCTTTTATTTAATTCCTCTTCTTTAATATTCTTTTTAATGAAATAGATTTATTTGCATAAAACGGCAACAAAAGGTACGCTAACGTTTTTATGTTAACTTACCTTTTTATTATTAAATTAATAATCAACTCTCATTAATTTATTATTAATATTAATCACCCTTACTATTTATGATTAAATTTATCTATTCACAATTTTACTAGCACTATATAATATACCATATTATATTATATGTAGTCAAGCCTTTTTTACAAAAATATTACAAAAATTCTTCTACGGACATCTAGCTTATATGTTTTTGTGCCAACCTTATTAAAGCCTGGCATTTATTGACTTATTTAAGACATTATGTTATACTATTATTATAAAATTTTAAGGAGGGTTTTTCTATGCACATCATGCCTCGAAATCTTGATTCAAGCTTAGTTGAACGGGGAAAAATTTTAAAGTACCCTATACTCGACACTCCTGTGCTTTCAGTTTCAATTTTGGAATTATCTCCAAATTCTAAAATAAAAAGGCACAAGCACACTCGGGATAGAGAATACTATTTTTTCATAAACGAAAAACTGCTTGAGGTTTGTTCAACCGGAAACGAGCACGAGTTAGAAAATAATTCCTTAGATGAGAACCTTTTAGTTCTCTCTATTAAAATGGTTGTTTAATCCATTTCGAGACTTTTATAAGCTTATAGCTTTATGAAAGTCTTTTTATATTAGAACAAATTTAAAATCTTCCTACTATTTTCTATCCAATAATATTTAAGCATATTATTTTTTTATTCAAATATAATTTTGTATAGGAGTAAAAAGTATGTTTAATGTTATATTTGTTGTAATTGGCACTCTTATAGGAGCCGGATTTGCCTCAGGAAGCGAAATTAACTTATTTTTCAACAGATTTGGAATTACAGGTTTTTTTGGAATATTCATTTCAATGTTTATAATTTTATTTGTAATGTATAGAATACTTAGTATTAATTTAAATATAAAAGCAAATTCATATAACGAATTTGTATATAAAAAATTTAATAATAAATATATACAACTTTTTTTAAAAATTGTTATAGATAGTTTTGCTCTTATATCTTTTTACGTAATGGTTGCTGGATTTTCTAGTTTCTTTTCTCAAGAACTTAATGTTCCAAAAATATTCGGTAGCTTTATTATTTGCATTTCAAGTTTCTTTATTTTTAATAAATCTATAAATGCAATAGTTAAAGTTAATACAATATTAACTCCATTATTATTAATTTTATTGTTATTTCTTGGTTTTAGATGTATTAATATAGATTCTATTTCTCCATCTCTAACTGTTTCTGGTGACTTTTTTACAAGTTCCATTTTATATGCAAGCTACAATATAATAATACTAATTCCAATGCTTATTAGCTTAAATAAATTTATAAATAATAAAAAGTCTTGCATAATAATTTCAACAATTTCAACAGCTATAATACTATTTTTAGCCATATTAATATCTCTTATCTTATTTTCTTGCAACAATATTGGAAATTTTAATGATATAGAATTGCCAATTGTTTTTATAGCAAGCAAAATAAATGTATATTATAAATACATATACGGAGCTTTAATATTAATTGCTATATTTACTTCTTCAATTGCTTCTGGATATTCTTTTTTAGATAATTTTGCCACAAAACATTTTAAGTATGTAAATTTTCTGCTATGCATAAGTGGTATTTTTATTGGAAATATTAGTTTTTCGAGTTTAATTAATTTATTATATCCTATATTTGGATTTTTAGGAATCTTTAGTTTAAGTTTTCTTGTGATTTAAGGTAATCCATAACCGTATCTTCTAAACAACATGGCGTAACTTGATTATCTTTCATTGTTTTTATTACCTTATTAACTAATTCTTCGTTTTTAGTTATATACTTAATTTCATTTGCTTCACTAATTTTTCTTCCGCCTTTATATTCATTTTTTATTACTTCTATTCCATATATACATTCCTCCTCTTTGACTAGAGAAGGAATATTCTTTATTTTATAATATTCTAATTCCATATATTCACTATTGCTTTCTAATAGTTGACTTTTGTCTAACTTAATTTCTCCATATAAATTTTTCATAATTACATATATCCCCTTTCTTTTGTAACTTTAACAGTATACAAAAATTTATCGTTAAAATCAAGGAAAATTGCTCTTTTAAATATGACACTTTCATCCACTCTTTTTACACTTTATGACTTTTTCCCTAAAGTAATATTAAATTTCAACTCTATATTGTTTCTTTTAACAGTTATTACTACTTCATCTCCTTGTTTCTTTTTATAAATATAATTTTTAAGTTTACTCATATTATTAATTTCAACATTATCTATTTTTGTAATTATATCGCCTTCTAGTATTCCACTATTAAAACATGGTCCATCTAGTACAACTTGAGCCACATATATTCCGCCTTTAAAGTCTATATTAGAATCCAGGTATGGTATTACATCTTCATCATAGCCAAATATTCCCAAATATGCTTCATTAAACTCTCCTGTTTTTTCAATTTTTTCTATTATAGGAGTTACCATATTTATAGGAACTGCAAATCCAATTCCTTCTGCTGATGTTATTTTCACAGTATTTATTCCTACCATATAGCCATTTGAATCTAACAAAGGGCCTCCACTATTTCCTTCATTTATTGTAGCATCTGTTTGAATTAAATCCTCCATATATGTTGCTTCTTCTTCACTTAACCTAATAGTTCTATTTAATCCACTGATTATTCCAGCCGTTACAGTTCTCTGAAATTCGAAGCCAACAGGATTTCCTATTGCATACACTTTTTGTGCTACTTTTATATTATCTGAATCCCCTATTTTTATTGACTTTAAATTTTGAGCATTTATTTTTACAATTGCTAAATCAATGTCCTTATCTGACCACACAACATTTCCATTATAACTTTTTCCGTTTTCCAAGGTTATATAACAAGTGCTATATTTTTCTCCTGCTACATGTTGGTTTGTAAGAATGTATCCATTTTTGCTTACAATTACACCACTCCCTAACCCTAGCTTACTTTCAGATTTTTCTATGAAAATAGAATTTCCTGTACTTTGCAATTTTGATATTCCAACTACACTATGAGTTGCTTCATCTAAAATATCTTCTATACTATTTAAATTTTCTTGTTTTTCCTCCACTAACTTTACTATTCTTTCTACATCATAATTAGGAGTATAATCTACTTCTATTCCTAAATACATAGAATATAACATAATGCTTAATATAGCTGTAAAAAAGATTATAAAAAATATTAATATCATATTTTTAATTTTTTTCATGCATACCTCCAAAGTACCAAAATTTTATTTATTTTTAGTATTCCCAACATTTTAAAATTTTAGACTTTTTTGGATTTTTAATTTCTTGGATTTTTTAGGCGAAATGCCTTCTAGATTTTTTAGAATTAAACAATATTATTGTAGCATAATTGTAATTTTTTGTAAATAGTTTTCTGCACTCAAAATATTTCTCTAATAGGATTTTCAAGGAAAATTCCTATTAGAGAAATGGCGGAGAACCTTAAATCCCCCGCCATTTTTTATATTTTATTCATATACATAACACTCTAAGTTTCTTCTACCAAAACTTATACACTCTTCATAAGTATCCATGTAAATATCTATTCTATTATTTGATATTGCTCCACCTCTGTCTTGTACTACAAACCATCCTCCGTTTATTTCATCTGCAAAATATGGTATATATATTACAGTTCCTATTGGATATCCTTTTCCTGCTGCTAATGTATAGTTAGATGTTGCATACGCACCTGATGCTGTTCTTCCATATCCTGCATCTGATGGGCTCTTTCCACAAGTAGATGCTGTATATGCAGAAGCATTCATTGTTACTATTACTGGTTCTACATCTGCTACACTTGCTGCTAAAGTATTTGCTGCATTAGCAGCTATACTTCTATCTCCATATCTTGATGTTACTTTTGTAGAAATTTGAACTATTCTATCTACAGGTTCTTGAACTATTTCACTTGATATTTCTGTTCTTTCTATTTCAACATCATTTTGATATTTTACTTTGTATTTAACTTCTCTTATTCCATTTTCGCCTTCTTGTAATACTCTATCTGTTGTATCATCACCATCATTTGAATTATCTTTTATTACAGTTTCAAATGGAATTTCTTCTTGCTCAATTATTATTTTTTCAACTATTGTAACATATTCACCTAATATTTGTTGTTCTGTTATATTAGATGTTTCTTCAGCTATTACTGTTTTTACAGGTTCGCCTTCTGTTATAACTATTTTTTTAGTTATATCTATATTAGAATCTAATGATGGATAAACATTTTCATTTTCCATTAATATTATGTGATTTTCTTCTAATATATCAGATACTAAAGTTTTTCCTGTTATTACGGAAATCTCACAGTCATCTGAGAAAACTATTGTTACAGTATTAATTTTTGAATTTGATGCTTTTACTCCTATTGCAAATAAACAAATTAGTATTAAAGTTATAATGATTACTTTTTTCACAATTGCTTTAAGCATATTGGATTCGATATTCATATAGCTTAATTCCCCCTTCAATAAGCATAATTATACTATTTATTTACATGTTTGTCAAATTTTAGATAAATTGCCCGTATTATGCGGAATTTTGAGTGTTAATTTTTTACATGCTTTAAAAAAATTTCCAGTATAATATATTATATGCTATCTTGTCCTTCAGATATTCCTATTTTAAATATTTTTTTTGCATTTTTATTTGTTATATCTGCTACATCTTCTATACTTAAATTTCTTATTTTTGCTATTTTTTCAGCAACAAATCTAACATTCATAGAATTATTTCTTGTTCCTCTATATGGTTCTGGAGTTAGATAAGGGCTATCTGTTTCTATTAATATTCTATCTAATGGAACATAATTTATAACCGCTTCTGGTTTTGCACTTTTAAATGTTATATTACCACTAAAAGATATATAATATCCTAACTTTACAGCTTCCTTTACAAGTTCAATATTTAGAGGACAGCAATGAAATACACCTGCGTTATTGGATTTCTTTTGATTTTTTATTACATCTATTGTGTCCATTACAGCTTCTCTAGTATGAATTACAATAGGTAAATCTAAGGTATTTGCTAATTCAATTTGTCTTATAAAAGCATCCTTTTGTTCTTCTTTATTTTCTTTATTCCAATAATAATCTAATCCTATTTCTCCTATTGCTACTATTTTATTTTTATTCTTAACTATAAATTCTTTTAATTTTGATATCTCACTTATATAATTCTCGTTTATATCATTAGGTGAAATACCACATGTTGCAAACATATTATTATATTTTTTTGAAATTTCAACTGCTAAAATAGATGAATCGAAACTATATCCTGCACACACCATATCTGATACGCCATTTTGATATATTTTATTAATAATTTCATCTCTATCTGCCTCAAATTTTTCATCATTATAATGTGCATGTGAATCAAATAAATTCATATTCTTTTCTCCTTATTATATATTATTACTACGGTTGCTGTCGCATATTCTTTACAATGTGATAAACTTATATCTATACATTCTATTTCTTGATATTTTTTATTTAAAAATATTACCTCAGGTTTTCCGTTTTCTTTATTTGTTATTTCTACGTCTAACCAAGATATATTGCTATCTATATCATCATTTATAGCTTTATAAATTGCTTCTTTTGCAGAAAATCTTACAGCATATGCTTCATATTTAGCCTTATTTTTAGTCTCACAATATTTAATTTCATTTTCAGTAAATATTTTTCTTAAAAATTTTTCTGCTCTTTTTTCTATTGCATTTTTTATTCTAGAAATTTCTATTATATCTGTTCCTGTAGCTACTTTCATTTAACCTTCCTATCTAAAATAACATAAACATATCAATTATTAATCAATACATTTATGTTATTTAAAATTTATTATTTAGTATATACGTTTAAATTTAAATCTTCATATAGATACCATTCGCCAATAAAATCAATATATAAATTATTGCTTAAATCTTTACTTGGCTTTACTACAACAGATCCATCGCCCTTTAGGCATCCCCATAAACCGTCTTTTTTTACACTACAAAATCCGTATTTATTTTGCTCTGTTGCATCATCATATATATAATCTACTATTAATTCTCCATTTTTATTTTCGTATCCATATTTTCCATTATTTTTAACTAGGAATAATGTATTTCCTGTTAGTACATCTTTATTTGTTTTTTCTTCGAAATTGAAATTATAATATTTATATTCGCCTGATTTTCTTATTCTCAAGTAGCCTTTTTCTGTATTAAACTCTGAAACAATTCCTGTTAATCTTATGCTGAAATCTCTATCAATTAAATCAGTTTCATAGTTTTCTTTCTCAGCTTTTATTATGTCTGCTGATTTTATATATGACATTGAATTATATGTAAAGTCCATCATTATTCCATTTTCTTTACTAATTATTCCATATTTTCCATTTTTCTTTGCTATATAATAATCTGTAAAAATATGTTCTATTTCTTCATATTCAAAGTTTGCTTGAATATTTCCTTTTGTGTCTATAATTCCACAAGTATTGTCTTTTTTTGCTACTATATTTTCACCATAAATTGATAAGACTTCGTCAAAACCATTATCTAATATAACTTCATCTTTGCTATTTATTATTTTTTCTTGTTTGCTATCTTCTATAACATACATATTGTTCCCGGATATATTTAAAACATTTTCATATTTTGTTCCTAATATTACTTTTTTATCTGGACCTATTATACCTTCTCCATCTTCTGTTTTTACAATATATCCGTTATCATAAGTTGTACCTACGGCTGATATTTCTAAATATTGTGGTTCTATTATTATTTCTCCTGTAACATTATTTACTAATCCATATTTTCCATCTTTTTCTATGATTATACTTCTTTCTATTCCTTTTAAAGAATAAATATCATCATATTCTGGTTTTAAAATAACTTTTCCTGAGAAATCTATAAGACCATATTTATTATTTTCTTTATATCTTAAAATATTACTTTCATACCAAGTGTTTCCTTGAGAATCATAATTATCTATTGCTTCTACTTGTGTATACTTAGTTAATATTTCTTTATTTTTCTCATTTAATACCTTTGTTTTATATGTTCCGTCTGTATAGTTTACATCGTATGTACATATAAATACTGGTTTTGTTTTATCTGGTATTACTATCATTTCGCTATAATTTGCTGGAATTATAAGCTCTGCTTTTCCATTTATAACTCCCCACTTCTCATTTGTATATACAGTTAAATATTCATTTGCACTGGTAAATTTTTCATTTGTTTTTCCTTGTTTTAATAATTGTATAAGTGATACTATTGACATTATTATAACAATTACTGCTATAACAAAAGCAAATACTTTTTTCATATTAAGCTTTGGCTCTTCGTCATAACGTTTCCCTCTACTTCTTGACATAATTTTACCTCCATATAAAACAATATATTCTGCATGTATACTATATCACAAAATATTGCAAATGTACAATATTATTCAAAATAAATTTATTTCCTTGACTTTTATGATATAATATAATGAATTTAAAAGGAGGACAATATGAAATCAATATATGAAAACTATTTTACTGTTGGATACAGTGATATAAACATTAATACTTTAGAAATATCAGATTTAGGACTACTTAAAATCTTTCAAGAAATGGCATGTTCACATGCTTCTATTTTCGGATATGGCTTAAACGATATTCCTAATACACATTTAACTTGGTTAGTTTTAGGTTGGAAATTTAAAATTATAAAAAGACCTGTTTATACTCAAAAAATTCTTGTTAAAACATGGCCTAGAAAATCTGTTAAATCTATATATTATAGAGAATTTGAAGTGTTTAGTGAGAGTGGCGAAAAATTGTGTATTGCTACTTCTAAATGGGTATTAGTAAACACAGATACTCATGCTTTAGTTTCAGGAAATGAAGATATATTTAAAAAATTTGCTCCTAATCCAGTTACAGTTTTTAGTGATGAAATTAAAAAGATTTCTGTACCAGACACTTTTCAAAATTCTACAGAATATAAAATTTTAAGAAGAGACATTGATACAAATGGTCATGTAAATAATACAATTTATTTATCTTTAGCATATGAATGTTTACCGGAAAATGTTTATAAAAACCTAAATTTCAATTTAATTGAAATTATGTATAAACATGAATGTGTTCTTAATGATACAGTTTTAATTAATTATTCAGCAACAGAAAACGGATTTATTGTTACAATAAGAAATAAATATAATAACAATTTACATGCTGTTATTAAATATTCAAATGAATTTTAAATTTTATTTTCTTACAAAATATTTCTATAGTAGGAAATTCTAAAAACTTCCTATTATAGAAAAAAAAGAATGAAACTTTTTATTTTTAAGTTTCATTCTTTTTTGTTATTGAACTATATTTGGAATATAATTGCCATTTTCGTCTCCAAGTATCAATGTTCCGTTTCCACCTATTTCTCCTCCTGCTGTATTTTCTATTTTTCCTCCTCCATAGGTATCTATTATTCTTAATGTTCCTGAATTATTTATTATGTATCCATCTATATTTGCAGTTATATCTATACCATTTAAGTCTATTATTATGTTTTGGTTTAATCCTATTGATATAGTGTTTTCAACAATTATTGGTTTTACTATTGTAATCTTTGTTTCAACTCCATCTTCACAAGCTCTTATTGCAGCTGCTAATGATTTATATGTTGTTCCATCTATTTTAGCATATATATCTTCTGTTGGTTCTAGTCCCAATGTGCATTTTTCTAAGCCATCCTCTTTTTCTGTTATTACTCTATATCCTTCTGGGACTATAGTCTTTTCTGAAACTATGGCAGTACTTTCTTGTCCTATTATTATACCATCATAGAATTTAAATGTTCCACTTGGATTATATACACCGGTTCTATTTGTATCTATTTTTGGACTTTGTAAACTTATATCTAAATCATCTTCGCCTATTATTATTCCACCAGTATTTTTATTATATATTCCATATCCTGTTCTCTCTGAATTATTACCTACATAATCTACATTTATAGTTCCTCCTGTAATTTTAACAGCTTCTTCATCTGCACTTTCATTATATATTGCATACATATCGCATCCATATGTCGTATTTCCTTGTACATTTGTAATATTTATAGTTCCTCCTGTAATTTCTAGCTTTCCAACTTTATTACGTATAGCGCATCTTTCATTTGTAGATATGTTTCCAAAGCCTTGTATTACAGTATTTCCTGATACTATTATTTTCCCGCCATTATTATTAAATATTCCTGCATATTGAACAGTTCCACCAATAAACTCTATTATATCACTTTCACTTTGTCCATTATTACCTATATCTGCCAAAAATGTTCCACCTACTATTTTCATTTTCCCTTGTACATTTTCTACTGCTATTGAGTATCCGTCAATAGTTCCAGATTTTATAGTTACTATTCCTTCTGTATTTTTTATAGCTCTATCATGACCGTTATAATAATTTCCTCCTGTTATTATAACTTCTCCACCATTTATATTATTTATACATTCGTATTTTGCACTTCCATACTGTGACCACCAAGTTAATTCAATATTTGCATTTATTTCAACATTTTTAGCCCCATCATTTAATATTGCTGTAATATTATTCCTTGGAGAGTATGTTTCTAGTGAATTTATTTGTAATTTTCCTTTATTATGTATCATAGTTGTATAAGCTCGTGCTATATCTATTTTAGAATTATTTACTATTAATTCTCCTTCATTATATATCATTTTATTGTATTCATCTACAGTTCCTTCTGTATGTGAATAAATTCCATATACTTCTAAAGTTAATTTTCCATAATTAAACGCTACACTCTTTTTTACTCTTATAGTTCCTTTACTCTCAGTAGAATCTGTTAAATACAATTCTCCATAATTTTCTATTAATTTATCATTACTATTTCTTATATAATATCCGTTTAAATCTATAGTAATATCTTGACCTTCTTTTACATTTATTAAAGTTTCTTCTTGACTGTCTACATATATATGTTTTAGCAATTTTATTGTTCTTTTTTCCGTTCCGCAAGCAGTTATTGCTTCTCTTAAAGATTTATAATTTTCTCCTGTTTCAACAATTGTAGCTTCTATTATATTTTCTAAGTTTTCTAATGTTGCAATTTCTTTTCCATTTTCATCAATATCTATTTTTACATCATAACCTGTTTCTTCATTTTCAACTAAATAGCATATAGCTTCTTTTGCTACAATTTTTCCATCATAAAAATTAATTGCTTTATTTGGTGAATATATAGCAAAATTATTTGCATATATATATGGAGATTCATTATTTACAATTCCATCATTTTTTCCTATTGTTATACCTCCATCATAATAATTATATATTCCATATGCTGTATAATTTTTACCTTCTGGATAAGAAACTCTAAGTGTTCCTCCTTCAATTTTTATAGATTCTTCATCTTTGTTCATATTATATATGCCACATAAAGAATACTCATCTTCAAGATTAATTGTACCTCCTGTGATTTTTATTTTTCCTGTACTATTATTTCTTATTAAAATATATCCCAAACTTTGATAATATATTCCTTTATTACTACTTATTGTTGCAGTATCTGATATATTTAACATACCTGAATTATCTATATATGCATTTTCAATTAATCCTCCACTTATGTTAATTTCAGCATTATTCCAATTATCTATTGTTGCGGTTATTTTTCCACCTTTTATAAATACTTTTCCTTCTTTGTTGTAAACTCCATGTCCTCCTTCAAATTCACCATCTAATATATTTATAGTTCCACCTGTATTATATATTGTATTCTCTTTTCCAATATAATATCCACCTAATACATCTACTATTCCATCATTTTTATTATATATAGCTGTAGAAGATGCATGATCAAGGGAAATTGTAGCATTGACTTTTACACCTGTTCCACCATCATTAAAAATTCCTTCGTTATATCCAGCATTACCCAAAATGTTTGAACTTTCTATATCTAACATTCCTTTATTATGTATAGCCCCTGTATATTTAGCATTTAAAGTTATTTGAGAATTAGTTATATTTAAATTTCCTTCACTATATATTAAATAAGTGTAACTGCTACCACTTGAAACACTCATATTAGCCACTATTTTATCTAATTTTAAGTTACCTATATTTTTTATGAATTGTTTTGCACTTGTAATTATAGCACTATTATTTTCACTACTATCATATATCTCTAATGTTCCACTATTTTCTATTGTATTTTCTCCAGATAAAATTAATTGCTTTCCATTTAAATCAATTTTTATATTCTTATTTTCGTCAATAGGTATTTTATCTGTTTCAACAAATGATATATTTTTTAATATCTCTATATTATATTCTGTATCCGCTTCTGTACATGCTTCAATAGCTTGTTTCAATGTTGGGTATTCAGTATTTGTTTCTACTATTCTAGCTTCTGGCTCAGCACTTTGTAATAATGCTTCTTTTAAACCTTCATCATTATCTCTCACTATTACATCATAATATTCTTCTTTGTCTGCTATATTAAAATTACTTATCGGCGTCTTTCCTATTACTATACCATCATAAAAATATATCTTACCATTTGGATTAACTATACCATTTGTTTTTCCTTTTATATATGGACTTTTTATGCTTACATTTGCATCTTTTGTTCCCAGATATATATTTCCTTTATAGTTTGATGTTGAATGCACTCCATAGCACTTATCTATACTTTCGTCTTGGTTAGAACCAATTATTTCTCCACCATATATTTTTAAATCGTTATTGTTTCTAAAATCTATTCCAATACTATTAAAATTACCTGTTGCAATTGCTTCTATTTTTCCACCATATATCTCTAGTCCCTTTCCAAAATAGAATATACATGATATACCTCCGCTATATCCTCCTGTATTTTTATAAGTACCATCATGTATCTTTAAAATACCACTGTTGTAAACACTTATTAAACTACATGTTGAGGATTTACTTTCCATGTGCGTTTTTTCTCCTGTAATTTCCATTATTGCTTGATTTTCTATATTTCCATAAAAAGTTGAATTATCTATGTATACTTTACTTGAATAATTACTTTTTATTATATACCAATTTTCAGTATCACTCCTATTAGATGTATATGTTCCACCGTGAAATTTTTAATGTTGTATTATTACTATATATTATTCCATTATTATATGTTACATTATTAAATACATAATTTCCATCATTTATTGTAATTTCTCCTCCAGAAGTTTTTATCATGTATTCTCCTTTATTCATCTTCATATTTGAATTGTTTATTACTAAATTTGACTTTTCGCCTACATTTTCAATAATATAAGTTCCACTGTTATTAGTTTCTAAAAATTCTGCATCTACATTTACATCTTTCAATTCCACTTTTCCATTGTTATTATATATTCCCTTAACACCACTTAAACATAATTTAATTTTCACATTATCTAAAATTAAACTTTTCTCAGTATCATTATAAATAAGGTCGTATTTATATCCATTTGCAACATTTTCTATTAGTATATTTTTTATAGATAATTCTCCTAAATTTCTTATTGCTTTATTTTTCACAATTAAAGATGCCTCTTTATTAGAATCAGTATTATCTATTTCTAATATACCTTTATTATTAAATAACAAATTGTATCCTTCTATTTTATGTCCATTAAAATCTATTTTTATTTTTTTAGTTTCATCCACATTTACAGTCATAGCTATATTTGCATCTCTTAATATTTGTATTGTTTGCAACTCTTCTGCTTCATCTACTGCATCTTGAAGTTGTAAATATGTTTTTTCAGTTTCTACTATTTTAGCTATTGGTTCTATTGGAACGACTAATTCTTCTGTATAAATTTCATCTTCATATGTTAACTTTATTTCTGTTCCTTTTTCTATATCATCAAAGCTTCCAAAAACTCTATTTTTGCCTTTTATTATTCCATCATAGAAATTAATTGTTCCTCCTAGCTCTTCATATATTCCGTATAAATTTCCTGCAATTACTGGTTTATTATTTATACTTTCATCTTTTTGACCTATATTAGCGACTCCACTATATCCATAATATGAATCTCTTATCAAATATAATCCATAATTACAATTAACTATCTCTTCTATATTATTAATATCTACTGTTGCTCTATTTGTAACTCTTATAGCTTCATTAAAATCTTTTATTTTTCCTCCATTTACTATTATTTTACAGTTATTTCCACTGTTTGAAATTCCCGTATCTTTTTTTTCTACTGAAAAGCTTTCTATTAGTCCTCCATTTAATTCTATCAAAGAATCATAATTATACATAACGCCCTTTAAAGTTCCGCCATTTATATGTATTTCACCACCTGAGCGATTTTCAATGCTAGTACCTTCGTTTTGGCTTTCTATTATTCCATTTTCAAAATAAATTTTTCCTCCATAATTATAAATGCTTTTATTTCTCAATTCACAATCATATATCTTAATTATACTTTGTTTATCAGTTCTAATTGAATAATATCCCTTGGTTCCTGTTATACTTACATAATTTATTATACAAGGCTCTGAACTATTGTTATATATTCCAAGCTCTGCATTATTTATAATTTCCATGTTATTTATTGTTAACTTGCTATTATCTATGTTATTTATACAATATGAATTACTTCCATTTGATTGGATTTTTCCTCCATTTATTTCACATTCTCCATTTTCAGCATTTTCTATGCCATCCCAATGACTATTTCCTGTAATTAATACATCATTTATTACTAATTTTCCTAAATTTCTTATTGAATCTGCATAATTATATTCAGATGTTATGCTTCCACCATCTATTGTTAAATTACTTAAGTTTACTATTGCACGTGTATTTGAGTTAGAAGTTCCTGCAATTCCTATATTTATAGTTCCACTTGATATTTTTAATTTATTATTGTTTTCAAGTGTTACAGGTGAAGTGCTAGTAAGCATACCTTTTTTATTTTCATTACTATCTATAATTTCTAAACTTCCTCTATTTTTTAATATTGGGACTGTAGTTGTTTGACCATTTAAATCTAATACAACATTTTTATTGAAAGGTATTTCTTGCTCTATAGTTACTCTTATGTTCCTTGAAATTTCTGGTTTTTCTTCATCTTCTGGTAACATAACTATTGTTGTTGGTTCTAAATATTTTATTGTAGATTTTTTTGGTACTTCTAGAGTTTCACTATTATTTAATTTTATACTATTAATTACAATTCTTTCATCTCCAGCTTTGTAATTATAATGATTATTTCTATAATAGCATAAATGCAAATAATATATTTTTCCCCCTCTTAATGTTTTATTATAGTCAGCACTATCTTTAATTCCTGATAATAGCATAAACTTATCTTGACTATTAATTTTACTTGGCATAATGTTTGTCAATGTCTCAGATTCTGTAACTAAAGCATATCCTTGGCTCCATGTATGGCAAGATGAAGAAGCATTAACTGTAAGTATATAATCTTCATCCAATAAATCTGTTAAATCTATTTTTATATAACTATGTGCGACAGTATATGTATTTTCTGAATTATTTGGAATTAATGCATTTAATTCTTCATCTTTATAAAAGAAATATTGATCATCTCCAACAAAGTTTTCTGGAATTAATCTTGTATCAATTGTTTTTGTCTCATATTCTGTTGATTCTGGTACGTCATTTATTGCAGATTCTAAATTTCCATAATATACATTTCCTATTTTTGCAATAGGATTTTCTATTACTCCTAAGTATGCTGTTAATATATTTGTAGTTTCATTTAAATCTGTTACTACATTACAATTTCTAGCTGTTTTATCTACATTTCCTATTATAGCTTTTATTCCTGAAACTTCTCCATCATAAAAGTTAATTACAGATTCAGTTAACTTATCTTTATATATTCCTGCTCCATATCCAAATATTTTTATGTCTCTATTTACTTTTCTATCATCTATTCCCATTGTTAATTCTGCATTATTAGTTAAATATATACCTATTCCGCCATCTATTTCTCCATGATTCTCTGTTTCTCCTGAAAACTCATATTTATAACTATTTTTAATTTCACCTTTTCCTATTATTTGTAATTTTGAATTATCTATTTCTAATACAGATGCTTTTTTATTAGATGATATTATATGTCCTGATAAGTCTAAAATTATATTTTTTCCATTAGCTATTCCATTATTTTCTTCCACATCTTTTAACATTACAATTTTTATTTGAATATTTCCATTATCTTCGCAGGCCTCTATTGCTTCTTCTAATGTTTTACAATATTTATCCCCTATTTGATCTACTTCTATTGAAGTAATCTTTACATAACCATTTCCACTATTACCTGTAATTGTACCTTCTCCGTCTTGAGATGGCATATTTGAATCCTCACCATCTCTCATTTCTGTATCTGTGAATTTTTTTCCAGAGTAATGAATATTTTGAGATGTATGTATTATATTATCCTCTGTTGATAATTCATCAATTGCATCACAACCCTCGTGTCCAGAGATAAATGATGAACCTCCGGCTGCTGATTCATATACTCCAGAATAATTACTATCGCTTGCAGTTCCTCCGTAATATCCACCTCCTGCTCCTGCTACACCGTCACTATCTCCTGTTCCATATCCATCTTGTCCTATACCAAATTTATATCCTCCTGTTTGACTTCCTGCTATTGTATTTTTATTTGCTATATATCCTGTTAATCCTCCTGCTGATCCTCCTTTTGTATTCCATGAGGTGCCTCCGCCACCTCCTGCTACCATTATTCTGCTTTTTAAACTTTCAAAATCATTCCATTCTCCTGAAACTAATCTAATATCTGTTGCTCCACCTCCGGCTCCTGCGGCTTCATCATCCTCATGATCCCATGTTCCTAGTCCACCACCATTAAAACTCGCTTCGGAATCTTTTTGATAAGTACCATCTTCTCCCTTTTTACCTACATATATGTATAATATTTCTCCTCTTTTTAATTCTATTTTTCCAGAAGTATATCCTCCGTTTCCGCCTTGACTTCCCTTTTTGTTATTATTTAATGAATATCCTCCTGCTGCTCCCCATGCCTCTATTTTATATGTACCATCTGCTGGAACTATAAATTCTTGAACATCTCCTGTGTAATTAAATTCATAAACTGGTTGCATTTCATTATAAATTACTTTAGCTGCTGGCGCACTCCATTTTGCATATAAAATTGTATTTGGATAAATTCCTTCTTCTGGTATGTAATAGTTTTCTTCACTATCTTTTGGTAATTCTATTTTATAATCTTTATCTAAATACCATCCATCGAAAATATACTCATCACATTTTTCCAAATTTTCTTCATTTAATGTATAATCTATACCACTTGTATCTTCTTCGTTTTCAAAATTTCTTCCTTTTTGTACATAAGCAGGATTTAATATCTCTTTTCTTTCTCCTATTATATATCCTTCTGTATTATTTTCGTTGTTTTCTCCTCCAAATAAATCATATGTTATTTCCTGATTTTTATCTTTTATTTGAGCTGTATATGTTTCATCATGCTCTACTAATATTTCTTCTATATCTTCACTCTTTAATACTATTGTTTTATCACTTTCTGGCATCCATCCTACAAATGCATATCCTTCCTCTATATCTGTTACTTCTGGTGCTAAAGGTGTTTTATCTCCATAATTTAAATTTCCTGTTTTTTGTACTACTGATCCATTTACAACGTATTTTACTGTGTATTTTTGATTTACTATTATATCCTCATACGCTATTGGTAATTTGTAATATGTTGCATCTTTTAATGCAACTCCTGGTAAATAATAGATTGTATGACTTTTTTCGTTTATCACATATGTATATTCTTCATTTTCTCTTTCTGCATATGATAAATTTATATTATCTAGCTTTGATGTATCTATTACGTAATATACTTCATTATCGTTTATATTTCTTTCTGTATCATGTAATTGCTGTTTTATTACAGTTTTATCTATGCTCATGTCGTATTCTGTTTTCAATTCATCATACTTTTCAAAATATAGTGCTACTTTCGCCTTTCCACTTTCATCATAAAGTACAGGTAACTCTTTGTTTTTCTCATAATATACAGCTATTTTTCCATCTAATGCACGAATATCGTTATACATGTTATTTAATGCTCTTTGTTCTGAACCTGCATTTGAATTTACAAGCACTATTGAAGCAATAATTAACAGTACTACAATTGTTATTACAAGTATAGTTAATGTTACTCCTGATTCACTATTTAATTTTTTTAATAATCTTTGAGGATATTTGTAATAATTCATATGGCTCTCCTTATATAAATAATTATTTAAATACAGTATATTTTCTTTATTTATACTAGTCAAACCCATATATTTCTAAGTTATTATTTATTATTAATATTATATTACGGATACTTAGTATTAAGTTTACATATTATTTTTTTATATTTTTTGTATTACAAAAGCTTTTCTTTTTTCTATTTTTCTTACGCATTAAGCAATTTGCTAACATATTGTTTGTGTATAAAATTTGCATATAGCAAATTTCTATGCAGAGTGTTTCTATTATAGGAAGTTTTAAAAACTTCCATATTTAGAAAAAAACCAAAGTTACTATTTTCATAATAACTTTGGTTAAACGCCTATTTTTTTGATACTATTTTAGATACTATAACTGTCATATCGTCTTTTGCAATTCCATATCCATTATCAATAGCTTCTGCTAATATTAAATCAGCTATTTTTTGAACATTATTTGTATTAATTCCTTTTACAAATCCTTCTAGCCAATCTTTATCTCCAATCTCTTCTTTGCTTTCTAGAATTCCGTCACTACACATTATTATTATATCTCCATCATGTAGATTTCTTTCGTATGTAGTCATTTCTGAATCCTCTACTATTCCAACTGGAAGATTATTTAGTTCTATTTTATTTACATTCTTTTTATTTTTAATATATGTAGCACATGCTCCATTTTTTATAAATTCTGCATTTCCTTCATATAAGTCTAATATTGCCATATCTACTGTTGCATACATTTCTTCTTTTGAAGATAATGAAATTGTTGAATTTATTAAGTTTATGCTTTCTTTTCTGTCAAATCCAGATGATAATAAGTTTTTCATCATTTTAATTACAAGTTTGCTACTTTGCTTTGCTTCTTCTCCTGAACCCATTCCATCACTTATTAATAGCATATATTTTCCATCTTCTAATCTTATTTGCATATTACTGTCGCCTGATACTTTACTATCGTTTTTAGTAATTTTTGATGTGCCTACTTGTAATATAAATTTATCTTCTGATGAGTATATTTGTTCATATTCTTGCTTTTCTAGATTTTTATAATCTCTTTGGAAAGTTATACTGTTTTTAAATACTTTTGTTAATAAGTTTTCTATACTCTTTATTTTATCTGATTCTCTCAACGTATTATCATTTATGTCTAATCCTAATTTTATTATATATTTTTTATTTGTATTTTGTTTAATACTTACATATGTACAATTTACATTTCTTTGATTTAATAATATTTGTATCTCTTTACTTTTATCGTTGAATTCATCATTATTTGATAACTTTTCTTTTAAATTTGATATTGCCTTAGAAACACCTTTTAATTGATTTGATATTGCTTTTTTGTTATTTGATTCCTTGTGTTTCCAAAAATTATTCATTTCATTTAATTTATATACTCTATTAGCTATTTTAGCTATTTGTAATAAATCTTCTTTTATTTTCTCATCTGCATCAACTATAAAATTATTGTGATTTTCAAATATTTCTATTATGTCTTTTTCTACTATTACATCTTTCTCTATACATTTTTGATATATTTCACTAACTAGTTCTTCTTCATTTTCCACTAATTCTTCATAAAATACATTCTCTTTATAGCTATCTAGATTTCCTAAGAAATCCTCTATAAATTGATTTTTTCTCTTTTCTATTTCTATTTTTTCTTCTTGCTTTTCATCAGCTAAAGTTACTGCCGCTTCTTCATAACTTTTTATCATCTCATCTATTGTATTTGATACATTGTTTAAATCATTTGTCATATCTTTGCTACCAGTTAATCTTTTCTCGCCAACTGCAGTTAATAATTTATTTCTTCCCATTAAATCTTGAATATTTATTTCTACTTTTTTAGGTATTAATAATAATCCTAATGCAGCTATAAATATTTCTCTTATATTTATTAATATATTAGTATTTCCATTAACAATGTATGTTATAAGTATATTTCCAAATACAAATCCTACTACTACACCTATTTTTCCAAATTTATTTAATATTCCAGCAAACATTCCAGATATACCATATATAGCTATTTGCATTGGAGATGTTGCATTTATCATTCCTAATGTTACTCCTACGGATATACCAGATGTAGCTCCAACTAAGATTCCATTTTTCCATCCTAGTATTAGCACTAATAATATTGTTAAAATATTACTTATGCTAAATCCCATTATATTTATACCATTAAACGCATTTACTGTTATTGCTAATAAAACGCTTGCTCCTATTACTTCTTCTATTGTAAAAGCCGTTTTTAGCTTAAATTCTTTTATAACTATTATCGCATTTACAAATATTTTATAAAATACATATGTAAGAATTGAACCTATTACACAAATAAATAAATCATATAATAAGAAATCTCCTATAAAATATTTACCTGCTTGTACTATTAAAGTTGCTATAAATAAATGTATTCCTACTTTATTTGTTTCATTCCTATATTCATCTGCCATTTTGGGTTTAAAAATCATTGTAAATATTAAAAATAATATAGCTGTTATTGAATATTCTACAAAACTTGAAAATCCAATTCCTACTAGTGTTCCAAGTCCTGCTAAAACTAGAACTATTCCTGCGGGTACAGCACTTCCACATGCCACTGCAAACATTGCTATGCCAAATGGAGTTACATCTATCCCTAGTTTTACAGTTGAAATAAAGAATGATATTACATAAACTAATATGTTTTGTAATTTAAACATATTTTTTAAAACATTTTTTAGCTTGTCTTTATTTTTTACATTAACATCATCATATTCTTCTTGTTTTATCTCTTCTGAAATATTTTGAAACATCCTTAACCACCTCTTACTTTTTTATACACCTTATTTAATACCTAATTTTATAAATATTTTGTCATTTTAAATAATTGTTCTAAAAAAGTTTTTTACAATTTGTGATAATTTAATATATATACTCTAAAATTACTTTTTATATTCTAATATAATTTAGCGAAAAAGACAAGTATTTATATAAGAATTGCGAAAAAAAACATCCAAATGGTTTTACATTTGGATGTTTTCAATTTTATTTATCTAAAACTTTCTTTTTGATTATAAATATTCCGCCTACTAAAATTATTCCAGATAAAATTCCTATTATTATTAATTCTTTGTTAATGTTTTTCTCTACAGATATACCTGTTGGTGGTGATAATGTTATAACTTCTGTTGCACCAGAATCATGTTCTGATTTTACTGTTACAGTTTCACCATTTATGTTTTCTGTAGTTCCGCCATATGCAGCTATATATTCACCATTCATTGGATTTGCATTACCAACTTTTGCATCTATATCTCTTCTACCAACTGTATTAGAGAATTGTATAATTTCTGCTAAGTTATTAAAGTCTAAATCATCTGATTCTGTCTCTGGTGACATATATCTTGATGTTGTTATAGTGATATTTCCCATATAATTTGTTTTCAATCCTGTTCCATCTGTTGTAGCACCTTCTTTATAAGCATTATATGGAACTAATTTTGTAGATATACTTGGGTTAGCTGTTGCATCACTTATACTTACTGCTATGTTATTTCTTTGTTCTGTAACATACATCTTACCATCACTATCTAATATTGCTATATCACCTATGTCTTCTTTATTTTCTATTTTTTGTCTTAAAACTTTTACATCTTCAGCTGTTAATGGTTTAGTTGTACCATCAGCATTTACTATGTTATAAATTCCTGCTTCTAACATGCTTCCTCTGTTATCTATACCATATTCATTATTGCTTCCGTTTAATATATCTTTTTGAGTATCACCTAATAATAATTCTTCTATAGATATTGTTTTCCAGCTGTTGTTTTCTATATTACTATTTTTAATTTCATTAAATACTGAATTATTATCAACATAATCTATTATTTGTTCTATATTTGTTGTAACAACTGCATCACTTTCTCCTTCACCTGTATAATAGATTGTTCCTAAATATTCACCATATTTAACTTCTTTATTATTAGCATATGTATTTTTTAATGTTTTTACTTCTTTTAGTATTTCTTCGCCATTATTAAATGTACTTAATTTTCCTGTTCTATCAACTTCACCAACATCAAATACTGTAATTCCATATTTAATTGTTATTGTAGCACCTTGCATTATGTTTTCATCCATATTAATATATCTGAATCCTTGAAGTGCTTGAGTATTGTTTACTGATTGAACATGTTCAAATCCAGTTGATTTTTCTTCATTTACTGTTGTAGTTACTTTTATTTTGCCATTTTCATCTATTGAATATTCATGGTTATATACTACATCTACTATATTTTCATTATTAGATGTTGTAACAACAATTTCGTTTATTTGTTTATCTAATTCTAATATTGTACTAGAACGTTTTTCTAAACCGAAATCTATATTTGGTATATCATATTTGTAATTTGTTCCTTTTATTTGTTCTCCATTAACCATTAATGTTCCATTTTGATCAATTGTTGTTTCAATTCCACTTTCTTCGGCAAGTTTTTTGTATTCAATTTCAATGTCCATCTTTGCTGTGTTTGCTACCATTGCAGTATATTTTGCAAGATTATCATGATTTGCTTCTTTAGAATCAGCAGATGCTAAAACCTCTCCATTAGTATTATTTATTGTTCTTGAATATGCAACAACTTCTAGTCTTCTTATTTCATCATCTCTTGCATCAGATACTCTTTTATCTTTTAACTCACCATTTGTGAAGTCATGCCATATGTTATTTAAGTATCCTTCATCACTTGTATTTATGTCTTCAAAACCTGCTTGATATATTGTTGATTTATAATCTTGACCATTATATCCATTTTCTATTGTTTTATCTCCATTTACAGCTAGCATATAATCGTCTACTAAATTACTATCACTTACACTACCATATACAAATCTTACAGCATAATTTCCGGCAGGTACTCCTTCAAATTCATATTTACCATTTTCATCTGTTAATATTTGTGATTTTAATTTCATTATTTCCATTAAGTCTTTACCATTGTAGTTAAATGTTGCTGGCCATACAAAATCATAATCTGTATCGTCTACTGTTATTTTTTCTACTAATTTTACTGTCATTCCTGGTATTGTTTTTTCATTTTCTTGATATATACCATCACCTATTTTTTGAGAATATTGAATTGTTTTTGTTTCTTCATCTTCCCAAACAATACCGTTTATGTGTCTTACTTCATCATATAAATCTAATTTGATTATTGGAGCTGAATCTGTATCGTCTTCATACCAAGCTTTTTCATTATGGTTTGCTATATTTACGTTATCTGGTGCTGAATCTCTGTCTATTCTTCCTGCTACTCTTCCATCTTCATAATATGTTGAGTAATTTGCAATTTCTGCTACATTATGTTTTTCTCCTAATACTATAGATTTATCTATTCCTTCTGTAACGGCATCTCTATTAACTTTAAATGTTACATATAAGTCTATTTTTTCTCCACTTGCTAATTTGTAATTTTTTAAAGTTTCTGTTGAAATCTTTTTATATGTTACTCCATCTGAACCTTGAATTGTACCTTCTTCACTCCAATCTGCTCTTCCTGTTGCTCCTTCTGAAGAATATGGAGTCTTATCTTGTTCAGCTGCTTTTAAAACATCATAATATGTTTTTTCTGCAACTGTAATATCTTTTCTTACTAACTTGTCAGCTTCTTGAACATCTATCTTTGATACTATATCTTCTGATACTAATGTCATGTTTGAATCATAGTAATCTACAAGTTTATTAATATTTGCAACTAACTTCTCTGATTCGTTATGCATTGAAATTTTATATGTTAAATAAACTTCCATTTCTGTTCCTGATGTTACTGATTTTATTTGACTTAGTATATCATCACTATATCCCATTGTATTGCTATCATATATTGCTGTTCTGTAGAAATAATCTGATCTATATAATTTTAAATCATATGATATATTTTGTTCTGCAACCTTTATTTGTTGTTCTAATGCTTCAACCCAAGGATCTTCTTCAAAGTTTACTGCAGTATTATAATTATAAGTTAACATTTTATTGTTTACTATAACTTTTGCTGAATATACATCTTTTGTTAAACTTACATCTGCTTCTTCTCTTTTTACTAATCCTAGATTAATATGTTGTAAATAATAATCTGTTGCTATATATTTTGTTGTTTCAGTCATACCATCTATTGTTTTATCATATTCTTCCATATGCAATTTATCATCAAATGGATATTTTAATCCAGCTGTTGATACTTTTGCATTCATTTTGTATTTTTCTAAAACATATCCTTCACTATCTGTAGTTACTAATGTTGATATTTTTCTTGTATTATTGCTTCCTGAAACAGTATAATCTGTTGATGTATATTCAAGTGAATCTACACCAGTTGCTGCACCTATTGTTTCACCATTATCATTTATACTTTCTTTTCCATATATTTCTTGGAATTTTTTATTAAATGCATCTCTTTCTCCTGCATCCTCTAAAGCCATTGAATCATTTTGATATTTATCTCTTTCAGATGTTGATGCTTTCATATATGTTTCTGCATTTCCATTTATTTTGTTTTTAGCATCTCCTCCTGCTGTTACTAAAGCTGTTGTTGGTTCATAAGTTTGACCATCATATTTAAATTCTATATCATAATATCCTGCTCCGCTTCCTTCTTCATATGGAACTGCCATACGAGGTGCTGTCCAATTACCATCTGCATCAGTAAATAATGGTTGAGGTATTATACTTTCATTATCTGTATCTCTTATTGTAGCAAGTTCTCTCTTATCTCCTGTAACTTTCCAAATATAAACTTCTACTTTTGCTAATCCTTCTTCGTTTGCATCATATAATCCGTTTGCATATGAGTCTGCATCTTTATAATCTGGTATATCTTCTTTCCATACCTTTCCACCCATAGGCATTGTAAGTTCTACTAATTTATCAGCAAAACTATTCAAACAGTTTACCCACACTTCTTTTCCTTCTATTAATGTTCCTGATGCATTATGTAATGTTACTGAACATCCATCTGGTACATTTATTTCTTTCACTTCATAAATTGGAGCTTCATTATACCATACAAATTCTTCTGTTCTATATGTTTCACCAGCAGATATTGTTACAGTTCTTGTTGTCCAATCTTTTCCTTCTTCTTTTATTCTTATTTCAAAAGTAAATGTTGGATATTCTTTTCTATTTCCATTTTCATCTTTTTCTCCACCTATTGCTTTTTTACTTACTACTAGACTGGCTTTTTTAGGTTCTGGCGTTGGTGTTGGTGTAGGTGTTGGAGGAGGTGTTATTGTATTTGTACATATAACTTCTACTGTTCCATTTTCGATTAATGTTCCTGTTGCATTTTCAATTCCTACGAATTGATATCCTGCTGGCATTGTATTTATTAATTCTCTAACTTCATATGTTGGTACATTTTGACCATCTTCCCATTCAAGAGTTGTTACATATGCTTCGTTAGCTCTTATAGATACTCTATCATAGAAGTTTCCATTAATGTATATTTCAAAATCAAAGAAATCATTGCTTGAAATCTGAGATGTATCTCCTTCTACCTTTTTTATTATTTTTAATTTTCCTGGATGATCCATTTCTGGTACTCCCAAAGATAATTCTACTTCTTCATACCATCTAACTCCTATTAATCCTGATGCAATTCTTTGTCCTGTATATTTTTTAAGATCTGTTAATTGAACCCAATAATCCCAAGACTCAATATGTCTCTTGAATTTTCCATGTCCACAGGCTTTACCACCAGAACAACTAACATATTGTAATTTTCCATCTTTCCATGTAAGATGAGTTTTTGGGCTATTATGTGCAGAACCAAAATTACAAGTACTTCCATCTTGGCACCAATTAGATTTTGATTGAGCTGTCCATGTTGCTTTATAATATGTTCCTACTAAATCTTCATAACGTCCACCTGCATTCATATATTTAAATTTAACTCTTATATCTAATATTTCAGTTAAACCTTCTATATAATCAATGTCTATATAAAATACCTCATTGGCTGTTGGCATGTCTGTTTTAGCATTTGGATCTCTTTGACCTTTTAACCAATAAAAACTCCATTTATCTTCTGGTATTTCACCTATATTACCTACTAATGTAATTTTCTCAATTCCTGAAAATGTTATATTTTTTCCATCTGAGGTTTTATAACTATCATCTAAATAATTTATTGAGAATGGTCCTACTCTATATTTTCCTGTTGAAGAATCAAAACTTGCTGTTGCTTTATCGTATTCATTGATTGTTCCATCTTGGTTTGCGTCTTCGTTTATGCTTGCTGTATAATTTATTTTTGGAGCATCTATATTTCCTGAGTCTATTTCTGTACCATCATCTGAAATTATTGTATACACTTGGTTTTCATATTTTATTGAACCATCAGATTCTTTTTCTGCTATTTTTTTAATGTATTCTTCAAATGCACTAGCTATTTTTGATAATTCGTTTGGTGCTACTGTTGTTTGACCTTGTGATCCTGCAGGTGTAGTCCACCAAGCATGTTGTACATATGTATAATTATCATCTCCTGCATTTGCTAAAACATTTTCTCTCATTTCAGCTAATATATATGCTTCCATAGGTGTTGCTATCTTTGTGTCTACAACTTTATAATATGCATATGTTTCATGTTTATATGTTCCTTGTTTAAATGGTGTATTGTATTCACCTTTTTTATTTACACGAAATAGTTGTTTTCCTATATCGTCTGGTGTTAAATATCCTTCTTCTGAACTTCCCGCTTCTGTAACTAATGTTACATTATTTTCACTTGGTAAATGTGAGAATTCACCACCATGATATGAACAAAGAATATAGTATTTTTCATATAAATCTTTTAATCTTATGTATGTGCCATCTGAACTTTGTCCTTCTGAAATCTTTTCATCTGCTAATTGTGTATCTGCATATATTTTGTATCCAGAAAGACCTATTAATACTGCTATGACAATTAATATTATGAATATACTTTTCTTTTTACTTTTCATCATCATTTAAGTTAAACCTCCTTTCTTTTTTTTGTAACTTGTGTCCTTATTAAGAATATTCCTGTTCCTAATATCATTAAGCTTATTATTATTACTGAAACGTATATTAAGCTTTCACCAGTTCTTACTGAGATAATTACGTCTGCATAATTTATATCGTCTTCACCTTGAGCTTTATTTCCTGGTGTAGAATTTTTATCTGAAATTCCATAAATATTGTAGTCTTCATATATTTCTGCTTGGTTATTAATTAAACCTACATACTCGTCTGTTATTGTTTTAGTTAATACAACTTTTACTTCTGCAGTTTCTCCTGGATTAATTGTTATATTTTCTAATTCTGATGTATAAATATTTCCATCTGAACCTGAATACCAATTTGGATTCAAGCTTGAGTTAAATTTCATTCCTTCTGGAATATAATCAACTATTTTGCTTGCAGTTCCTTCTATATCACCGTTGTTCGTTATACTTATTGTATATTCAACTAAAACTGTTGAACCAGACATATATTTTGCTGAGATTTCTGGTTTAGCAAGTTTTACATTATCAAATGTAGTACTTGTTGTTCCTTCTTGTGTTTGTGTTGTTATTTTACTTATTGTTTTATTTAAGCTTAAATTAAATTTCTTTGCATTTACAAAACCTATATCTATATTTGATATACTTACTGTATCTAATGTTATTGTATCAGTTACTGCTGCATTTTTTATTTTTCCATCTTGTTCTATCTTTGTTGCTATTACATCTGAATTAACATTTGTAGCTATATTTTCTTTTTTATACTCTGTTAGTCCATATTTTAATGTATCATATTCAAATACTATAAAATAATTTCCTTTATTCAATCCTGAGAATGTATAATCTCCACTACCATTCGTTATTGTTTCTTTTTCAATTGAGTTTGTATTTGAATTTATCAATTTTACAGCTATTCCTGAAATTTTTGATTCGTTTGAATCTCTCATTCCATTTTCATTTTCATCTATCCATGCTGTACCAGATATTTTAAATGTTTTTGATGTTTGGCTAGAATTATTACTATTACTATTATTATTGCTGTTATTGTTTTTATTATCTGATTGTTGAGATTTCTCTGGGTCGTTTGTATTTGAATTATTATTGTTTGCTTCTATTATATGTGTTATTGAGTTTGTTTTTTTGCTTTCTCCATCAAAATCGATAGTAGCATAATTTGTAACTGATTTTTCAGCAGATCCATTTAAATTAGCTGCAACAACAGTTACAGTTGCATTAACCGTTTCTCCTGGAGCTATACTTGTTTTAAATGTAGCACTATTTGTTCCTGATATTGTTCTTGTTGAAGTAGATCCATTTACTGTATATTCTATGCTATTTACTTTTAAGCCATCAGGAATTGTATCTGTGAAACTAACGTTATCTGCATCAACAGTTCCTTCATTTTTTATTGTAAATAAATATTTTACTGTATCTCCTTCTTTTATATATGTATTTTCTTTATCAGTTGTTTGACCTACAACTAAACTTGCTCTTCCTATATTAGTTTCTACTGTATTTGATTTATAACTTTCAGTACCATTAGCATACACTACAGAGTTGCTATATAATGTAGTTTTTGTTATGCCTTCTCTTAATTTATCTGTTATAACTCTTAATTTTAATTGTTTGCTTTCTTTTCCATTTAAATTACCTAAATTCCATACAACTTCTCTTGTTGATTCATTATATTGTGGTGCTGTTTGTGAGTTTTCTTCATCAACAATGTATGCATCTTTAAAAGTTACTCCTTCTGGAACAACAGCTTTAACTATTACGTCATTTTTTGTTTCTGCAGTTAAATTATTTACTATAATATCGTATTCTATTTCTTTATTTTCTTTAATTATTAAACTTGAATCTTCTGTAGATTCTGTTATTGAAAATTCAGCTTCTTTTACAGTGCTTGTTACTGCTGGTGATGAGATTGTCTTAGCTAAATCTTCTGCTGTTAAGTTTGCTACTGCTGATATCTTTATATCATCTAAATTTTCTATAATTTGTTCTTCATATGTTGGATTTTCTGGATCATCTGGATTTTCTTTTTCAATTATTAAGCAATACTTTCCATCATCTGTCATAGAAAATCTTTCATCATTTGAATAATATTCTTCTATTGATGGGACTTTATCTACATCAACATATATTTTCATTTCTTTACTAGTTCCAGCTGATATTTCGTTCATTGCAAAACTCATTTTATTATCTACGTATTGTGGAACTACGTTACTATCTTCTACTGAATATGATTTTAATTTTGTATAATCTGGTGTATCTATTGATACTACAACATTCTTTGCAGGTAAATCACCAGCATTTGTAACTTTTGCTGTATAGATTATTTCTTGACACTCTTTCACTATTTGTGAATCTGCATTTGATTGTAATTCTAATTTTAGTACTGGCCCTTCTCCTGTTGTAACTCCTATTACTTCTGATTCTTGTACTTCTGATAATGTTGCAACATCAGTATTATTTGTATAATAAACTGCGTAATTTGCAGAAATATTATTATTGTGCTCTAACCCTGCTGGTATTTCATATTGATATTCAAATTTTAATACTTCTGATGGTTGCATTTCATAATCTTTATTTAAAACTATTAAATATGATTTTGGATTTTGTAATGATCCTAAATCTGTTGTCCAACCGTTATTTACATTAGTTAAATCTTTACTTGCGTTTTCATTTGATGAATAATATATTGTTGCAACAGCATTTATGTTATTATTTGCACTTGGAATTATAGCTGTTTTTATAGCAGTATCTACTGTTGTTTTTAAATCCTCATTTGATACTACTGATTTATTTCCCTTAAATGGAAATCTTCCTAATATATTTAAATCTGTTACTTTATTATTATTGTTGTTCATTAATAATATTTCCATTGTTGCTAATTTAGCATCTGTTAGGATTTCTATTATATCTTCTACTTTTCCACTATTTATAGAATATATTGTATTATTTTTTTCATTATAATTTTTTGTTCCATTTATTGCTACAAGTCCTGTTGGAGCATTGTATTCTATTTTTTCTGCATAATATCCATATCCGTTTTCTTCTGATTTATAATTTGTATAATCATCATTTGTATAATATAGTTTAATTTCATCTTCTTTTGAAGGTGTAAACATGTTTATATCTATTTTTGTATTAAATACTATGTTTGTTCCATTTGTTAGGATGTTACTTCCGTCTGTTAAGTTTGTATTTGTTATAATATCTTTTTGTTTTCCTTTTGTTGTAACTCTTATTACTAAATGATTATCTCTTTTTAATAATTCAGCTGTTTCTATTTCTAATCCTTCACCATATACCATTTTTGCTTCACTTATTTCAATGTTTTCTATGTATTCTGGTAATTGAATTTCAAATGTTGAATTTCCATACATATCTGATTCAACTTTATTGTTATTTAATTCAACTCTTAACTCAACATTGTCATTTGTTACAAGTGTTGATAAATAATTTTTACTTATATATAATTTTGCATCTGATACAGTTTCTAACAAGTTAGTTGTTGTTTCTATTTTTGAAATATTTACATATTCATCTACATATGTATATTTTGATAATAATTCTGTTTCACTAACTATTTTAGTAAAATCTTTTGATATAGATTTTTCATAAGAAACTTTTTCTATTGCCTTTTTAAATCCTATGTTTATATTTCCTTCTGCTATTGGCTTAGACATTTTTATTGATATTGATTTTGTTTTATCATCAAATTTTACAATGTAGTTTCCATTTGTATCTACTAATATATTTTCAAAATCTTTTATTTCTTTTAACAAATTGCCTGTACTATCTAAGATTTGAATGTTTCCATCTTTTCCTAATATTTGAAGGATATTTTCTTTATTGAAACTAATTTCTTTATAATACAAATCATTTGAATCAAATTTACTTCCTTCTTTATTTTCAAAATATTGATTTGTATCTTTTAATAGTATTTCTTCTACCATATCTTTATATGATATATTTACTATTGCCTTTGAATTAAATTCTGTTTCGTATAAATTTCCTTCTTTATTATAATTAGCATATATATATCCTTTTGTTATTTCTGAAACATTATTTTCTACTGTATAACTTACCAAATCTCCCATTTTTTTAGATAAGTCATATTCAGCTTCTAAAGTTTTTGTTATTTCTTTTTTGCTCTCAGCAGAATATCTTGTTACTTTAGCTGTTATATTAGATTTTAGATTAATTTGATTATCTACTATTTTGTTATATGCATCTTGAGAATATGTGTATGTAACTATGAATTCGTCTGAGCCATATGCTGAATAATATGTTCCGTCTTCTTTTTTATCATTTTGAATTTTTATATTTATCTTTTTATTTTTCTCATCATAATTCCAATTTGATGTATTAAATTTAACTAGTTCATTTGATTTTCCGTCAGTAGCCATCGTACTCTTTGCTACTACTTGAACATTAGCTACTTCTACTCCATCTATTTTTGGTGCATCAATATCTATTGTTGTTTCTTGAACTGGTAATATTTTATTTCTTTTATCACTAGAAACCTTTACTATAGTTTGAAGTATTACTCCAGATTTTCCTTCTACATTGTATGGAATATATTTTTCCATTGTACTTTCAACTAAAATATTTGAGTCATCCTTCCAACCTATATTTAGAACAATTTCTTTATTTATATTAATTTCTTTACCTTTATTATCAACATATACAGCTTTAAATTCAAGTTTTGTATCTTTAGAAATTTTATCTAAGCTTGTATATTCTTCTTGATAATATTCTATTGGTATACTGATTATTTGTTCTTTTGCCATATTATTTATTAACTTTAATTTTAATTTGTTATCTTCAAAGCTTTGAATTATATCATTTGCTTCTAATTTATCTTTAACTTTGTAATTTAACAAACCTTTTTCTTGAGTATCTTTTAATTCGATTTGAGCATCTTTTAAATATCCTGCATTTTTTACATTTAATGCTATGTTAATTGATACATTTTCATCATTTACATCTTTAACAGTTGAATATGACTTATCATTATTCTCTGTTAAAAAATATGCATCAAATTCTACGTTACTATTCGTTGTTTTAGAGTTTTGTTTTTCTAATACAACGTCTGCTGCATATACAAATGCACTTTTACCTATAAATGCCATATCAGCAAAAGTCATTACGAATATTAAAATTCCTGCTAATACCTTATTAAATTTTTTGTTCATTTGCATTTTTACATCCTCCTAACAAATAATTTGACATAGTACGACCTTTATTGTATTTAATTCATATTATTAAATTTACTCAAGTACTGCAATTTTAGTACTTTTTATGCTTTAATAACATTCATTTTTATTATATTTTTTCCTTCATTTTCGTACAAAAGCCATTATGCCCATATACCATATATTATACACTGTTATGTAAACTTTTTCAATGCTTTTTGCCATTTTTTTCATATTTTTAGCCTATTTTTTGCTTTTTTTTCAAGTTTTTTTCTATTTTGTATAATTATTTTAAATCTTTGCTTCTTATAACTACTTTTATATTATTTCTAATATATAATACATATTTATTATAATTTAGTAAATAGCTCATTATCGGTATATTTTAATTTACTTTACGGACATAGTTTTTACTTGTTTTTTTACATTTATTTTAATTTTTAAATATTTTTTTGTAACACTTATTTGAATTTATAAACTTTTCTAGCGGAAAACAAAAACTCGAAAGTTCTCACTTTCGAGTTTGGTTTTTAATCATCACTTTCTAAAGCTCCAAATAATTCATCAAATTTTGCTTCTAGTTCTTTTTGTATATCTCTTAATTCTTCATTTTCTTTTTGTTCTGGTTCATTTGGTTCTGGTATTGTTTCTATTTCTTCATCATCTAATGGTATTTGGGGAATTTTTGCAAATTCTTCATTTTCTTCTATTGTATTTTTTGATTTTTTTGGTTTCTCTTCTTTTTCATCTTCATCATCAAATAAATCATCTAAAGATTCTATTTTTGTATTTACTGCTTCGCCTTTTTCAGCACTTTCTTCATATGGATTATATGGATTAAATTTTCTCCATGATCCACGTTCTATTTCTACATCATTATGACTTGCAGTATATTTTTGAAGCATTTTTCCTTCTGGATATTTAAAATAGTAATATTTATTTGCTTTAATTGGTTTTATTCCTTTTTCATATATTATACATAAATCACTATCTAATCTTCTTAATTCATCGGGTGTTAACAACGCTCTTCCCATTATTTGATCTGATTCACTTTTTCCTTGTTTCCAATCATTTCTATCTTTATTTACTGACACACTATCTCTTACTATAGTTTTTTCTCCTAATGCCTTTGAAAAATATTCTACTGTTTTTTGAGAGTTACTTCCTAAGAAAAGGTGAGTATCACAGTTACCCATTATAGTTTCATGAGATTTTTCATATACTGCTTCTAATTGGTCTAAGTTTTGTAATATAACACTAAATGATATTTTTCTACTTCTACTTGTTGATATCTTCTTATCGAAATCTGGTATTTTTCCTATGTTAGCAAACTCATCTAATATAAAATATGTTGGTACTGGAAGTGCTCCTCCATTTGTATCAGCATAATCATATAATTGTTGTATCATTTGTGAGAAGAATATTGTAAGTAAAAAGTCATAAGCTGTATGTGTATCAGATGATATTACATATACTACTGTCTTTTTACTTCCTATCTCTTTAAAATCAATTGTATCTGTAGATGTTAATTCTGCTATTTCCCTAGAATCAAATTTACCTAATTTTGATTGTAATGAACTTAATATTGATCCATATGTTTTTTCTGGTGCAATTTCTATAGATTTATAATACATTCTAGCAGGATGATCGTATGGCAATTTATTCATTAAATTTGTAAGTAAGTTATCTCCTCCATTATTATTAGCAGCTCTTACAAGCTCTGCACAACTTGCTAAATTTTGTTCTTCTGGTGGTCTTACAGCCTTCAAATAGTATATTAACGCTTTTAATAACATTTCGGCCATATCTTCCCAATATGGATCGCTTGATCCACCAGCATGTGTTTGACCTTTTACAACAGTGTTTGCAATTATATCAACATCTATATCATTACTTATATGATTTAACGGATTATATCCATCGCTATTTTGTGGTCTAATTAAATTTAGTACTTTTATATCATATCCTTTTGCTTTGAAAAATCCTGCTGTTTTATCATATAGTTCTCCTTTAGGATCTGTAAATACATATGAGCCTAATAATTGGCATGCATTTGGAATAACATATGATGCAGATTTACCAGCACCAGAACCTCCGACTACTAAAACGTTGGTATTTCCTCTTTTATCAACTGGTAAATAATTTTTTTCAGCTAATATTATTCCTTTATTTCTATCTAAAACCTTGTATTGCTCACCCATTATGCTCCAATCACTTGAACCATGTTCTATATCATCATACTCATGTTTTGGCATAGCTTTTGCTAAACCTATAGTAATTGCTATTGCGTAAAATAATGAGAATTTCCATAACACTGAAAAAAAGCTATCTATATAATTCTCACTAAATGCTAATTGAACAGATTCTAATGGTGATACTATGTACTTATTAATACTTTCCATAAAATTTAATTGACCTTTTCCATTATTAAAATCTTCATTATTTTTTAATGAAATAGATAGCGGTGCAACAAATAATATAACTAATATTAGCCATAATACTATTGCAACTATTAATTTACTTTTTATTTTTTTTATTCCTCTTGCTAATTTTTCTCCAAAACTCATTTTCTTCACACCTTTTCATATGTAAATACAATAACTATTCTCTATCTTCTCCTGCATCTCTTGTGTTAGATTTTTTAGTTGTTCTCTTTGTAGTAGCTGTTTTCTCTTTAGAACTCTTAGTATTTTCTTTACTCTTTGTTGTGCTTTTCTTTTTAGCTGAACCTTTTTCTACAGGTATTTTATCATATTCTACTATATTTCCTACTACCGGAACAGTCATTATATTTGATGAATCCATTAATGTTGAAATATCGATTATTCCTATTGAACCTTTATTAGCTTCTATTTGTCTTTCTCCTGGTACAAATTTTAAGCATCTTGGTCCCACTCCTTTATATGGATATTTACTTAATAAATCTTTCTTTTTTCTACTACCTTCATTTGAAGTTCCAGTTTCACTCATCTAAATATTCCCCTTTCATTACTGGCTATCTTTCTTGCCGTTTTCATTTATCTCAAAAGCAAAATACTCTTTATATGGTTTTAGTTTGCATTTTCCTTTTACTTCATTTGTTTTTTCATCAAAATATAACATTGGCTTAATTTCTTCTGCTGTTTCTGGATCTATTATTGAGATTGGTCTTTTCATATTTGGTGTATATGAAAAATCCTTAAACTCAGTTTCTTCTTCACTATATAATGTTTTAAATTTCATTGGCATTGGTTTCTTTGAAATTTTTACAACATCATAATCTAGGAAACCTACATTAACAACAACCTTTTCCTTCCCAAAAGAAAGTATTACAAGTGGATTTCCTTCTGGTGCTGGATCATCTACAAAAAAAGTCTTCTTTTTATTCTTTCCTATTAATTCTTCAGAAAAATCTAACCTTTCTACTGTAAATTTTGGAGAGGTTTTTAAAAATTCTTTTTCTGTTCTGTTTACTTGATATATTACTGTATTAATATTTTGTGGTTCTGTTATGCTGAAATGTTTTCCTTGTAGGTTTTCTTCCTCCATAATTTAAACACACCTTTCTTATATTTTTAAATGCGTTTTTTTCTTTTGTGTAACTCACTATATTATTATAACATTATAATAATATTATTGTCAACGCATTTTTCTAATTTATGTTAACTTTCTCTAGGATTGAATTTAGATATTTGACTCATCTGCTTAAAAAGATTCTTTTCATCCTGACTAAGTTCTTTAGGTATCATTATTTTGGTTTCGGCTATCAAATCACCTCGTCCACCTTTTCCATCTTTATAGCCTTTATTTGGTATTCTTATTTTTTCACCACTTTGCATTCCTGCTGGTATGTATACTGTTAAATTTTCTCCTAATGCTTGTAAATTTACCTTTGTACTAAGTGCTGCTTCCCAAGGAGTTATATAAATATCTGTTTTTAAATCTATTCCATCTAATCTCAATTTTTCATCGTTATTTATTTTTATTTTTATAAATAAATCTCCATTTTTTCCGCCGTTTTCTCCTTTTTTCCCTTGCCCGATTAATCTTATTCTCTCATTATTTCTTATTCCTGCTGGTATTTTTACAGAAAACGTGGTCATTTTTCCTTTTACAGTTCTTAAAGAGATATTTTTTTCTTTTCCATTAAATGCTTCTTCTATTGATACATTTATTTCTGTTTCTACATTCTCCCCTTTTATCGGAGGTTTTCCTTTGACTTTTTCCTCTCTATTTTCTTCTACATCTGTTCCGCCAAAAAACATATTAAAAAAGTCCTTAAACATTGTGTCTTTAGTTCTTTTAGTTTCTGCATATGATTTTTCTTTTTTTATTTTTCTTCCTACATTTATATTCCATATTCTATCATATTTTCTTTTTGCAGTTTGATCAGATAAAACTTTATATGCTTCATTTATATCTTTAAATCTTTCTTCTGCATTGCTATTTCCTAGGTTCACATCTGGATGATATTTCTTTGCTAAATCTCTATAGGCTACTTTAATTTGAGCCATTGAAACTTTGTTGGTATCGAACTCCAGTATCTTATAGTAATCTTTAAAAATCATTTCAACATCCCCCGAACTTTTTGTAAATTCGTGATTATTATATCACCATATATCTATTTTTGGCAATATTTTTATAAACTTTTTATCAAATAATTTCTTGCATAAATACTATTCGGATGGATTGTTTTTTTCTCATTAATCCTATCTTTTATTGTAAAATCTAATATATATAACACAGCTGCATCTAAATCTTTTTTACATAATTCTCTAAGATATTCTGTATCGCCATATTTTCTATCTTTTCCTGTGCAATCGGAAACAAATAATATTTTTGCAAGTAGACTCATATTTTCTTTTCCTGTTGAATGAAATTCAATAGCATCTAATATGTCATCATCAAACCCAAACTTCTCTCTACACATATGTGAACCTATTTTTCCATGAAGTAACCCTGGATTTTTTCTCTCTATATCATCTATAATCAAATTGTTCTTTTCAGCATATTCTATTTTTTCTTCTTTACTCAATTCTTTTGCTATGTCATGTGCTATTCCAGCATACATAGCTTTATTTACATCTGCTCCGTATAATTCAGCCAATTTCATGCATTGTTCCATAACACATTCAGAATGGTAATATCTTTTATCCGATAAATATTTTTTTACTTCTTTTTTTACAAATTCTATATCCATATTTTTTTCCTTTACTTTTGCATTGCTAAATTTATTAACTTATCTAATAATTCTGTGTACTTTACTCCTTCATATTCCCATAACTTTGGGTACATACTTATTTTTGTAAAACCTGGTAAAGTATTTATCTCATTTATATATATTTCATTTGTTTCTTTGTCTATAAAAAAATCAACTCTTGATAGTCCCTTACCACTTATTGTTTTGAAAGCTTTTACTGCCATTTCTTTTATTTTTTCCTTCATGTTTTCTGGTATATTAGCAGGTATATCTACTTTTGAATCTTCATTTTTATATTTAGCATCAAAACTATAAAACTCTTCTGCTGGTAATATTTCTCCAACGCCTGATGCTATTACATCTTCACTGCCTAATACTGCACACTCTATTTCTCTTACATTTTTTCCTTCTTCAATTACTATTTTTTTATCAAAAGTTCCTGCATACTCTATTGAATTTAATAATTCGTTTTTATTTTTGGCTTTTGTAATTCCAACTGAAGAACCAAAATTAGATGGTTTTACAAACATTGGATATTTTAGTTTTGCATCTATAATATTTGCTATCTCTTCTAAAGTTCCTTTTTTCTCATTAAATTGTTTATCTATATATGTATAAAATTCTCCGTTTTTCTTTACATATTCATATTTTACCTGGTTTAATCCAGCTTTTTCCCATATTGCTTTTGTATATATTTTATCTAGCCCAATACTTGAAGCTAATATACCACAGCCTACATATGGCTTTTTTATTACTTCAAATAATCCTTGAATAGAACCATCTTCTCCATCTAATCCATGTAATACTGGAAATATAACATCTAAATTTTCAAGATATTTTACTATGTTTTCTATTTTTTCTTTTTCATCTATTTTTTCTCCGATTTCTAATGTATCTATACTATTAATATCTCTTGTATACTTATACCAGTCTCCATCTTTTTCAATATATATCGGATAAATATTATATTTTTCTTTGTTTAAATTTTTTATAACTGATGTTCCAGACACTACAGATACATCATGTTCTGTTGAAGCACCACCAAAAATTACTCCTAATTTAATTTTTTCCATTGATACTTTCCTCCTATTTCTTTAAGTTTTCTAGGATTTCTCCCAATTTCATTGCATTTGAAGCTTTTAAAACTATTGCATCTCCGCTTCTCATTATATCTTTTATTTTTTCAGTTGCTTCTTCTTTATTTTCACATTCGTATATTTCATTCATATGTAACTCTCTTGCTTTTTTTGAAATATCTTTAGAATATTCTCCAACTGTAATTAATATATCTATTTTATTTTTTACTACTTCTTCTCCTACTTTTTGATGTAATTCTTTTGTATATTCTCCAAGTTCTAGCATATCTCCAAGAATAGCTATCTTTCTATTAGCTTTTATTGTAGATAGATATTCTAAAACGGCTTTAACAGAATCATAACTTGCATTATACGAATCATTTATAACAGTTATATCATCTTTTATTTTTGTTATTTCCATTCTTTTAGATGTTAAACAAAATTTAGAAATTCCATCACTTATCTTTTCTATCTCAATATCTAATGATTTTCCAACAGCTAAAGCAGACAAACTATTATAAACAAAATGTTTTCCACCAACAGGAATTTCTATATAATATTTCTTATTTTCTATATCTATATTATAAAAACTTTCTGTTTCTTCTTCTTTTATATTATAAGCCTTAAAATCACTACTTTCTGAATCTATTCCTACTTTTAATATATTATAATTTGATTTGTTTTCTTCTGCCCATTTATGTAATAAATCATTATCATTATTTATTATAATTGTTCCATTTTGTTTCATTCCTTCTAATATTTCTAATTTAGCTTTTAATATATTCTCTCTTGATCCAAGGTTTCCTATATGTGATGTTCCTATATTAGTTATTACTGCAATTGTTGGTTTAGCAATATTGCTTAATAATCTTATTTCTCCAAAATGATTCATTCCCATTTCTATTACTGCAGCAGTATGATCTTTTAATTTTAATATTGTAAATGGAAGTCCTATATCATTATTTTGATTTCCTTCTGTTTTCAATACATTATATTTTTCTGATAATACGCTTGCAATTATGTCCTTTGTACTTGTTTTTCCTACGCTTCCTGTCACCGCTACTACTGGTATATCATATAATTCTCTTTTATATTTTGCTAATTCTTGAATTGCTTTTAATGAATTTTCAACTTTTATTATTGCTCTATTTTTATATTTATTTTTTATTTCATCACTTATATTTATATCTATTATACATCCGCAAGCTTCTTTTCTTAATGCATCTTCTATAAATTCATTTCCATCAAATTTTTCTCCTTTTATTGCAACATACATATCTCCTGGCATAATGCTTCTTGTATCCTTTGAAAAATATTCTACTTCAAAATCATTACACTCTGTAAGTAATTTTCCATTGCAAACTCTTATAATATCATTTATTTTAATTTTTTCCACAATATTACCTCCACCAAAAATGTTATCCACATTTTATACCTTCTATGTTAATAAATCAATCTTTTATTTAATATATTTATTCTAATAATATTTTAGAACAATTAAACATGGGCTAATTAAATTTTTCTACAGACAAAGGCAGACAAGAGAACAGTCTTTTTGTCTGTATATTTAGACGTCACTTTTGTTAACTATCGTAGTTTGTGTCAAAAATCTCCGTCCCCGTTGACACACCCATTTTGCTCACTATCGTGGTTTGTGTCAAAAATCTCCGTCCCCGTTGACACTCCCATTTTGCTCACTATCGTGGTTTGTGTCAAAAATCTCCGTCCCCGTTGACACTCCCATTTTGCTCACTATCGTGG
>CAKPKP010000010.1 GCA_934167495.1 uncultured Clostridia bacterium | reverse complement strand
TATTTTAAACTATAATTTAAAAAAAGAAAAGACTGTTTAACAAAATATTTTTATTATACTTTGTCAACAGTCTGAAGGGACTATAAAAGTCCCTTATTTCTAAAACAGCCCATATAACTATTTAGTTTACGAGTTGGTTAAAAGTTTTTGAGTATCAATTGTTTTTACATAATCAAGAAGTTTTTTAAAATTCTCGTCATCTGAATACAATAACTTATCACATTCATACCAGATATCAAATGCAGTTTCAGCTCCATCTTTTACTATCTGCTGAACTTTATTACTCTTAAAAACTACATTATGTTCTTGCTCATTTAATGAATTTTGGCATCCCATATCTTGATAAACTTTTGCTTGTATATCAGCTTCCAACTTATCGCAATGATAAGCAAAAATTGCTTCTTTTGTCTTCTTTTCATCAAATTCAAATAATAATGAAAGAAATTCCTCTTGATTAGTCAAGTCACCTATGACTTCTCTCATTGCTTCATGCTCTATTTTCATTTTTTCTTCTGGAGTTATGTTATCAAATGGCGTAATATCGCCAATTATAACCTCTCCTACTTCATGAAGAACCAGCATTTTTAGAACTTTATTGATATCTAAATTAGTTTCAAACTCAGAATCAATACTTAAAGCTAAAATGCAAGCTCCATAAACATGTTCTGCAATACTTTCAATCCGTTCTTTACTCACATTCCAATGCGTTTTATCCCATCCGCTTCTTATCTTATATTTAAGTTGTGTAGCTAAAAGATAGAACCTTATTGAATTTTTTAACTTTTTTTCCATATAAATTGTCCTCCTTAAAATATTTTTTATATTAACAGTCTATATCAACCTGCAAAACAGGATTACAAAAATTTACAGCTAGTCTTACTAGCAATTGTTTATTATTTTAGCATATTTTTCTTTAAAATACCAGTCTAAAAATTTAAACAAAATATATATTTAATTGAAAAATGTTAGGAAAAAGTTAAGAAAAATCTTAATTTACTTTTGGATTAATGTAGAATTATTCTACTTTTATTTATTATGTGAAGCAACTTGAATATGAAGAAAGAGAAAAATAATTAATAGAAATATAGTTAATATATAACAAACCACAGGTAGAACCCGTGGTTTACCCTTGAAGTTAATTACTTGTTTTTACAAAAGAATTATACTCAACTAAAACATATATTGCAATTATAACTATTATTCAAATTAAAATACCTAATACCATTATTAAATAATTTTATGGTTGTTAATAACTTTGAATTAGAACGAGAGAATCCTAGTGATTTGTCTGTCAAAGATTATAAAAACATTACAAACTTTGAAGAAAGTAAAAATCTTTTGCCAAATACTATTTTTCACGTTGCATATCCCTATAAATTTCATAAGCTTTTTCTAATACTCTAATTTTATCAGGAGTATTCATTACTTGTTTTGCTTGATTAATACTCATCCATTTTGCTTCCTTTGATTCATCTGATATTTTAAAATCTTTATTTTTTACAATAAACAAAAATCTAATATCATAATGATAATGAACAGGTTCTTTTTTAGCAGAATTTTCTGGAATAATATGAGCATCAATATCTAATATTTTTCCTCCTAAATCATCAAACTCTGTAATACCACTTTCTTCCATAACTTCTCTTTTAGCTACATTTAAAGAATTAGATTCTCCATCACTATGTCCTCCAAATAATAACCATTTATCCAATACTCTGTGGTGGTTTAATAGTACATTTCCATTTTCATCCATAACTAATGCACCGGCAGTTATATGGCCTTTTAAATTAGTTCTACTAAAACAATTATCATTTGTTCTTAAAAATTCTTTCGTTTTTTCTACACATTCTTTTTCTTTTTCATCTTTTGGATTATAATTTTCTATTGCTTCATATAAATCAAATTTCATATTTTCTCACTCCTTTTATTATTAGTAGATTAAAAAAATTATGCTTATCGGTTCAGATTTTTGATAATGATTATAGATATGTTAGAAGCAGCATTATTGCAATTATTGATTTTATCATTAGTTACAAATATAGCTCTTGCTATCATCTCTTTTGTTTTAATTATAGCTTTGGTTATAATTACATATAAAGAGAATCACATCTCTGCTAGCCATTAGAGATGCGATTCTTAAATCAAATTTATAATGGTACCACACTTTGTGGCTCCTTGTTTTCTATATTTATTATAGTATATAATCTTTGATATGTCAATTTTTATTGGCATTTTTTAGTTTTAGAGTTATTTAATTAGCTTTTAGAACCTTTATTTCTTTAAGTCTATCTAAATCATAAATTCCATCTGGCTTTTTTTGTTATAACTTTGCACATTTCTATAATAATCCACGGGTAGAACCCGTGGATTTTCATTTAGGCCTATAAGGCCTTGTTACAAGCCACCGCTTAAGCGGTATCAGTTTGACGGCTTACGCCACTTTCGCTTGCGTTCTTATTACTTACTACCTTTTAAAAGTGTCTTTATATTCTTTTATTGTTAATTGATCTGACATCATATCTTCTTTTAGTTGATTTTCTACATATCTGTATACTGCTGTTTTGTTATTTCCTACCGTACTTACATAATATCCTGTACACCCAAATGCTTTATTTCCATATTTATATTTCAAATTCGCATGTCTCTCAAATATTATCAATGTACTTTTTCCTTTTAAGTATCCCATGAACGATGATATGCATAATTTTTGTGGTATACTTACATACATATGTATATGATCTGAACATGCCTCTGCATTTATTAACTCTACTTCTTTTCTTCTGAACTTTGGTGCAAACACTATATGGTACTTGCATTCCCATGTTGTGTGTGCTAAACTATCTGTGTATGGACTTTTCATACGCCCCACTCCTCTCATAATTAATATTTTTAGCCGTCAAACTTTAAATATTATATCATGTTTTGGGTGGGTATTTTTGTAACCGTTGCTCAACGCTATAAGCTTTCCTGTACCACAGGTATAACCCGTGGTTTACCCTTGAAGTTAAAAATGTTAAGGGCAAGTTGTTTAAAACTTGCCCAAAATTTAAAAGTTAAGACGAATCGTTATTAACAATATATAATAGTGTGACATATGATTGACTAACCTTCACTTATGATATGATAAGCCTATAAGTGAATATTGCAAAAGTTATGCAAGTATGATATACTTATATTACTTAATTTTTTTATCCTGTTTTACAGGTTGATATATAGGCATTTTTATAAAAATAATTTTTTAAGGAGGAAAATTTATGGGACTCATTTTAGCAGGAATTTTAGCATCCGTATTGTTAATTTGGCTTGTGTTTCAGAGTATATCCAAAGATTGGTTTGACGACGACTTCTGCATTACTTTGGTATTACTTCTTTTTGGTTTACTGGGGGGGCCGACATTAATTTTGTTCGGAGTCTATGTTCCTGTGAGTGGCTATGGAGAATCTCAAATATTTTCAACCACTGAACTTGTAAGTCTAAGAGATGATACTGTATCAGAAGGTACTTATATATCTATTTCAGGTATTAATTCGTATACTTACTATGCGAAAGTTGATTCTCCATATACTTCTAATTCTTCAAAAGCCTATAAGAGCATTACTCTTTCAAACAGTAATGTCACAATAGTCGAAGACGATAGCTATACTGATGCTAAATTAGTTACTTATGTAAGGTATGGCAAGAAATCATTTTGGACACTTGCTATTGGAGCTAAGACATATGAATATGTATTCTATGTTCCTCCAGGCACAATTGCACAAGATATGTCATTAGGTTAAAATGAGCGAGTGGGTGGAATTTCCCCCACTCATTTTATTTTTCAAAATTTCAACAATATTTTCTAAATATTCTTCAAACATATCTTCATATTCCATTTATACATCATTTCTAATACTCAGAATAAGATTAATAATAAATAAAGGTAGTATTTGATAGAACTATCAATAAATAAAACTTGTCTCAATATTCAATTCCGACATTTTATATGCATTTTATTGTAAAATTATTTCATAAATGGTATTCATCATCTTTTCCTCCGAATCTTTTTTCGTAAATATATCCTATTTCACTTGATGTATTTCCACATTTATCAGGCTCACTATTATTAATCACTTTTTCATATACTTTATTACAGCCACAAGCCTCATAAAATTTAAAATTACATGATTCATCTGTTAGTATTTGAATATTTTTCATATTATCATTTTTAGCATATTCAAATACCTGTGATAGCATTTTCTTTCCAATACCTTTACCTCGATAATTTGAATTTATAATTAAAATGCTTATCTCTCCATCAAAATAATTGGCTAATTCTTCTGGTGTATAATCATAATCATTATTATATTTATAAATAGCATTTTTATCTTTTACTAATGTACTCCATATAAGTATCGTTTTCAAAATATGAAAAACTTTTTTCTAATTATGTGTTTTTTTGAACTCCATTTTGCATATCCACATATTCCAATAACTTTACTATCTTCTTTTTCAATAACCATTTTTTCAGTTTCTTCAAGTGTTTCAAACAAATAAATCCAAGCACATATTTTTCCTTTCGAATGTGATGGTGTTTTTCCTAAATCCCACTCATCATATAACATATCTACTGATTGTTTCATTTCTACTAAATTCATTTTTAACCTCTTTTAACTTCTATATTCCAATTAACCACTCTACATATTCTTCATAAGTAACCTTACCTTTAAAAAGTTATTATCTACCTAGAATAGATAATAACATACATATCAAAATATTAGTATACAATTTGTATACTAATAGTATTTTTTAATAAAAAAATAGACTTATCAAAAACTCTAAAAGCATCGATAAATCTAATGGTGCAGATGGCCGGAATCGAACCGGCACGGATTATTCGTCCGCAGGATTTTAAGTCCTGTGCGTCTGCCAGTTCCGCCACATCTGCATTTGAACTGGACAAGTATTATTATAAATACTATTTTATATTTTGTCAATACTTTTTTTAAATTTATTAAAAATTTTTTTATTTTGGTAAAATTACTTTTAAAATAAAATTTTTAAAGTAATTCACTGGTATATTCAAGTAATAAAATCATTTGAATTCAACTATTTAGCTTTCCATGAATTTGTGTGCAATTAGTTTTTCTGAATAATAAAGTAAGTATACATTTCATATTTGATAAAAGCATGGACATCTGCATAAAATATGTTTTTAGCAAATGTCCATCTATACTTTATTATATCTCATTTCATTTTACTTTTTATATACTCTATGCACTCTTTAACTCTAATCTTAATTTATCTGCAATCATAGCTATAAATTCTGAGTTCGTTGGCTTGCCTTTGCTAGCAGATATAGTATAACCAAATATATTTTCAACTGTTTCTAATTGACCTCTTCCCCACGCTACTTCTATTGCATGACGTATTGCTCTTTCAACTCTTGATGGAGTTGTTTTGTATTTTTTTGCAATCTCTGGATACAATTGTTTTGTAATTTGATTAATTACTTCTATATTTTCTACTACCATCATTATTGCATCTCTTAAATATTGATATCCTTTTATATGTGCTGGAACTCCAACTTCATGAATTATATTTGTAACTAGAGCTTCTAAATTCTCTTCACTTTTGCTTGAATCTCCAATTTCTATGTATGAACTTTTTTGTTCTTTTGCTATAAAATTATTTCTTGTTGGTGCATATTGATAATTTTTTAATTCTCTTATTCTTTTAATTAATACATCTATCTCGAAAGGTTTTACAACATAATATTGTGCTCCTAAATTTATTGCTTGCCTTGTTACTTTGTCTTGACCAACCGCTGAAAGCATTATACATAATGGCATTTTCTCTAAATTAGAATTTCCTAATCTTTCTAGTACCCCTATTCCATCTAAATGTGGCATTATTACGTCTAAAAGTAAAACATCTGGTTTTAATTCTAATACTCTTTCAAAAGCTTCATTTCCATCTTTAGCCATTCCTACAACTTCCATATCTTCTTGTTTCTCTAAACAATTTTTTAATGTTGACGCAAAATCTGTGTTATCATCTGCAATCAATACTGTAATTTTTTCTTTCAAAATAATACCTCCTAATTTAAATTGTAAAATATTTACAATTTAAATTATAATTCTTTTACCATTTTTTGGCAATAGTTTTTTGAAAATTTTTTATTATTTTTTCTATTTTTTGTAAATTATGTGATTTTAAAAAGATAAACACCATATTTTCTAATAATTTATATTATATGAATTTGTTCGTGTGTCAAATTTGCATATGGCAAATTTCTGTACAAAGTATTTATCTAATAGATTTTTCGGATAATTTACCATATAAGTATAGGTATTATTATTTGATTTCTATATTTTCCTATTAGATAAAAAAAGTATAGAAACCATTAAACTAATTTCTACACTTTTACTTATTATAAATCTAATTTTATATGAACATCTTTTAATTGTTTTTCTGATACATGTGATGGTGCATTCATTAATACATCTCTTGCTTTTTTATTTTTTGGAAAAGCTATTACTTCTCTTATATTATCTTCTTTTGCAAGTAGCATAACTATTCTATCTACTCCAGGTGCAGCTCCAGCATGAGGTGGTGTTCCATATTTAAAAGCATTAAATAATGCTCCAAATTTTTCTTTTACATCTTGCTCTGTATACCCTGCTATTTCAAAAGCTTTTATCATTATATCTTGGTCATGATTTCTTACAGCTCCAGATGCTAATTCATATCCGTTACAAACTAAATCATATTGATATGCATATATATCAAGTGGATCTTTTGTAAGTAAACTTTCCATACCTCCTTGTGGCATAGAAAATGGATTATGGTTAAAATAAATAGTTCCTTCATCAGATAATTCATACATTGGGAAGTCTACTATTAAACAGAATTTATATATATCTTTTTCTAATAAGTCTAATCTCTTTCCTAATTCTATTCTTACCCCACCAGCTATTTTTTGAGCTTTTTCAAATTCATCAGCAATAAAGAATATTGCTGAATTAGCTTTTGCTTCTAATAGTTCAAATATTTTATTTTTTCTATCTTCATCAATAAATTTGCTTATTCCACCATTTAATTCCATGTTTTCGTCTATTTTAACCCATGCTAGTCCTTTTGCTTCTAATTCTTGTACTGCATATTCTGACATACTATCAAAGAATTTTCTTGGTTTTTCATTCATATTTTCTACAATTATAGCCTTTACAGTTTTATCTTTAAAAGCATTAAAGTCTGTTCCAACAAATACATTGCTTACATCATTTATTATTAATGGATTTCTTAAATCTGGTTTATCTGTACCATATTTCTCCATAGCCTCTTTATAAGGTATTCTCTTAAAAGGTCCTCTTTCTACTTTCCAATCTGTATTTTTTTCAAATATATTTGGAATTATAGTTTCTAAAACATCAAATACATCCTCTTGAGTTACGAATGACATTTCAAAATCTAATTGATAAAATTCCCCTGGTGATCTATCTGCTCTAGGATCTTCATCTCTAAAACATGGTGCTATTTGATAATATTTATTAAATCCAGATATCATTAAAAGTTGTTTAAATTGTTGTGGGGCTTGTGGTAATGCATAAAATTCTCCTGGATGTAATCTACTTGGAACTAAAAAGTCTCTAGCTCCTTCAGGTGAAGAATTAGCTAATATTGGTGTTTGTATTTCTGTAAAATTTAATTTATCCATTTCTTCTCTCATGCATTTTAATATTTTGCTTCTTAATAATATATTATTATGTATTTTTTCATTTCTTAAATCTAAGAATCTATATTCTAATCTTAAATCTTCTCTAATATTTTGTTGTTCTGAATTTATTTCAAATGGTAATACATTTTTACATTTTCCAAGTACAACTATATTTTTTGCAATAACTTCTATTTCTCCTGTTTTCATTTTATCATTTTTATTACTTCTCTCTGCTACATCGCCAGTTACACTAATTGTGCATTCAGTTGTAATTTGATTCATAACAGCTTCTAATTCGCTATTATCTGATATTATTACTTGTGTTATTCCAAATTCATCTCTTAAGTCGATAAATTTCATTTTTCCTAAATTTCTTATTTTTTGTACCCATCCAGCTAATTTAACTTCTTCTCCTACATTTGTTATATTTAGTTCTCCACAATTTTTATTTCTATATTCATTAGCCATATTTAGATTCCTCTTTTCTTAATTTTGATTTATAAATTATATATCATTTTTAGGCATAAATCAAGAGGATACTATTGTTTAGCATCCTCTTAAAAATATTTTTATTCTTTATATAAAATTACTCTAAATCCCCAATAATCATCCGTTTGATTTTCATAATATGTTGAATGACTTGCAGCAGTTTTTGATATACTTGCACTACCACCTCTTATTACTCTCTGATATGAACCTTGTTCTGTAGATTGATTATTAGTATTGGTGCTGTTATTTGATTTTGGTGTTGCTGTAGGTGTTGGTACTTTAGTATACATTTCAGTTGTCCACTCTCTAACATTTCCAGATAAATCTGCTATATTTTTTACAATATCACTAGTTGTTTCACCAGTTTTTGCAATTTCTCCTGAATAATTTCCATAATCTAATTTACTTGAATAACTTTCTATAGAAGTATCTATCCAACTTAATAAAGTATCCCATGCATAACTATTTACTAATGCTGTTTTTGTATGTTCATCATATTTATAATCCTCTACCATATTTGATGAATACTTTTCTGCGTCCGTATAAGAAATATTAGTCCATGGTGTAGCTGAAGGTACTATAGCAACTCTATTTCCTGCTGATCTACTTGCCTCATATCTTGCTACATAAAAACCATAATATTTTGCAACACTATTTGTTAATGTTGTAGTTGGTTCTTGATAATCAGTTGAGAAATTTGTATTTCTCTCTAATCTTCCTGTTGCAACTGGTATCCATACAAATTCATTGTTATATTTATCTTTTATTACATATCCTTCTTCAACAGTTCCTGTAATGTGTTCAAAACCTTCTGGTATATATGGTTCTGTTGCAGAAGGTTTTACTATATTTGCAACAGTTAATTCTTCACTTACTTCTTTTCCATTATTTCCTATTGCATAAAAAGTATAATCTCCATTTTCAGTTATTTTGTATTGATATTTTTCATTTTCTATTACACTTCCGCTTGGTAATCTAATTCCTTTTATACCAGCCTCGTCATCTGTACTAGCAGTAATTGTTACTATTACTTCAACAGCATCATTTGTATCTTCATCCACTTCTAAACTTATTTTTGGTTCTATTAAATTGTTTTCTTCCTTCTTATCATTTCCTGAAAGTATTCCATTACCAGATCTAAAAAAGAATAAATATGCTATAACGCCAGTTACTAAAACAGCAACAACAAGTATTATAACTAAAACTAAAGTTGTAATTCCTTTTTGATTATTTAATAAGTTCTCTTTTTTCATAAGTATCTCTTCCTTTTCTATAAAATTATATATATATAATTAAAACATATATATATAATTTTTTCTATAATTTTTTAAAATTTTTTTATAATCTTTACATTTTTTTATATGGACTATAAATATCCATTATAATAAATGCAAAATATAATATGAATTTTCTTTACAATAGTGGGCTGATTAAATTTTTCTATTAGAATTCAACCTACGTTTATTGGTTCGTGTGCAAAATTTGTATATAGCAAATTTCTGTAGATAGTATTTATATTATAGAAAGTTTGAAAAAGTTTCCTCCAACATAAAAAGAGCTAAAATTCAAATGAACTTTGATAGTTCACCTAAACTTTAGCCCTTTTCTTATTTCTTATTCTGCTACTGGATAAACACTTACTTGTTTTTTGTCTTTACCCTTTCTTTCAAATTTAACATTTCCATCTATTAATGCAAATAAAGTATCATCGCTACCGATTCCTACATTATTTCCTGGATGTACATTTGTACCTCTTTGTCTGATTAATATGTTACCAGCTTTTACAAATTGTCCATCTGCTCTTTTTACACCTAAACGTTTAGACTCACTGTCTCTACCGTTTTTAACACTACCTTGACCTTTTTTATGTGCCATTTTAATTTCACTCCCTTCGCTTTTGAAGTATTTATTCTCTTAAACTAATTAAACTATAATTAAGCAATTGCTGTTATTTCAACTTTTGTATATGGTTGTCTATGTCCTCTTGTTCTTCTATAGTTCTTTTTAGCTTTGTATTTGAAAACTAATATTTTCTTACCTTTTCCGTGAGAAACTACTTTTCCTTCTACTTTAGCTCCTTTTACATAAGGATTTCCTATTTGTACTTTTTCATCTTTAGATACTAAAACTACTTTATCAAAAGTAATTGTTTTACCTTCTTCAGTATCTAATTTTTCAAAAAATACTACATCTCCTTCTTGAACTTTGTATTGTTTACCACAAGCTTCAATTATTGCGTACATTTAAAGTACACCTCCCTTTTTCGTATACTCGCTAATCCTAAATTTTAGGTAGTTAAACTAATTTAACCTTTATGAACCATAATTAAGCGGATTACAGTTATTTATTTTAACATATGTAGGTAATTTTGTCAAATTTTTTTCAAAATTTCTATGAGTTTTTCATAATATTTACAGACAAATGGACAGTCTTTTTGTCTGAACAATGAGATGTCCCTTTGTTTACTATCATGTTTTGTGTCAAAAATCTCCGTTGACACATGAAAAAAGAGCACTAAAAGTGCCCTTTATTATACATTTATTATTCTGCTGATCCTTCTTCTGCATCTGGAGCCTCATAAGCTTCTAAGATAGCTGATTGAATTTTTTCTCTAGTTTCAGCATTGATTGGATGAGCTATATCCTTGAATTCTCCGTTTGGAACTTTTCTACTTGGCATAGCTATAAATAATCCATTTTGACTTTCGATAACTTTGATATCATGAATTACGAATTCATTATCGAATGTTACAGAAGCAACAGCTTTCATTCTGTTCTCTGAATTAACTTTTTTTAAACGTACATCTGTTATTTGCATTTGTGCACCGCCTTCCAATGATTTAAAAAATTTTACATATAATCTTTTGTGTTTTATATGTATATTTATATATTCGTCAAAAAAAATTTTTTTCCTTCTATTTTTTACATATTATTTTTATTTTTTTATTTTACAATAGAATATCCTATATCTAATACTGTTCCAGCGCCTAAAGTTAATACTAAATCATTTTTTTCTACATTATTTTTTATATAATTTTCTATTTCTTTAAAATCTTTTATATATATTGCTTCTTTTCCTAATTCTTTTATCTTATTTACTAAATCTAAAGAACTTATTCCAAAAGTATTTGTTTCTCTAGCAGCATAAATGTCTGTAACAATTATATTATCAAAACCTGTTAAAGCTTCTGCAAATTCTTTCAAATGATTTTTTGTTCTACTATAAGTATGAGGTTGGAATATAACCCAAGATTTATTATAACTCTTATTCTTTATTGCATTACATGTTGCATTTATTTCTGTTGGATGATGTCCATAGTCATCAAATATGTTTGCTCCATTATATGTTCCTACATATTCTAATCTTCTATGTGCTCCTGTAAATTTACTTAATGCTGATTTTATTACTTCTATATTTATTTTATATGCCAAACAAACTGCTATACAAGCTAAACTATTTAAAACATTGTGCATTCCAGCTACAGATAATTTTATATCTGTTACATATTTTCCATCTTTATATAATTTGTATTTTGCAAATCCATTTTCATCAAATACTATATCTTCTGCTATATAATTAGCATCTTTATTGTTTATAGCATATGTATAACATGTAGCTTTTGTATTATTTAATAATTCTAAACAGTTTTTGTCATCTGCATTTGTAACTAATATTCCGTCACTTGGCAAAAGTTTTGCATAATCAATAAATGTATTTTTTATATTTTCAAATGTTTTAAAGTAATCTAGGTGATCATTATCTATATTTAATACTACTTCTGTTTTTGGGAAAAACTTTAAAAAATTTCTCTTATATTCACAAGCTTCTAATATAAAGTAATCGCTATTTCCTATTTTATAATTTCCATCAATTTGTTTTAATATAGCTCCTACTTGTATTGTTGGGTCGTATTTTGCTTCTAAGAAACATAATGATATCATTGATGTTGTTGTTGTTTTACCATGTGTTCCTGATATACATATTGATTCTTTATATTTTTTTGTTAAATATCCTACAAAAGTTCCTCTATCTACTAAGCATACATCATTTTCTTTTGCAGTGATAATTTCTGGGTCATCCTCTTTTATTGCTGCAGAATATACAATCAAATCTGCTTTTTTAGAATTTTCTAAATCACTACCTATTACAACAGGAATACCTGTAGATATTAAATTGTCTGTTATACTACTTTGTTGTCTATCAGACCCTGTAACAGTATAACCAAAACTCTTCATTGTTTCAGCTATAGCACTCATACTGATTCCGCCTATTCCTATTAAATGTATATGTTTATATTTATCCATATTATCAAATTCAAATTTCAAATCAAAGCCCCCTCGATTAACTTATGTAATTATTTTATCAAAATAATTATTGGATAAAAATTTACTTTTCTATCCAATAATTTATTATACACTTATATATATACAAATTCAATAATTTTATGTCTTTCTTTTTTTGTATAAAATTGCAAAAATTCTTATTATTCTTTTTTATTCTAAGTTTAACTCAATAAACTTACTTTATTATATTATTGCAATGAAAATATGTCAATAATCGCTAATTAATTTACTAATTTTACTATTTTAAAATTAGTTCATTTCTTTAATCATTAGGTCTCCAAAAACAGCATATCCCATTGTTGGATCTGAAACTAACACATGAGTTACAGCTCCACAGAATTTGCCATTTTGAATTATTGGTGCTCCCGATAATCCTCTTATTATTCCTCCTGTTTGATTTAATAAATCTTCATCTGTAACTTTTATTAACATGCTTTTATTATCTGAATTGTTATTTGCATATATTTTTTTTATTTCAATATCGTATTCTTTTGTTACTCCATTTTCTAATGTACATAAAACTTTAGCATTGCCTGTTTTTATTTCACTTCTTAAAGCTACATCTATAGCTTTTTGGGAATTAATATTTAAACTTGCTGTATTAGTTAGATTTCCATAAATTCCAAAGTCAGTATTTTTTGTTACTTCCCCTATATTTGTTTGATTCATTATTGTACCTTTTATTTCTCCTGGAATTCCTTGTTCTCCTTTTTTTATTGCAACTATACTTGATGTAACAACTTCCCCACTTTCTATATCTATTAATTTATCTGTATCAACATCTACTATTCCATGACCTAGTGCAGCAAATTTGCCACTTTCAGGTTCGTAGTATGTTATAGTTCCAACTCCTGTTGCAGCATCTCTTACCCATAATCCTAACTTATATTCGTCTGTATTTGTTTGCACTGGTTTTATATTTGAAACAGATATAGTTCCATCTCTTAAATATTTTAATTCTAATTCTTCTCCATTAGATTTATTTACTACTTCTTTCAATTTTTCTATTGAGTCTATTTCTGTATTGTTAATTTCTAATATTGTATCTCCTTCTTTTAATCCTGTATATTCGTAAGGTTTCTCTCCATCTATTTCTGTCATTCCTACAATTAATACTCCATTTGTATATAGCTTTAATCCTATTACTTTTCCAACTGGTACAACTTTAGTTTCTGGAAGCACATTTACATCAATTTGTTTTAAAGTAAAGCCACCTAAAAAGCTTAATTCTATATTAACTTTATTATTATTGCTTTCAGCTATGTTTGAAGATGCTTGTACTGTTTTAACTCCAAATAAAGTATTCAAACTTAAAGTTTCTCCTTCTAATAAGATTACAGAACTCGGAATATTGCTTATATTGCAAGTATATGCAAGTACTATTAATAATAAAAAAATACATATATAAATAATTATTTTTTTCATTTTAACCTCTTAAATTTATAATAACCAATTAAAATTTTTTTATTAAATAAATTTTTATAAAAAGGTGTAACTTTTTGTCGAATAATGCGTTTTATTTTATGTAAGAGGAGGATGCCTAATGATTACTTTATTAATTTCAGATTCAGATTTAAAATTTGCTAGAAGAATTATTCGCAATATTGTTAGAAAAAATGAAAATATTCGATTAATCGATATTGGTACTTCAACAAAAGAAACTTTCAATATTATCAAAGATTATACTCCAGATATCTGTATTCTTAATATTGATATTATTGATATCTCAAAAATTAAAGAACTAAAAAAATTACCATATTTTATTTTTGTAACCTCTGAATCTACTAAAGTAGATTCAACTAAATGCTTATTAAAAGCAAAGAACACTGAATTGATTGAAAAAAATCTTAATGAAATTATTAATTCTAATGATTTTTCTAAAGCTAAAGAAAAACTTATTAATGTTTTAGGAAAATTAAAATTTGATTTTTCTAGAAATGGTAGTTTGTTTTTAATTGATAGCATTTTATATTCTTATGAAAATATAGAATCTAATATTTATGAAAATTTAGAAAGAAATGTTTATCCTTATGTAGCAAATAAATATCATACTGGTGTGAGCAATGTTAGAAAATGTATTATTAGTGCGGTACAAGATATGTACAATAAAAATTATATTGACAACACAACAAATGTTTTATTTGATTATTTTTATTTTGATGATCAAATTAAACCGACTCCTAAGTTGGTTATTGTTAATATTTTGCAATATTTATGTAAAAAATAAATTATTTTTGAGGAGGTTATTATATGGTTACACTTTTAATTGGTGATGCTGATTTAAGATTTGCAAAAAGTATTATTAGCACCGTTGTTAGAAATAATGAAAGGATGAGATTAATTGATATTACGACAAATAATGATGAAACGATAAATGCTATAAAAAATTACAGACCACATATTGCTATAATTGATACAGATATGGTAAATGTTGATGCTTTTAAAAAATTAGAACATGTACCATCTATTATTCCATTTACTGAAAACCCTAGTAAGTCTGCTATAAAAAAATATTATTTAAAAAGCACTAATATTAGACTTATTGAAAAAAGAGTAAATGAACTTATTGAACAAAATGATTTTGCCCAAACTAAAGAAAAAATTATTAATATTTTTTCTAGGCTTAAATTTAATTTTTGCAGAGCAGGCACTAAATTTTTAATTGAGAGTATTTTGTATACATATGAACATAAAAATGAACTTCTTTATGAAAATTTAGAAAAAATGGTTTATCCTATAGTTGCTGAAAAATATAATACATCTGCTATTAATGTTAAATGGGTTATTGTTAAGTCTATTAATGAAATGTATAATAGAAATTGTATAGATAAAACTTTAAATACTGTTGCTGATTTCTTTTATTTTACAAATGATATTAAACCTACTGCTAAAGTTATTATTACTACTGTTTTAGCTAGATTAGAGTGTTAATTCTATTAGATAAAACTAATCCCTGTGCTTATGCACAGGGATTTTTCTATTTATATATTACTTTTACTGATGCAATATTGCAAGTTGTTAAATCATTTGCTGTTATTTTAAGAGTTTTTGTTTTACTTGTATTTGTAGTTGTATCTTTTGAAGCTATATTATCCCATACTATTGTTTGAGTTGTATTTTTATTTGCATTTATCTGTACTTCTGTAGAAACATCTCCTATTTCTAATACAAATTTAGTTAAATTTTGCGTTCTTTTAGTTGCTATTTCTGTTTTTGTAATTACAACTTCTATACTTCTTACTTTATCTAACGGTCTTGAACACTTTATAGTAAGCGTTCCATCATTTCCTATATTATTACTCTTTCCAAAGTCCGTGACTTCAAACCCATAATTATCTACAGTAGCTGTTGTTTTATATAAATTATTTCTTTCTTTTCCAAGTACTGTATAATATGCTCTTTTTCTATTTTCATCTAATGCATTTTTAGTATAATTTCCTGTTACTATACAATAATAACATGCAAAATTTTTATGATCATATTCATATTGTTTGTTTTCATATTTTCTATCATACAAATATTCTATACTACGATAGCCTAAATAATAAGCTGAATCTGACAACTTCTCACAATCTATTCTATGATACTCATATTCTTTATTCTCACTCCTCACACTTCCGTCAGAGTTTGTTTGAATTGCATTATCTCCTTGCTCAGCAGGAACATAATATAAATTATTTGGTATTACTATTAATTCTGAGTTTGCACTAGTTACTATTGCATAATTATTATATGTTTTTCCTTTACACGGTAAATCTTGCATAAATGATACCATAGAAATATTTGATAATACTTTATCCCATTCTGTTTCAGATAATATTGGCATTTGATAATCTTGATTAGATGATATACTGCTGTAATTTGATATTGCTAAGTTCAAATTGTATTGAATAGAACTTTTTATTACTTCTCTTTTATGTTCCCAAAAATCTGATGTAATATCTTCTGGATCATTACTATCTAAATCAAATATATTAGAATCTATTTTTAAAGCTTCTATTCCTTTTTCTTCTTTTAAAAACGTAGTAGAATATTCAAAAGCTATATTATTAAGTACATTTTCATCACTTGGATTTATCATTTTTAAATTTTCATTTACCCAATCTGAAAATATTTTAGCCTTTCCATAATAACATATTGCATCTGTTGCTTGAGAAATAAGTTCATCTTTTTTTTCTGTTGGAAAATTACTATCACAATTTGAAATCTCGATACCATCATTTAATGTCACTTTAAGTTGTATTCCATCTAGTTTGCAAAAATCTTCAATTATTGCTTCATCTTTAAATGATAATAAATTCTTATCACTTGGCATATTATTTATTATTGAACCATATTTTTTATAAAAAACTTCTTCTTTATTATTTAAAGAACTTCCAGTTGGATTAAATTCTATTCCTTCTATTTTTCCTTCATCAGTAATATTATTCACTAAAACTAAACTTCTAACTTTATCTGGATTTATTAAATATCCAGATTTAGAATAATATACATCACCTATTGTTCCAGATAATGAAATATAGTTATCTAATGAATAATTTACAGAAATGTTATAATTACTACCAACATAATTTGCATTATAATACATATAAGATTTTAGTACATATTTTATATGTTTTTCAGCTTTATTTAAATCTGTTGTATATTTTCCGTCTTTTGTCTTATAAACTATTTGTCCATAATTGTCTGCTGTTTTTTTGCCATCTGCAGAAACTGTATTTCCACTATCATCTGTATCTCCAACTCTAAGAGCTACACCATCACTATTAGTATATATTTCAGGAACACTTGTTGGAGAATATATATAAAAACCATCATATAATGTATATAATAAAGCTGGAATATATGGTCTTATATAACTTTCAGCCGCATTAGATAACCCCATATTAGTAGCTATATTATTCATAAACACATTTGTTGATGCCTCTATCATACTTCTTAAAGAATCTGAAACGGTTGATAAATCTTCATTTGCTATATTATTTTCCAGTGCTATTACCGCATCATGAGTAGAATCTAAAAGCATATTATCATACTTTGTTTGTAACGCAATAGTGTCTATTTGCCCTTGCAAATAGACAGATACTACTATAATAATTGGTAATAATATTATTGCAAAAATAACAGTTAACCCTTGTAAATTCATTTAATATACATTCCTTTATAACTTAAATATTTCCGTTTCCAGTTACCATTCCTGTACTTTGAGCTGCAACTGTTGCTGTACTATTTCCTGAAATTGAATAGAAGAAATTTCTTAATGATTGTGAAATTGTTGTATTAGTGTTTTTTACACTAACAGAAAATACATCTCCTGATTTCATTGTATATGCATTTGTTCCATCTTTATATAATTCATTTTCTATTTGTGTAGTATAAACTGAATAATATACATTTTCACCTATAACTTGTTTGTTTGTCCATTCAGATTTTTTTCCTATATTTTCGTCTAAGTGTTTTACTTCCATTTCTATATCATAACTATTTCCTGTTGCAGCTAATGTTTGAACAAATGCTGAATATTCATCTAAAGTAATTTTTCCTGTTGTTCTAGCATTATTTACAAATTCTGATGTTGCTGTTTGTACTGCTAATTGTGATATATCATCTGTTCTTTCTGAAACAGATAATAATGGAAATACAAACATTAGTATTGCCGCTAAAAATATTGCAATTATTGTAATTAAAGTATCACTCATATTAAAACCTCCTAAAAGTTATTATTCATTATTTTCTATAACTTTATATGTTATTACAATTTTTTTACTTCCTCTTTTATCTCCTATCAATTCATATTCACCATCTTCATCTGAAATTGTTTGTCCACTAAATTGATATTCCGTAAAAATTTCTTCAAATTGTGTAGTTTCTTTAATACCACCATTACTAAACAATCCGTTATTCGTATAGTCTACTAATGCATTATTTATATAACCTTTTCCGCCTTTTATATATAAATCAATTCTTGCTTTAGCATCTTCATCTGTAGTACCCACCCAAGGAGCTCCAAACATATTTGTTGGTTTGTTATTATCTCCATATAAACTCATTAAAATGTTTTGTCTATCATTTCTTTTTTTTGCAATAACTTTAGCCGCATTACTAACTTCCCATTCTGTTGTTGTATCAAATACTTGTAAAATTGTTCCATCTGAATTCATTATTTGTACCATAAAGTTTTCTCTATAGTAACGATATAAAGTGGGTATTACAGTTTCTAGGCCAACATTTCTTGTTACTTTATTATCTGATTTTACATTATCATAATAATTAGTCCTATCTGAAGAATAGAAAATAGTTTCTGATGTTGCTTTTGCTTGTGATAGTACATAAAATGCTACTGAGATAGCAATAACAAATACAAATACAGCAAAAGCCATTTTTAAAGCTTGTACAGCATCTTCCATAATACCCTTCCTTTATTTATTACATATTTTAATTTCCTGAATTTTCTGATTTTGTGTAATTTGTTATCGTAATTGTATCAATTATACCATCAGTATAATTTGCTTCGACTTTGTAATATTTTCCAGATTTAATTTTGTTAATAATTGAAGCTATATCATTTGCAACTATTTTATCCTGATCTTCACCATACGTAACCTTTATTTCAGCTTTAGTCTCTTCATTTGAATTATTTGCTTGAATAGCTTGAAGTAATGAAACTACTTTACTTCCTGATTTCTTATCTCCAATATAAGCTGTATAATCTCTGTTAAATATTTGTTTATCAATATCTGACATCTTTGATCCAGCTGTTTCAACTGGAGCATTTGCTGCACTTACTACCATAACACCTACTGCTATTAAAACTATTGATATTAATATAGCACCAGCTATAATTAAAGCTTTTGACGCATTCTCCATTTTATTTCCTCCTTTGAATATTTGTATATAAATTCACTATATGCTTAATATAGTAATATTAAAAACTTCTTTATATTTCAGACTCAAACACCATTTTAGATATTCTACCTGTTTTACTATGGTATTCTATATTAGTACATTTAAAAGTAACATCTCCAAATAAAGCTATAAACTTTTCTGTGCCTAATATATATATTTGTTCCATATCGTATGTTTTATTATTTGATTTCATTTTTATTTGTATTTTTATTGAATATTTATCATCTTCTATGTATCTATTATTTTCAGTTTTATTTATTTCATATTTTTCGTTATTATCTATTGCTTTATTTATTAATGTAGTAATATCTAACCCTTTTAAATTAGATTTATTATAATATTCATATTCACTATTAAATTCTAGAGCCATTCTATTTACAGCTTTTACATTTTCTAGGTTCATGAATAATATAGCCATTATTACTGCAAATATTAATAATATAATTAATAATCCTTTTTTCATAAAACGTCCTTTTACATAATTTTATTATACTATAAACATATAAAGTTTGCAACTAATTTTAATTAAACCATTTTATATCATTATTATATTTGATTGCATAAAATATGACCTTTTTTACCTTACCATTTGGATAATATTCTAAAGAACAACTAAATTTATTTGTATATATTATTTTATTTTTTTCTACTATTGTATTTGAATATCTTTTTATAAATTTTTCTAAATCTTCTTGAATATTTCCATTATTTATTTTATTTTTTTCAGTTTTTTCATCCAGAGTATATTTTGGTTTAACATTATTTCCACTTCCAGATTTTATTTCCAAATATATAAACTCTGAACCGCCATCTTCATTTTCTTTATAATTTATACTATATATTTTATTTGCTATTGAAGCTACCTCATTTGCAAGTACGTATTCTTTTGAAGCACAAGCTGTAAAAGCAGAATTATATTTTTTTAATTCCTCCTCAGATAATTTTGCCTCGTATCCAGAGGAAAGCTGAATTCCACCTCTAAATAAATACACAGCTAAACTTAATATAAATACTGCTATTAATATTCCACCAGCCATAATTAAAGCTTTTGATGCATTTTCCATAATTAATACTCCTACTTTTTTACTTTAAGTTAATATTCATTAAGTATTATTTTTCCCTACTTCCTCAAAGCATATTTCATTTACTCTGCCTTCTGAACTATACCCTACTTTAGTACATTTAAATCTTTTGCTTTTAAAGTCATATGCTGCTGTTTTCCATATTATTTTTGTCCATCTTTTTTCACTAGTTTTATCTGGATTTATTTCAACTCTTTCCATGTTTGTAGTATCGTTAGATAAATGAAGTAACTCATCATCATTATCATTTAGATATGTATATGTTCCTTCATTTAAATTAGATTTGCATATCAAATCTTGTATATTAGAAAATAAAGTTTCTCCACTAACATTGCTTATATTTGATTTAAAATTTGAACTTTTAAAAATATTTTTCACTGTTTTGCCAGATAAACCGATACTCTCCCAAACTTTCGGATCTGGACTATAAGTCATTTGAGTTTCTTTTTTTAGCTTTGAAGTTGTATCTATATAATATATTTCAAATCTATCGTACACTGGTGAGTTTATTGTAATAGATATTTTTATATCATATGCTCCATCTACATAATCTTGAGATTTTTTATTGTTATCTCTAACTTTATTTAAACAAGATACAACATCTACACCATACATTAATTTTTTATTATACACTTGAAACTGTTCATTAAATTTTAAAACTTCTTTTACTTCATTCTTATATTCTTGTTGCTCTGGTATCATGCTCACTCTTTTAAATGTATATATTAAACTTGCTAAAATGACTATTGCTATTAAAACTCCTCCTGCTATTCCTAATGCTTTAGCTGCATTTTCCATATAAAGCCTCCTTTACATCATTGTTGACATTGTGCTAAATGCTTCAACCATACTAGTTAATCCAATTACACAAAGAGGTATTATTAAGTATCCTACAAACAAACATACCATTGGTGCAAAACCTATTACTTTTCCTATTAACCCTTTTCTTGAAATTAATCTTTCATTAGATTCTTTTCTTTTTTCCTGATAATAAGCTCTCTCTGTATCTAACTCATCAAAAGCTTGTCTTATAGGTATTTTTTCTACTGCTGATTGTAAACTTTCAACTATACGAATAAGTTGAGGAAATGCTATATCATTTTTTAATTCTTCTAAAGCTTCCCATGGTCCACTTTCAAAGTTATTTACACACTTTGAAATAGGTGCTCTAAATATGTTTGAATATCTTTCTAGCCATTCCAAAATCATTTCAACATTAACTCTTTCTATTTTCATAAGCATTAATATAATTGTTTGGAACTGCATAACTTCATTTTCCATTTCCATTTGACGCATTCTTTTTTGGAACATAAGAATTCCAATTGGAACGTAATAACCAATTCCAGCAAAAGCAAATGAAAGTAATAATTCAAACCACTTAAAGTTTTCTTGTTGAATTGTATGTAATTTGTCAAGTACTCTTTCTGCATCTTCTTGAATTTGTTCTTCTGTAGCATCTTTATAATATTTATCTTTTGACATATCCTTTTTTATATCATCTACAGTAACATTTCTTCTACTTCTAAATAAATCTAAATATTTATTATCTCTAAGAGTTTTTTCCATTCCCTTTTTTTCATCTGATGCACTCATCGAACCAATTAGATTATAATTTGATACTGGTTCTGTATATACATAGTTTACTGTAATATTATGTACTTGCCAAAATACGAACATTGATACCAAAAATGTAGCAAATGTAATTGCAATTCTATCTACATATAACCATTCTATTTTTAATTTTGAAGCTGCTTCTTTTAATAATTGTGCAATTTTTCTTTGTTGCTTTGTACCTTGCTTTGGAATAAATAAATCTATAATTTTTTTAGCCCAAGGCTTTTTATATAATTTTGCTTCCCAAGGATTTTCCATATTTCTTCCTGTATCTACACTACCATTATCTTTTAATTTTCTTGTTAATACATAACATATAAAAGTTAAAACTATTATTGCAATTTGTAAGAAAAATCCAAGTTTTCCATTATAAAATTGTTTTGTAAAACTAAATTGACTTATTGCCCAATTTTTTAATGGTTCTAGGAATAATATTGGAACTGTTGAGATAATTGATAAACTTTGAAATACATAGTCTAATTTATCTCTTTTTAATATTTCAAGTTGCATTTCTTGAGTTATATTATTTAAATTCTTTAAAAATAAAGATGCTCCATCCTTATCTTTTCTATCTCCAAATTCTTTTGTTAAATATGATATACCAGCAAATTCTTTTAAAAAACTATTTGGTGCAATATCATAATATTTTTCTAATTCCATTTCTGGATCATCTGAAATTAATACTTCGTATATTTTTTCAGCTTGTCTTGATACTTCAACTTCATCTATTTGTGCTACTTCGTAGATTGCTTCTTCTATCATGTTTGTCTCATGGTATGCATGTCTTATTTCTGAGAACATATCTATTTGCTGTTTTAACAAATTATTATCTATTTTATCTACCATTCCAGTAATTATAGATTCTATTAAAAACACTTCAAGCAATAATAAAGTAGACATTAATAAAGTATTGCTTTTAGTTAATAATATAATAAAAATAGTAACTGGAAAAGCTATAAATAATGTTCTAAACATTATTTGTGCAGCCTGTTTTCTTGTTAAATATTCATCATCTAAATTTATAATCTCTAGTCTTCTTCTTAATTTTAATACATATCTTCTGAACACTGGAACTTTAGTACAAAATAAGTAAAATCTTTGATAAAATATATCCATTGACATACTTGTTTGTTTTGTTCCTTCTACTAATGAAGCTATATATTTAGTTTCTTTTTTATTTATTTTTTTTGAAACAAAAAAATATGCAATAAGAACTATAGCAAATAATCCTCCAGCTCCCATTATTATGAAACGTAAAATCTGCTCATTCATGCTTTAGGCCACACCTCCCTAACGTCTATTCTTCTATATCTGTTTTTTTCTTTCTTCTTGGTTTAATTGTTTCTTCTGCTACTTCTGTTTTTGCTTTTTTTACTGCTTTTGCTTTTTGCATTGGTATTTCTGACACTGGTGTTGCACTTGTTTCCATTGTTTTTAAATCATCTATATCAACTTCTGGTTCATTTTTTCCAAATTGCATTTTTTCTGGTTTAATTCCCCAGTTTCTCTCTAAGAATCTATCAAATCCTTCAACATCATTTTCATCCATATTGTTTCTCATTTCTCTAATGTTGTTATCTGATATTCTATTAACTAATACATATGTATCGTTTGAAAACTCTAATATATTTCTATATTTGTATAATTCTTTATTTGTTGTTTTAGTAAAATATACAGTAGCATTATCCATAAATTTATCAAATTTTCCTTCAAGAGTTTTCTCTTTTCTGTGATCATATGTATATTCATTTTTTTCTTCTATTGGTATACACTCTGTTACTCTTTCTATATAACGTCTGCCTCTAAAGTCTTTTACTAAGTGAATATCAAAGTTTAATACTTGTACAACTTGCTCTTCTGCTGTTTTTTCATTTTTGAATACACCAGCTCTTAACATTGAGTTTCTTAGTGCTGTTACTAAGTCTGGGAATGTTTTAGCATGGTGAGTAAATAGTGTAAATTTAGATGCAACCTGTGCAGATTGAATCATCCAAGATGCTACGGGGTCTGTTGCAACCTCACCGATGATGTTAACAGATCCATCTGTTTTTTTCTGAACGTCCAAACACTCTTGTCCAGAAACTGTTTCTGTTTCACGCATTGATAATATATTTCTTGTTGGATAAATTTTTCTTAAGTGTAACTCGAATGCAGTTTCTGTAATACGAAGGTTCATTGTTTCGTATATATTTTCTATCATTGCCATAAGCATTGTTGTTTTTCCGGCAACCTTGCTCTCCTGTTAGAGAGATAATTCTTGCACCTTTTACTAAATATTTTAATAATTCTATTGCTTCATCTTTTCCTGGAAATTTTATTATTTGTTCTAGTGTTGCTCTTTTTGTATCGAATTTTCTTACGAAGAATGCCCATGTTTCAGACATACTTGGTCTAACAACAACGACACGGGAACCATCTTTCATTTCATTGATTTTATAACCATTTGTATCTGATAATTGTCCTGGGTTATTGTATTTATATATATTTTGACATACTCTTTTTAATTCGCTTTCTGTTCCAAATGATAAGAATGCTAATCTTATTGATTTACCTTGGAAGAATATCCATATACTATCACAAGCTCTTGGAACTTTACTTTCCATTGCTTGTTTTAAGTAATCACTATCTGTTTGGGCAACTTGGCTTAAGAATGATTCTGGAAGTCCAGATACACCACCAGATACACCATCTATGTTCATATCTCTTATTTCATCTATAGTACTATATCCTTTATATTTTTGATATATTCTTTGTACTACTACTTCAAGTTTATCTGTAAAAGATAAGTTAAAATTTTCTTGTTCATATATATCTGCTATTTCTTCATCTGTTATTACATAACAAGGTTTTGATTCCCCAGATACATATTTTAATACAGCTAAGTTATATTTTTTTATAATTTGTGTTAATGCTTCATATCCAAATTCTTTTTTATATTCATGAATTAGTATATCAAATTTATCTTGTGAAGTAAGAAGAGATGGAATATCGAATGGAATTGATTTAGATATGTTAGTTTCATTTACTCCATATTCTTTATATAATAAGTCGTATATAAGTTCTTTTACATATTTCTTATCGTTTACATCTCCATATGTACATCCTTTTAAAGCTTTCTTTAATTCATATTTTTTGCTTTTTCTTCTTTTTAATTCTTCTTCTGATAATCCTATATCGTAAAGGTTGATTTTTGTTATTTCGTCTAATCTTTGTTTTACAAACTTAACCATTTTGTCTAATGTGTAAGTTTTATCATCAACTTCTACTTTATCTTCTACCAAAGCATTTTTATTCTTTTTAATTATGTTTGTAATAACAATTAAAACTACAACTATTACTACAAACATTAACGCCAAATTTGCTATACTCATGTTAGGGCTCCTCCCTCGTTAATTACATATTCATTTGTAATTCTTGTAACCTATATATTATTGTTTCATCTGCATTTTTAATATTTTTTACAAATTCAGAATTTCTATCTGTCTCGCTTGAAGTTCTTACTTTTAAAAAGTAATTTGCAACTGTATGTTCATCTGCTGATTCAAATAATAATGTATTATATGGTATTGCACATATCTCTTTCTTTTGACCTATATATCTTGCAATATTTTTTGCATTATATTTTGAATTTTTATCATATCTACCAATTAATGGTATTACATTTCTCTTTGAAAATATAGGATTTTCTGATAATGTAGTAAAATCGTCTATATTTTTCATTCTTTGTGACATTGTTACTACTATTACATCAGATGTTTCTAGTACTTTCTTTACTCCTTCACTACTTAACCCTTTACCTAAATCTACAAATACTAAATCGTAGTATTTAGCTGCAAGTCTAAGAATTTCTGGATACATTAATAAATTATTTTCAAATTCTTTTCTATCTGTTGTTTTTTGTCTTAATAAAATATCTAATCTATTTTTCAATACTGGTCTTGTAAAGTTTGTTATTATTTCTGGGGATGTTTTGTTACTAACAATAGCACTAATTACACCTTCTACACCAGATGCTATATCAACTTTTCCTTGGTTTAATCTTTTTGCCATCATATTATTCTTATTTGCATCTGAAAAACAGTTTTCTATTGTATCGTCTCCAAAACACGCATCAACTAATAATATTTTATAGTTATGCTCAATTGCCATATATGTTGTTGTTGCCACGATTGATAGTGTTTGTCCACTCTCTCTTTCGTTTTGACTCCAAAATGATACTATTGCCATCTATTAACATCTCCTTATTTTATGATTTTTCTATTTGCTTAATTGCTTTTCTTATTTCTCCACTGCTACACTCTAATATTATTTCTGTCATATATGATATGCTATCTACATATGCTGTACTTAAATTTCTAAATTTTATCTTTGACATTCTTTGGTTTTCAAACAATGCACATTGATCTCCTTTTTCAAAAGGAAAATAAATTATTTCTTCATTCCATTTTACGTTACAAGCTAAAGTTAAAAAGTTAAAATAATCGTCTTCTTCTGGTAGCATATCTCTTGTAAAATATACTTTAGTTATAGGAACTTGTACTTTAAAATTTGTTAAAGCTTCTACACCTCTTTTTAATGAATATACATCAAAAGATGTAACGAAAAATGTTTTATCTGTAGGTTTTAATTCAAATTTTTCATATGCAATACTTGTATCAATATCTATTAATGCATAATCATAATCTAATTCTTCATCTTCCTTAAGTCCTGCATATTCCTCTATTCCTTCCATACTGTCAAATCCAACTGCAACATCTATATCTTCATAATATGTCATATATGTTTTTGTAGGACTTATTGAAGGAACTATATATTTAGTTTTTTGTAATAAAGTTGAATCTATTATTAAAACCTTATATCCCATTGTTGCCATTATTTTTCCTATGTATAATATCATATCAGCTTTATCATAACTTCCTATAAACGCAACTTTTTGCATATTTTTTCATTCCTTTCGTAAAATTCATTAGAAGTTTTAGATTTCTCCTAATTCTGTTAAATATTGCTCTCTACTTGTTTTTGTTTTTGTTATTTCTTCTTGTACACCACTTGATACAGAAGCATTTCTATTGTCATTATATTTATTTAATTCTTGATTTATTACATTCACTCTTTGAGTAACTTGTTCTTGAGTTTGATATCTTTCAGCTAATGCACTTTTAGCTTCTTCTTTTATATTTGGATTTCTTGCAATTGCTGCTCTTACTTCTTCGCTAACAGCATATGTAACTGTTGCTGCATCTTGTGTTCCTGCTTCTAGATAAGTAACAGCCTCTAATTTAGAGCCTTCTATTATGTATGATTCAACTATTGCATTTCCTAATGTTAATATTTCTTCTTCTGACATCTTCATCCATATAGTATCTAAATTTGCTTTTTCAACATATTTCTTAGATACAACTATATAACTTTGTCCACCAGGAAGAGAAAGTCTTATATCAACAAAATTTCCTTCTACTAATTGTGTAGGTAATAATATCATATTATATTCCATTAATCTCATATCATTTGTAACTTCGTTGCCTTTTTCAATAAGCATATTCTCTGTTACTATTGTTCCAGCTGGTAAATTTATTTTTGCTACATATTCTTTTTCAGTGTCGTTATCACTAATAAAAAATGCAGGTGAAACTATATCAGACGCTGGTACTGATGTTATTACTGTTTTTGTAACAAACATATCGCTTGTTACAGCAGTTCCTGATTCTATATCTTGAGTTAATACATACGCTTGTGTTTGTACTTTCTTTAAATTTGTTATATCACTTTTTAAATTCATAATTTGATAAAATAAAAACGCTACTACTAATACTGCTAAAATTAAAGTTACTAGCATACCTGCTAAAAATGAATTTCTTGCTCTTCTTTGCATTGGATTTGTTGCCATGTTAAAAAACCTCCTTAAATCTATATATTTCTTTATTTTATATAGATAAAAAACAATATTCGATAAAATACCTTTACTTCATTTTACATTATTTCTTATTCTAAAGCAAGATATTAGAACTGTTTAACTAAAATTTAATAGTTTTGTAATATTTTTGTTACACTAATATTTTTTCAACTGCTTCAGATACTCCATCTGAATTATTATCTGCTACTACTAATTTTGCAATTTTTTTAATTTCAGGATTGCTATTTCCTGTTGCCACACCTACTTCTGCATGTGATAACATTTCTTTATCATTTATATTGTCGCCTATTGCTATTACATTCTTTTTATCTATGTTTAATATTTTCATTAAATATTCTATTGCTGTCCATTTATTTACATTTTCATTTGAAATTTCTGTATAGAAATATTCTAATTTTATTTCATCATCACCGCATTTTATTATCTTTTTAGTCATTCTTGAAACATCTAGCACTTCAACATTTTTTATTTCTTTTAATTTTTCAATTACATTACTAAACATTTCAAAAGATTCTGCACAAATTGTAACTTTAGTATAATCGCATTTTTCTCTTTCTTCTACATATTTATATATGTCTTCAATTATTTCAATTTTTGTTTTTTTATCGTCTGATTTTTTTTCATTTTCTTTCGAATAAAAAAGTGTATTATATTTCAAACTTTTAGTTATTACAGCTTCTTCAGTATAAATGTTATAATATATTCCACTTTCTTCACAAGTTTTAATTACTTCTAACAATCTATTTTTTTTCATAAATTTATTGGTTAATATTTTTTGCTTTTTTATGTCGTATACTATTGCTCCATTTCCTGATATTAAATAATTACATATTCCAAGTTCTGTTGCAAAATTTAAAATTGATTCGGTTGTTCTTCCTGATGCTAATACTACTTCTGCACCTTTTTCATGTGCTTCTACTAATTTTTCTTTATTTTTTGTTGAAATTTCTCCAAAAGAATTTAGAAGTGTTCCATCTAAATCTATTGCTATTAATTTACTCATTTTTTTATCTCCACTTTTTTTCATTTATTATAACATTAAATTATTTTTTTACAATATTTTTATTTAATTTGTTTACTTTTATAAGTATTTTGTTACTTTTTATGTTTTTATAAATTACTATAAATTGCCAGTTTATTTTTTTTCATATTGCACATCATAATAGTGAAAAGACAAATTATATTCGATTCAATTATAATAAAATTAGTTTTTTATTATATAAAATTAATTTAATTAGAATTTTTGAAATTATTGTTTTTTCATTTAATTGTATATTAAGTTCCTAGGAGGTGAATTTTAAAATGGCAAACAATAGTAACAAAAAAATAGTTCCAGAAGCTATGGATTCTTTAGATAGATTCAAATATGAAGTAGCTAGCGAAGTTGGTGTTAACTTAAAAAACGGTTATAACGGAGATATATCAGCTAAAGACGCTGGTAAAATAGGTGGAAACATGGTTAAGAAAATGATACAACAAGCTGAAAACTCTATGATTGGTAAATAGTTTTTATACTAGTTTCTAGTTTAGATTTTATATTATTTTTAGGTATGAATGTAAATTTTGCTTTTTTACATAAAAAGGTAGGATTTGCATTCCTACCTTTTATACAAAAACGTACATTATAAAATTATAATGTACGTTTTTCCTATTAACATTCTGGTTCAGCTATTCCATAGTTCTTTCCATCTTTTAATCTGTAAAGAACGTTTACTTTGTTTGTGTCTATGTTTATAAATGTTACAAATTGATTTGTTGATTTTTCTTTTATTTTTAATATTGCATCTTCTATAGACATTGGTCTTACATCGTAATATGTTGTTTTTACAACTTCATCTTCTATTTCAACTGTTCTTACATCTTTTGACATTTCCATTTCTTGTTGTTTGATTGAAGAATCTTTTGTTAATTTTTCTCTTCTTGTTTTTTCTTTTCTTATTTGAGCTTCTAATATATCTATATCTTTATCTATAGATGCGTATAAGTCTTTGTTTTCAGTAACAGCTCTGTATGAAACTCCTTTTACAGTAACACACATATCTGCTATTTGAGATGTTTTTTCTACTTTTATTGTAACATTTACGTCTGTATCTTCTTCTCCAAAATATTTTTCAATTCTTCCTAATTTCTTTTCTACATAATCTTTTATTGCTTCTGTAGCTTTTAAATCTTTTCCTGTTATTGTTATATTCATAATTACCACTCCTTTAATGTATTTTAGTATTTGTATTATATAAACTTTTTTATTTTTTTGCAATAGCTATATTAAATTTATTTTATACTCTTTCTCTAATTTCTCATTCAAATATATTTTTGAGACAATATTAAACTCTTTTTGTGCACTTTCTGATAAAGAAAATGAAAATATTTTTTTAGGATCTGCTTTTATACTATAAATTATAGCATTTTTTGTAGCTTCTGAAATTGATAAAGCACCTTTATCTTGTTTGCTACAAGCTTTGCATTTAAACCCATTATCTTTAAAACTAAAATGTGTTAGCTCTTCTTTTTCCTTGCAAATTACACACTCATTTACATTAGGGCAAAATCCTATTATTTTCATTAATCTCATTTTAAATACTGATGTTATAAAATCTAAATCTTTATCTGTTTCTGATATTGCAAATAAAGTATTTAAGAATAACTTAAGCGTATTATATGTATTTTGATTTTCTGTTGTAACATCATTTATTATTTTGGTAATATGTGATGCATATGTTAATTTATCTAAATCTGTTCTTAAATTATAAAACATTTCTATAGTTTCACAAGAATTTATGCTATAAATATCTCCAGATTTATATAATAAATATTCCCCAAAGCATAAAAATTGAGTACCTGCCATTAAAAGACTTTTTGGTCTCCTTGCGCCTTTAGCAGTGCACCCAATTTTTCCTAAATTTGGAGTTAACATTGTAAGCATTTTATCATAATCTCCCATATTATTTTCTGCTATTATTATCCCATTCACTTTTAATGTTTTCATATTCTTCAACTTCCATATTTTCTTCTATATTTTTTACTTGTCTAAATTCCATATATGCATTTATGTCTCCAGTATTTTTAAAGGTATTCCACGCTATTTGTTTTATCATAACTTTCATCTCCTGTATATATATCTTTAGTAATTTTACAACATTTATACTAGCAAATTTTGTTTTTTATTGTTCTAAAGTTTAAATTTTTTTAAAATATTTTCACTATCTTGCCAATCTTCTTTTACTTTTACCCATAGTTTCAAGTTTACTTTTGTCCCCAACATATCTTCTATATCTTGTCTTGAATATTGACCAATTTTTTTCAATAAATTTCCTTCTTTTCCTATGATTATACCTTTGTGAGAATTTCTTTCACAATATATTGTTGCATCTATATCGTATATATCTTCTTTTTTTACTGTTTTTCTATATTTAAATTTCTCTATTTCTACATATATTCCATGTGGTACTTCTTCATTTAATAATTTTAATGCTTTTTCTCTTATTATTTCTTCTGCTAGTTGTCTTGCTGTTTGATCTGTATATTCTTCCTCATCATAATATTTTGGACCTTCTGGAAGTAATTTTTCTATTTCTTTTATTATTTCTTCCATTCCTTTTCTTTTGTTTGCAGATATTGGAATTACTGCTTCAAAGTTATATTCTTTGCTATATAAATCTATAAGCGATAGCAATTTTTCTCTTTTTATTAAATCAATTTTATTTATTATTAGTATTGCTTTTTTATTACTTTCTTTTAATTTGTCTAATATTATTCTATCGCCTTTACCTATAGTTTCTGAAGTTGCTTCTATTACAAATAATATAACATCAACTTCTCCTACCATAGTAAATGCAGTTTCATTCATAACTGTTCCTAATTTTGTTCTTGGTTTATGAATTCCTGGTGTATCTGTAATTATTATTTGAGAATTTGGATTATTTATTATAGCTTTTATAGCTGTTCTTGTTGTTTGTGGTTTGTTCACAGCTATTGCAACTTTTTGATTTGTTAAACTATTTATTAATGTTGATTTTCCAACGTTTGTTCTTCCTATTATTGAAACAAACCCTGATTTAAATTTTTCCATTCTTTGACCTTTCTTTTATTCAAATGTTACTTCCGCTTCTAGTGGACAGATTTGTACAAATGTATTTCCATCATTTACTTCTATTTCTTTTCCTGTTACAGCATCTTTATATACTGTTTTTAAAGATCTAGCTTCTTTAGAACATATTATTGGTATTACTTTCCCATTTGTAATATAATATCCATCTAAATCACCTATGTTTTCTATTCCTTGTCTTCCTTTATTTTCAGAATCTCTTAATGTATAATTATTTGCAAATGTTATTATTATATTTTTTGTTGTTATTGGTTCTCCTGTAGTTTCATCTGTTTGCAAAGTTCCTTTTGAGTATCTTGTGTATCTTTTAGTTTCTGCATCATATTCATATTCTACATGGTTTCCAGAAGCATATGGTATTACTACATCTGTTGCTACTGTTTCTGTTTTTAAATCAAATTCTTCAGGTACATATTTTAAAACACTTTCTTCTGTTGATGTTGTTCTATATCCTAGCTTGTCTGCTATTTCTAATATTGCTGATGTTGATACCATTGCATTGTGTGGAGCATACTTTTTATTTGTTCTCCAGAACAATGATGAATCTGTTTTATTTCTTCCTGAATCATAATTTATTCCGTTTATATTATCTACATCTAATGTTCTTATATCTGATTCTGCTTGAGGGCTCCAACCAAAATGTGTATATAAAGCATCATTTTCTAATGCATAGTCTAAGAAATAATGTCTTGAACTTCTTACTGGTCCTATCTCATCTAAATCTTTTCCTTTAAATATAGCCATAAGTCTTGTTTCATTTCCTTCAACTATTATTTCATATACTATGTATGCTTCATTTAAAGAAGCATGTGGCCATGCATCTTTATTATTGTCTAACATTACTGCTATTGGTCTATCATCACCAGTATATATTTGAACTTTCTTTTCTTCTACGATTGGTGTAGGTGTTGGCGTTGGAACAATTTCATCAATATGGTTACTTAAGGTTGGTTTTATATTGCTTAAATTTATAGGTTTGTCCTTTAAAATTTTATATCCTAAAATTGCAACTAATACGATTATTATTAATACTGTTAGTATAATAAAAATTTTAAATCCTTTGTTTGCTTTCTTAGTTTGATTTTTATTTTTTCTAGACATATTTATTACCTACTCTCTTGTAATTTTTAATTTTTCTAAAATTTTTTCTTCTTTTGGTCTCATTTTGCTTTTATCTTCTTCTGTCATATGATCATATCCCATTAAATGATAAAAGCCATGTACTATCATATATGCTAATTCTCTTTCAAAACTATGTCCATATTCTATTGCTTGCTCTTTTACTCTTTCTATTGATACAATAATATCTCCTAAAACTTCTTCTATTTCATTTTCTGAATTTTTAAAGATTTCTATATCTTCTTTTTCAAACATTGGAAAAGAAAGCACATCAGTTTCCTTTTCTATATTTCTAAATTTTGTGTTTATCTCTTTAATATTTTTAGGATTTGTTAATATTACATTTACATATAATTTGCTATTTTGTAGTTTTTCCTCTTCGAAGCAAGTTTCTATTACTTTTCTTATTATTTTTTTGTATTCTTCATTTTCATCAATATCTAAAAATTCTATTTCTAAAATTTCATTCATATATATTCCTTCTTATTTAACTAATACTTTTTTTGTATATTTAATATTTTTTATAGTTTTACATGTATTCTTCATGTTTTTCATTACGCCATATTCTACTAATTTATTTTTATATATTTTCTCAATTTTACTGTTATCTTTTTCTAATTTTCTTAATGCAACTAACTCACTTTTTAAACATACAATTTCTTTTTCTTTTTCACTTTGAAGTTTATCATAATCTTGCCAAATTTTTTTATAATCTTCTTTATCGTTTGGTTTTTCCCAATATACTTTTGTTGCAAGTAATTTTAAATTATAGTCTTTAACTACTAAAAGTAAAGTTTTGTATGCATCTTCTTTCTTTTTGGCATTTTTAGCATTTACTATTAAGTTTCTAGCTGTTTCTAATAATTGATTATAACATTGCTCCGCTGCTACTAGAGGTAAACTGTGTGTAAATAGTTGTCTGCTAATTCCTAGTAATAACATATTTTTTTCTAGATTATCCCTTTCATCTAGCTTTCCTACTGCAAATTTTTCTACTTCTTCATAATCTTTCATTATTTTATTATATATTTCTTCATTACCTTGTTTTATTTTTATAGGTAATATATTTACAACATATTCTTCTAGAATATCATATATTTTTCTATATATTTCTTGTTGTGCTTCAACTTTCATTTTATAACTGTCTGATAATTGTACTGAATAAGTTTTTAAAATTCCTTTATATAATGTATCCATTTTCTTTACATACATATTATTGTATTTTTCTATAGCTTTTTCTTTTTTTCCATTTTTTATAGATTCATAATCTAGTTCTAATAAGAATTTTTGTTTTTTATGTTTATATTCTACATATTCTACATCTTTTAGTTGAACTATTGTGTAGTATTTAGATAATGCTTCTCTTTCAAAAGGTGTTGCTGTATCGTTTTTTACTTTTTTATAGATAGAATCCATTATAAATTTATCTATTGATTCTAAATATAATGTATATGCATCTTCATATTTATTTTGTAAAATTTCTTTTTTGCTATCGTCTTGTGATGTATTTGTGTATGCTTCATATGCTTTTAACAAACTATTTCTTTTTAAAGTTATTAACACACTGTTAAAGCTGACTCTAGTTGGAATTAATAGCTTTGTAAGAGTATTTGATATTTTATTAAAAAAAGTTTTGTCTGTTTTTACTACTCTCAAACTTCTTTCTGGCATAATTTTAACTCCTTTCAAAATATTAATTTTTCTTCTATTCCTATATTTTCTAGAACTGTATATACCAATTTTACATTAATTGTATCTTCTGATTGTTCTACTAAAGCTTTTTTATCTACTACATTTTCTATATTTTCTATTCTCTCTTCTAGCTTTTTAGTAAGCTCCTCTATTGTTTTTTGTTTTAATTCTTCTATTTCATAAACTTTTACTTCTTTTTTAGTTTCATAGTTTGTATTACATATGAATTCAATTGGTAAATATAAGTTAGAAAATAACATCAATTTTTTATTTGCTACTATCGTATCATAATTTTCATAATTTGAAAACCTTTTATATAAATTTATTTTGAAATTATTTATATTTATTGAGTATTTTTTTTCTTCATTTCCTGTTTTAGTATAAATCTCTTGTTTTATTGGCACTGTTTCTTCTTCAGAATACCATACTTTTGCTTCTATATCTGCTGTTGCATGTACATATCTTGTACCTGTATATTTTCCTTCCATATATCCATATGCTAGTATTGTTCCTTCTTCTACGACATCTCCTACCTTTACAGCTGGCATACCATTTTGAACACTGATTTTTGTAATAATAGCTTCTTTATTAGATACGATGTTACAATAATCATCAGGTGAAATTAATTCTGGTTTTTCTCGAGTTTCAACTACATTTACTTTTACATTTGTTCCTTCTATATTAATTCCTATCCATGCAATATCTTCTCTTAATAATCTAATCTGATTTATTGCATCTTTTGTGTTTATACTATTTTTTCTTTTACCTATTTCTATTCCACTTTCTTTTAATGTACTCATAAAGCTTTCATAATCTATTTTTTCTAATCCATTAACTTCTATATTCCATACAAATCTTGAAATTCCAAATATCATAGCTATGACTAACATTAAAGATATTAAAAATATTTTTCTCTTTTTATATTTATGTAATAATATTGGTACTCCTTTTTTACTTTTTATCTTTATTTTACATTTTGTCTTTTTAGCAATAGTCCTGATTTTTCTAAAATCTTTTATGCTAATTTTTGCATACATTATTGTGCTTTTTTCTCTTTTTATATTCCACAATAATATATTTTTACTTATGCAACTATTTATAAACCTCTCAATATAAAAGCCCTCTACTTGAATATATACATATCCTATAATATATGCTATCAATATTTTTATAAACACGGTATGCCTCCTATTATTAAAATACATTTATACATATATATTTCATCAATAGTAAAAAAATGAACTAAAGCTTATTAAAAATTTTCTTTTAATAAGTTTAGTTCATCTAAGAAATTTAATTATATATATGTTCTTGACCAATCATATCTCCAATTTTATCTTCAGCATAATCATTTCTAGGTTTTGGAAGTTTGCCTGAATTTGTACATCCATCTATAACATATTGACCTTGACCAGTCTCTCCTATAATTCCTCCTATCCAAGCCCATATTTTATTTAAATTATCTTCTCTATTTAAATTCCCTTTATTGTTACAATTTTCAACAGAAGTAATCTTATTACTTATATAACCAATTATTCCACCAACTTTATGTCCAGTAATATTACCACTGTTTGTACATTCTAATACTTTTCTTGTATACCCGGACATTCCTGAAATCGATCCAACTATTCCTCCAATTCTGTCATATCCTATAATTTCTCCCTTATTTTCACAGTTCATATATTCACTTGAATAGCTATCATCATTGCCTATAATTCCACCTGCTTCATTTTCCGCCTCATTATACCCTTTATTAATATAATTTACAATCTCAATCTTTCCTTCATTTATACAATTTACAATTTTACTCTCACCAGAATATATATGACCTGCTATTCCACCAATTTTTTCAAGTTTTACATTACTCCTTGGATCTTTACTTACCGTTATATTAGCTATATTGTTACAATCTTCAATTACTAATATACTTGGCTGTATAGTATCATCATTAATATTAGTATTATTAAATATATATCCAGCAATTCCTCCTACATTATTTCCATGAGAAGAGCTAATTTCAGCTTCATTTGTACAATTAGTTATATATATATTGGATTGTGTTTCATAATTAAGATTATCTATTATTCCAGCTATTCCACCTAATCCGTCTCCACCTTGAATTATATTTCTAGATTTACATCTATCTATTTGTATATTCTCATATTTTCCATTTAAATATCCAATAATTCCACCACTTCTCATTTTGCCATTTAGTTCTCCAGAATTTATACAATTAAATATTTTTACATTTTTATAATTACCTTCTAAATTTCCTAATATTCCTCCACAATATGCTCCTGAATAAAAATATAAATTTTCATTTTCAAAATTCATTACTTTTCCACTGTTTTTACAATTATATATTACTATATTGCTAAAATTTTCATTTTTTACTTTCCCAACAATTCCACCTGTATAAGATCTAGCTTTTAAATCACCTTCATTAGAGCAATTATATACTGTTATTCCATTTCCACTTACATCTGCAACAATACCTGCTATACCTTGATCTCCTTGAATTTCACCCGAATTTTTACAATTATATACTTCCAATTCTGCATTTGTTGCCGAAATTATTCCAGCAATACGATATGGTCTAGTTCTATTAGCAAAATGATTACCTTGCTCAAACCCTTCTGAATATTTATCATATTTAATTCCTGAATATACATTTGCAGTATTTTCGCAATTATATATTTCATATTTATTTTCATTATCACTATATATATATCCTACTAATCCTGCTATATATATATTAGTGTATTCTGTATCATCCTCAAAGTTAGTATTTGCTTCAATATCTGGATTTACTGTACCTGATATTTTGCATCTATTTAAAATTATTTCATTTTCATTATTTAACATACATCCTACTAAAGCTGCTATTGAAGAATTTGTGCTTGACTCTTCTTCATCATCTAGTACACTTTTTGCTGTACTAGAAAATGTTACATTATGTATGTTTACATTTTCTAAAGTTAAATGATTTATACTTGCTTGAGATACAGAAAATAATCCTATGTCTTTTGTTTCTTGTTCTCCTGTTATTGTTAAGCCTGTTATTTTATGATTGTTTCCTTCAAATGTATTTGTTAGTGCTGTACCTTCTTTTATTACTTCACCTGATTCATTTTTTATTTCTGGCATCCCTATTGGTGTCCATTCTTTTTCTGATAAATCTATATCTTTCATTAAAACATACTTCGCATCTGTTTTCATTGTATATATTTTTCCTACTGATTCTACTAGCCATTCTTCGCCTGATCCCACTTTTTCTAAGTCTGCTCTTGTATATATTGGTATTATATCTGATGTTTCATCTACTTCTGGTTCTTGTTCTGTAAATTCTCCTTGGTTTATTTCTATCTTTCCTAATTTTTCTTGTACTATCATTAATGCATCTACTGCTGTTGGTCTTGTTTTATTTTTTCTTGACTCTTCACTTACTCTTCCTGCTATTTCTTTTATTGCACTTTCAAAACTTATTTTTCCTGTTGCATTTTTTACTATTGCTAATGCATCTATTGCACTTGGCTTTCCTGTTCCTGTTACATCTCCGTATATTATTACTACATACTCTTCTTGCAGAGTATCTCCTCCTGCTCTTATTTCTAGTGCTTGTCCTGCTGTTACATCTTTATAAAGTCTTACTCTCATTGCTGTTGATATCATTTTTTCATCTTCATTTGTTATTACATTTCCTTCTTCATCTAGCACTTCTACTTTGCTATATCCTGAAAACATATCTAATGCTTTTATGTCTTTTACTGTATATCCTTTTATATTTTTTATTGTTTTTATTTCTACATTATCTATTGTTTCTGTTCCTATTACTGGTTCTGTTTTATTTCCTACTGTTACTTTATTTATTCCGTAATTCTTTCTTTTTAATGTTTCTCCTTTATATTCTGCTTCTCCTTGCATATATGCTTCTGCTAATTTTCTTCCATATGCTTCTACTTCTTCTTTTGTATTTAATTCATATAAGAATGTTAATTCATTTGCTGCTTCTTCTTTTATTCTAGCAACAATTGCAGTTGAACCCCACGTGTCTCTTCCTGTATTTATATTTGAGTAAATTAATTTTCCATTAGGATTTCCGCTCCAATCTTCTGGACACATCATTTTTCCAACTACTTCTCTAGTTGAATCATCATTTTTTTGCCCTAATCCACAAAACATCGCCACATGTTGCCCTTTATTTCCTGATGCTGGTAATTGTATTATATCTCCTGGCATTACCTTTCCTAATGTTGCATAATATTGTATTTGTTCAGGTGTATATTGCTCTCCGTTTGCACATATCGGAATATACTCAAATATATCTGTTGCTCTTATTCCACCTGGTGATACGTATACAGGATCAGTTAGTGGAATATTAAAATCTTTTCCCCATAATCCTGTTGATTGGTATACAAATAAATTTACAGCTCCTACACAGTCTACTGTTATTCTTGATACTGGTGTGTTATCTACTGGTTGTGCAAAAACTATATTATTTCTATTATTTGTTGTATATGTAAATCTCCTACTGTAATCATCATTTTCTACACACTCTTTTGCAAAAGCAGACATTAAAATTCCTGCTTTTTCTACTTGTGAAATTTCTGATGCTGTTCCTTCAAAATTTATATTTTCATATTTTTCTGCATACACTGATGCTGTTGATCCATTATAACTTTTTATTGTTAAATTTGGTATTCCTTCAAATATTTTATCTTCTAATGTTATTGAACTATTTTTTATTGTTACTCCTGTTAAACTTACACAATCTTTAAATGCATTTGTTTTAATTTTAGTTATATTTTTTGGAATTTCTATTTCTCTTAAGCTTGTACATCCTATAAATGTATTATCCTTTATTACAGTTAACTTATTATTTATTTTTATTTCTTCTAATCCTGTACAATTTTGAAATACATTTTCCCCTAATCTTTTAACATTCGCTGGTAACTCTATTTTCTTTAAACTTCTACATTCTGCAAATGCTAAATCTTCTATTTGAATAACACTTTCTGGCATTTCTATTGTTTTTAAATTACTGCAATTATAAAATGCTTTTTCATTTATTAAAGTTATATTATCTGGTAGTGTTACTTTTTCTAGGTTTACACAATCTTCAAATAAATGTGAACCAATTACCTTCATACTTTTAGGTAATTTTATTTCTTTTAATGTATCTATTTTATTTAATCTTGTTAATATACTAGTAACTTCCATACCATTAATTTCGTCTGGTAATTCTAGTATTGTTGCTCCATCATAATACTCAAAAAATTTTTCTGTTACACCTGTTATTTTTATTGTACCATCTTCTTTTGCTTCATATTTATACATTTCTTCTACTGTATATGTATCCTCTTTAATACCTTCTGCATATACATTTAAATTAAACGATACACATAACATTATCGCAATTATTGTTGCTACAATTATCTTTTTCATACAATCTCTCCTATTTATATACTAATTTCATTATATATTATAATTTTTATTGTATTTCATTTCAATAATTGTAACGTATTTGTAACTATAACTATAAACATTTGAAATATATTAGTTAGTTTTTTTTTCAAATTCTATATTTTCAATTTTTCCAGAAATTAAAATATCATCTTCAGTCATCTGATTTAAACTTAAATTTAATCCACTTATATCTATAATTCCAATATGAGTACTTATTCTTATAAAAATTTCATCATATTCTAGAATTCCTTTGTAATTTTCTATGAGCATTTCTTCAAATCCTATTGCTGTTATTTTTGGAATATCTGTAGATACTTCTTTTGGTATTTCTAATATTTCATTTATTTTACTAAATCTTTTTGAGTTTCGCATATTATTCACCTATCCTTTTATATAAATATATATTTTATATTTATATAAAAAAGAACAGTGAATATAATATTTTAATCTCTAAATTCACTGTTCTTTAATTTTTTATTAAATAAATAAGTTATATTTTCTTTTTACTCTTCAATAGTACCATCACCTATTATATCTCCGACACAAATAGATAAATCGAAGTCTGGATCAACAACATTTGGACAATTTAATGTACCAGAATTACTGCAACCTGTATTTTTCATTCTGCCTGATCCAACAATTCCTCCCATACTTGGTGATGCTGAAAATGTTGTTAAATTTCCTGAATTTGTACATCTCACAAATTCAGTAGAAGAATAACAATACCCTGCTATTCCACCTACGCAGTAACCACCTTTTTCAGGATTTTCTTTATTTCCACATATTATATTCCCCATATTTTTACATTCGGTTATTTTTGCATCATCATAATTATTTGGTCCAGATAAATATCCAAATATTCCTCCTGCATCTCCCTCTAAAACCGTTATCTCAGCTTTGTTAATACAATTTTTAACCTCTACTAAATTACCACTATAAGCTCCTATAATTCCACCTACTAACGTATTTCCATTTACATTTCCACTATTTGTACAATTTTCAATTTTTCCATCGGCTTTTTCTTCACTATCTATCCAGCCTATTATTCCACCTACACTATTATCTCCAAATATTTCAGCATTATTTGTATTATTTTCAAATTCAAATTTATCCTTTATATCAATCATTCCTAAAATTCCTGCACTTGAATTTGCGGATTTAATCTTTCCTGTTTCTTCATTAGTACAATTATTTATATTAACTTCATTAACATAGTCGCTTATATATCCTATAATTCCACCAGTATTTGCAGAAGCTTTAATCTCTCCTGCATTTGTACACTCACTAACTGTAAAAGTTTTTGCACGTGCAATGCAACCTCCTATTCCACCAACAGAAGAGCTTCCCTCTATATTTCCATAATTATTACATTTTTTTATTATAACATCTCCATCATCAGCTAAAACATCATATATTATTCCTGCTCCAGTTCCACTTGTAGTAATTATATTTCCATAATTATCACAATTTTCTATTTGTATTAAACTTGCTGGTGTATAACATAAAATTCCTGCATATCCTTGAACATTTCCCGTATTAGTTGAATTTAAAATTATTATTTCTTTTACTGAATGCATATTTCCACATATACCAGCATAATATCCGCCATCTGTTCTTACAATCTCTCCTGCATTTGTACATTTATTTATTTTTACATAACTTAAATTATCATCATTTGCATTTTGAATAAAACCACTTCCATTAGTAATTTTACCATTATTTATACAAGATATTATTGATATATTTACATTGTCCATAATATCTATAAATCCACTTGAATATTGTAAATATATATTTTCTACCATATTTATAGAGCCAGTGTCACCATTATTTGTACTATTTGCTACAATTATATTTGAATTTTTCAAAATTAATATAAATCCAGCACCATTTATGCTTCCATTATTTTTACAATTTATGATATTAATATTGGATTCTACATTTTTAGCTATTCCTGCACCAGTTAAATTAACATTATTAATGCAATTTTCTATAAATACTGTAGCATTTACGCCATATATTTTTCCTACTATTCCTCCACTTACATAATCCTCTGAAGTTTCTCCTGAAATTTCACAATTGTTTATTACAATTTTTTCACTTTCTATGTTATTATCAGACAATAAACATCCTACTAATATTCCAGTTCCACAATCAAATTTACTTTGCTTTTCATCTAATACTGTGCTTGCATCTTCTGTAAATGTTATATTGTTAATTTTAGCATTTTCTAGTTTTAAATGCTTTATATTAGCTGAAGTTACTGCAAATAATCCTATTTCTTTAGATGTTTGTTCACCTGTTATTGTCATACCTGTTATTTTATGATTATTTCCTTCAAATGTATTTGTTAGTATTGTACTTTCTTTTATTACTTCTCCTGCTTCATTTTTTACTTCTGGCAATCCTATTGGGGTCCATGCTTTTTCTGATAAATCTATATCTTTCATTAAAACATACTTAGCATCTGTTTTCATTGTATATATTTTTCCTACTGATTCTACTAGCCATTCTTCGCCTGATCCTACTTTTTCTAAGTCTGCTCTTGTATATATTGGTATTACTTCTGATGTTTCATCTACTTCTGGTTCTTGTTCTGTAAATTCTCCTTGATTTATCTTTATTTTTCCTAACCTTTCTTGTACTATCATTAATGCATCTACTGCTGTTGGTCTTGTTTTATTTTTTCTTGCCTCTTTACTTACTCTTCCTGCTATTTCTTTTATTTTGTTATTAAACTTTATTTTTCCTGTTGCATTTTTTACTATTGCTAATGCATCTATTGCACTTGGCTTTCCTGCTCCTGTTACATCACCGTATATTATTACTACATACTCTTCTTGCAGAGTATCTCCTCCTGCTCTTATTTCTAGTGCTTGTCCTGTTGTTATATCTTTATAAAGTCTTACTTTCATTGCTGTTGATATCATTTTTTCATTTTCATTTGTTATTACTTTACCTTCTTCATCTAGTACTTCTACTTTGCTATATCCTGCAAACATTTCTAATGCTTTTATATCTTTTACTGTATATCCTTTTATATTTTTTATTGTTTTTATTTCTACATTATCTATTGTTTCTGTTCCTATTACTGGTTCTGTTTTATTTCCTACTGTTACTTTATTTATTCCGTAATTCTTTCTTTTTAATGTTTCTCCTTTATATTCTGCTTCTCCTTGCATATATGCTTCTGCTAATTTTCTTCCATATGCTTCTACTTCTTCTTTTGTATTTAATTCATATAAGAATGTTAATTCATTTGCTGCTTCTTCTTTTATTCTATATATATTTCCTGCTGAAGCCCACACACTTGGACTTCCTGAAATAAAATTCTTATATGTCATACTTGGATGTTCACTATAGTTCTCTGGACATAATACCATTCCATCACTTGAAATTCCTGTATACATTGCTACATGTCCATCTAGTTGTATTAAATCTCCTACATGTAACTTTCCTTCTGTTATCGCTCCTGCTATATTATAAAATGTTTTAGCTTGTATATAGCCTTCTGATTCAAATACATCATCTGCTTTCAATCCACTTTGTGGTGTTAAATATGTAGGGTCATTATTTATTGCAAAATTTTTACTCCATAATCCTGTTGTTTGATATATAAATAGATTTAAATTTCCTACACAGTCTAAAGTTAATGTCGAATTTCCTACTTCCTCATTTTGATAATTAAATACGTATGTTTCTCTTCCTGGATGTGATTCTGTATAATAAAATTTGTTAGAATATGTTGTTGCACATTCATTTGCAAATGCTGACATTAGCCATCCTGCTTTTTCTACTTGTGAAATTTCTGATGCTATTTCTTCAAAATTTATATTCTCATACCCTTCTGCATATACTGATGATGTTGAGTTTTTATAACTTGCTAAACTTACTCTTGGTACTCCTTCAAATATATTATTTTCTAATGTTATTGAACTGTTTTTTATTGTTACCTTTGTTAAACTTGTACAATCTTTAAATGCGTTTACTTTTATTTTTGTTACACTTTTTGGGATTTCTATTTCTCTTAAGCTTGTACATCCTGTAAATGCATTATCTTTTATTACTGTTACCTTATTATTTATTTTTATTTCTTCTAATCCTGTACAATTTTGAAATACATTTTCCCCAATTCTTTGTACATTTTCTGGTAACTCTACTTTTTTCAAACTTGTACATTCTGCAAATGCTAAATCACCTATTAATGTTACTTCATCTGGTATCTTTATTTGTTTTAAATTACTACAATTATAAAAAGCATTTTCGCCTATTGCTTTTATTTTTGATGGTAGTATTACACTTTCTAATGCTGTGCAATCTTCAAACAAATGTGAACCTATTGATTCTACTTTATCTGGTATTTTTATTTCTTTTATTGTTGTGAGAACATTTAATCTCATTAACACACTTGTTACATATGACCCATCTAACATTTCGGGTAATATTAATCTTTCTTCTCCTTCATAATAATTATAAAATTCTTCTGTTACTCCTGTTATTTTTATTGTTCCATCTTCTTTTTTTGAATATATATATAGATCTTCTGTTTTTACTTCATCCCCCTCAATTCCTTCTCCATATACTATTGTTGGCATAAAAGAACATAATAATATTATTAAAATTCCTATTATAGTTATTATTTTTAATTTTTTTCTCATAATTTTCCTCATTTCTTTTGAATATTACTCTTATTTTATTATAAAATTTAATTTATTCTATTTCAACAAATGTAATATACTTGTAATCTAAACTATATATTTGTAATATTTTTTCATTTAAAGTATATAGCTTTAAACTTATTACAAAAAACACCTTACAATTAGTACAAATATACTAAAGTAAAGTGCTTTTTTATATAATAGGAATACTTTACACAGAAATTTGCTATATGCAAATTTCGCACACGAACAATTAAATGTGTACTAAATTTTATAATTTAAAATATAGATTTGCCCACTATTACTCTTTATGTTTCTGATTTTACAATATTGATATAATCATATTCTGATTTAATTTTTTCTAATATTTTATATGTATTATCTTTAGAATTTTCGTCTATTATAGTTATATTTTTTAAGTTTGGATACTTAAATAAAATATCTCTTATGTATATTTCTATAATGTCTTCTGCATCTTTTACATATATATAATGTTTTATTGAATCAATTTCATTCTTATATTTAATATTAAAAATAACTTCTTTTATTAAATTAATAATTCCATAAATTGCTAAAATATATATAATTGAAGCTAAAAAAAAATTTACCATATATATCACCTTCTGTATATAATATGATAATTTTTAATTTATGTTAACACTAAAATTTTGCTAATTTTTTCAATTTATTTTCTTTTATTTGCTGAAAAAAGCATTAGTTATCCACAAATTGCCAATAATTTGTGGATAACTTTTCCATTTTTCTTATTTTTTATCTTTTATTTTTGTATTTTTTATATTTTATCTTCGGTACTTGCTTATTATAATATTTATTTTTTTTTATTTCAATAATTGTAATTGATTTGTAATTTTAAAAACATATTGTTGAAATATTGATACATTTTTTTAATATTTATAACAATTTTTCTCGTGATCATCTATAATTCCTATAGCTTGAAGATATGAATATATAATAGTTGTACCAACAAATCTCATTCCTTTTTTATATAAATCTCTACTTATTTTATCTGATAATTCACTGGAAGTTTTCAATGTTTCTCCATCGCCTTTTATAACCTTTCCTTCTGTCCAACTCCAAATATAATTTGAAAAACTACCATATTCTTTTTGAATATCCAAAAATATTTCTGCATTTTTTATTGTTGCTTTTATTTTTAATTTATTTCTAATTATATTTTCGTTTTGTAATAATTCATCTATTTTGTTTTCTTTATATTTTGAAATTATTATAGGATTAAAATTGTCAAATGCTTTTCTAAAATATTCTCTCTTTTTTAGGATAGTTATCCATGAAAGACCAGCCTGAAATGATTCTAGCACTAGCATTTCAAACAAGTATTTATCATCGTATGAAGCTATTCCCCATTCTGTATCATGATATTTAACATATAAATCACTTTTTAAATCTACCCAATGACATCTTTTTATTTCTTTATTGTCACTCATATCTTTCTCCTTGTATTTATATTATAGGCATTTCAGAGAAATCTTCTATTAGATAAAAAAATAAGCCATATTATAAATATAATATGACATATTTTTATACATTTCTCTTTTTATTACACTAATTGTAATATAACTGTTTCAGCTGCATCTCCTCTTCTTGGACCAGCTTTTATTATTCTTGTATATCCTCCAACTCTACCTTCATATCTTGGAGCTATATCGTTGAATAATTTATTTAATAAATCAACATTTTCAACTTTGCTAATTTTTCTCATTATTTTTCTTCTTGCATTTAATCTAGATGGCATATCTTTTTGTCTTTTTTCTGTTACTTCTTCTTTTACAACTTTTAGGTATGTTTTACCATTTTTGCTTGTAGCTTTTTCTGTAACTTTATGACCCTTGTCATCTAATTTTGCACGAACAACTTTAACATCAACTTCTTCAAAGTTATTTTTTTCTTTAATAGCTAATGCTATAATACTATCAACTATTGCTTTAATTTCTTTAGCTCTTGCTTCTGTTGTTTCTATTTTTTCATTTAATATTAAATCTGTAGCTTGACATTTTAACATTGCTAATCTTTGATCAGTTGGTTTTCCAAGTTTTCTATTCTTTGCCACTTCTTTTCACCTTCCCCTTTTATTCTTCTTCAATTGCAAAATCTAATCCTAATGCAATTAATTTATTTGTAACTTCATCTAATGATTTCTTTCCAAGATTTCTAACTTTCATCATATCTTCTTGTGATTTGTTAGCTAAATCTTCAACTGTAGAAATACCAGCTCTTTTTAAACAATTATAAGATCTTACAGATAACTCTAATTCTTCAATTGGCATTTCTAATACTTTTTCTTTCTTATTTTCTTCTTTTTCAATCATTACTTGAGTATTTTTTGCTGCTTCTGATAAATCTATAAATAATTCTAAATGACTTGTCATTACTTTAGCAGCTAAACTTAATGCTTCATATGGTTTTAAACTTCCATCAGTCCAAACTTCTATAACTAATTTATCATAATCTACTGTTTGACCTACTCTAGTATTCTCAACAGAATAATTTACTTTTTTTACTGGAGTATATATTGAATCTATTGGAAGAACATTAATTGGCATTCCCTCTTTTTTGTTCTTTTCAGCGACATTATATCCTCTTCCTCTATCAACAGTCATTTCCATTTGTAAATGTGCACCTTCTGCTACAGTTGCAATATGTAAATATGGATTTAAGATTTCTATAGAACTATCTGTAATTATGTCAGCTGCTGTAACATCTCCTGGTCCTTTAAAATCTATTCTGATAGTTTTTTCTTCATTTTCTTCCATTTTTAATCTTACACTTTTTAAGTTAACAATTATTTCTGGAACATCTTCTACTACACCTGGTACTGTAGAAAATTCATGAACAACTCCTTCTATTTTTACACTTGTAATTGCTGCACCTGGTAATGATGATAACATTATTCTTCTTAAAGAATTTCCTATTGTCATACCATAACCACGTTCTAATGGTTCACACATGAATTTTGCATAATTCCTCTCATTGTCTGCTTCTAAGCATTCGATGTTTGGTTTTTCAAATTCAATCATTTTTACCTCCTAATAGGTGCTTATGAATAAACACCAACTTTTATATTACATATCTTAAGTACCATATAAATCTTAAGTATATAAATTTTATTTTGAATATAACTCTACTATTAAGTGTTCTTCTACTGTTAAATCAATATCTTCTCTATTTGCTAATCTAACAACTTTTCCACTTAAGTTTTCGCTATTTAATTCTAACCATTCTGGAATTGGACGAGCAGCAGCTTCAATGTTTGCTTTAACTACTGGGTTGTCTTTTCTAATTTCTCTTATAGCAACTACATCACCTGGTTTAACTAAGTAAGAAGCTATATCAACTTTTTTACCGTTTACTTCTATACTTCCATGTGTTACTAATTGTCTTGCTTGTGGTCTTGAACTTCCAAAACCTAGTCTATAAACTACATTATCTAATCTGCTTTCTAATATTTGTAATAAGTTTTCACCAGTAATACCTTTTTTATTAGAAGCCATTTCAAAATATCCTCTGAATTGTTTTTCACCTACTCCATAGAATGATTTTGTTTTTTGTTTTTCTCTTAATTGAGTTCCGTATTCAGAAAGTTTAGTTTTCTTTTGTCCATGTTGTCCTGGAGCGTAGTTTCTTCTAGTTACGCTACATTTATCAGAATAACATCTTGAACCTTTTAAGAATAACTTTTGACCTTCTCTACGGCAAATACGACATTGTTCATCTTTATATCTTGCCATTTTTTATAATTCACCTCTCTAAAATTTATTCATAAATTTATTATTACTATACTCTTCTTCTTTTTGGTGGTCTACAACCATTATGTGGTATAGGTGTTACATCTTTAATCATGCTTATTTCTAATCCAGCTGTTTGAAGAGCTCTTATTGCTGCTTCACGACCAGAACCAGGACCTTTAACATATACTTCTACTGTTTTTAATCCATGTTCCATAGCTGCTTTTGAAGCTGTTTCTGCTGCTTGACCAGCTGCGAATGGTGTACTTTTTCTTGAACCTTTAAATCCAAGTCCACCAGCACTTGCCCAAGATAAAACATTTCCTTGAACATCTGTTATTGTAACTATTGTATTATTAAAACTAGAATGAATATGTGCAGCTCCTTTGTCTATATTTTTTCTATCTCTTCTTCTAGTTACAGTTTTCTTTGTTACACTTTTTGTTGCCATTTGGTTTTTACCTCCTCATTTAATTATACTTTTTTACTCTTGCTAACCAATTTTCTTGGTCCTTTTCTTGTACGAGCATTAGTTTTTGTTCTTTGACCTCTTACTGGTAATCCTCTTCTATGTCTGATTCCTCTATAACATCCAATTTCAGTAAGTCTTTTAATATTTAAAGCTACTTCTCTTCTTAAGTCACCTTCTACTTTGTAACCTTCCATAGCTTTTCTTATATTATTAACTTCATCGTCTGTTAAATCTTTTACTCTAGTATCTGGATTTACACCAGCTTCTTTAAGTATTTTTTGAGAACTTGTTAATCCTATTCCATATACATAAGTTAGCCCTATCTCAACTCTTTTTTCTCTAGGTAAATCTACTCCTGCTATACGAGCCATAAATTTTAGCACCTCCAAATTTTTTATCTTTTTTTAGTTTTTGTTGTGATTAAAGAGAAATGTATTTATTTAAAATAAATATCTTTAATTTCAAAAACAAATATATATAAACACAAATATGATATTAGATTTTATCTAACAGCCGCTACACATTTGTGTTAATACCAAATTTAAATTAAAAATTAACCTTGTCTTTGTTTATGTTTTGGGTTTTCACATATAACCCTAATAACACCTTTTCTTTTGATTACTTTGCATTTTTCACACATTTTTTTTACTGATGGTCTTACTTTCATTATTATTACACCTCCTGTAAATATTGTTATATTTTAGAAACGTTCTTTATTTTAAAAAGGTCGCCGTGGGAGTCGACCCTACGATTCTCGATAATAAAATAGATTATTTTGCTCTCCATGTTATACGGCCTTTTGTTAAGTCGTATGGTGATAGTTCTAATTTTACTTTGTCACCTGGTAATATTTTTATATAATTCATTCTTAATTTTCCTGAAATATGAGCTAGTATTTGGTGACCATTTTCTAGTTCAACCTTAAAATTAGTATTTGGTAATGCTTCTACAACAGTACCTTCAACTTCTATCAAATCTTCTTTAGCCAAAATAATCCCTCCTATTAAAATATAAGCTAGTATAGTATATAACATTTTTATTACAATGTCAATATCTCTGGCTCTTTTTCTGTAATTAAAATTGTATTTTCATAATGTGCTGCTAAACTTCCATCTTCTGTTACGATTGTCCAGCCATCATCTAGCTCTAAAATATCATGTCTTCCCATTATAACCATTGGTTCTATGGCAAGTGTCATTCCTGGTTCTATTCTCATTCCTTTTCCTGGTTTTCCGTAATTTGGAATACCTGGATCTTCATGCATTTGTCTTCCAATTCCATGTCCTTGAAATTCTCTTACTACAGAATATCCATGTTTTATTATATATTGATATATTGCATTTGATATATCACCTATTCTGTTACCTTTTTTAGCAAATTTTATTCCTTCAAAAAATGATTGTTTTGTAACATCAATTAATTTTTGTGCTTCACTTGAAACTTTTCCTACTGTAAATGTTCTTGCACAATCTCCGTTAAATCCATTTTTTTCTGCTACTAAGTCAATACTTACTATATCTCCTTCTTTTAGTATTACTTTTTTAGATGGAATTCCATGTATTACTTCATCATTAACAGATGCACAAATTGAAGCTGGAAAATTTGGAATGTTTCTATCTCCACTTGGGTAGTTTTTTTCTGCTGGTATTCCTCCATTTTTTCTTATAAATTCTTCTGCTAGTCTATCTAATTCATATGTAGAAATTCCAGGCTTAATAGCTTCTTCTAACATTTTTTGTGTATCTCCAGCAAGTTTACATGCATCTCTCATTAATTCTATTTCTCTTGCGGATTTTATAGTTACCATTTTCATTACTTCCCTTCTAATTCTGGTACAACTTCATTAACAACTTCTGGTGCCATTCTATTTTGAGATGTACTTAAAACAGTTGAATAAAGTTTTCCTGTTTTTTTATAATATTCAATAAGTGGAGCTGTTTCTTTATAATATATTGCTAATCTATTTCTTGCTTTAGCTTCTGTATCATCATCTCTTTGATATGTTTCTCCACCACATATATCACAGATTCCTTCTACTTTTGATGGATGTAATGTTACATTGTATATTGCTTTACATTTTTTGCATATTCTTCTGTTTGTTATTCTTTCTATTATTTCTTCTTCTGGTGTTTGTAAATTTATAACCATTGTTATTTCTTTACCTTTTTTTGCTAATAATTTATCTAATTCCTCTGCTTGTTTTTCTGTTCTTGGGAAACCATCTAGTATAACTCCAGATGCAACATCATCTTTTTCTAATCTTGCACTTATCATTTCTATAACAAGTTCATCTGGTACTAAACAACCTTTTGATATATATTCGTCTAGTTTTTTTCCTATCTCTGTACCTTCTGCAATACATTCTCTAAACATATCTCCTGTAGATATGTGAACTACTCCTAATCTTTCTTTTAGCATTGTTGCCACTGTTCCTTTACCAGTTGCTGGTGCTCCTAACATAATTACTATCATTTTTTATTCCTCCTATATATGTTTTTATTATTATCTATTAATTTAATAAACATTAATAAGAACATACATATTTTATATTTAAAATGCATTTTATGGAATAGGACATATAATTCCTATTCCATAAAAAATATATTAATCTAAGAAACCTTTGTAATGTCTCATTACTAATAATGATTCTAATTGTCTAACTGTTTCTAATGCAACACCAACTAAAATTAATATTGATGTACCTCCAAAAGCTAAATTTAAGTCTGAGAATCTTAGTAACATTGGTAATACAGCTATTATACTTAAGAATAAAGCTCCAAACCATGTTATTTTAGATATTACAGATGTTAAATAATCTGATGTTGGTTTTCCTGCTCTAATTCCAGGAATGAATCCACCATTTTGTTTAATATTAGTTGCCACTTCTGCTGGATTGAATGTTGCAAATGTATAGAAAAATGTAAATGCAACAATTAATAATAAATATACTACAGCATTAGCTAGCGAATATCCCCATCCTACTGAAGATGATGATGTTGCTATTGAGAATTTGTATAATCCTGCCCAGAAACCTGTTCCTGTAATAGCATTTGGATTAAATATTTGTATTAACATTGCTGGGAATGTCATGAATGAAGAAGCAAATATTATTGGCATTACACCTGCCATAGCAAGTTTTAATGGTATATGTGTATTTTGTCCTCCATACATTTTTCTTCCTACAACTTTTTTAGCATATTGTACTGGAATTCTTCTTTCAGCTTCTTGTACAAATACAACTCCAGCTATAAGTAGAATTGCTCCAACAATTATTGCTAATACTGTTACAAATCCTACTGTGCTAAATCCTTCTGCTGTAACTATTTTATTCCATAATGTTACAACGCCTGATGGTAATCCAGATATTATTCCTATGAATATAATCATAGATATTCCATTACCTATACCTTTATTAGTTATTTGATCTCCTAACCACATAAGTATTGCTGTACCTGTTATTAATGATAATATTACTAGAGAACCTGTTAAGAATCCTGCATTAATAAATATACCTGAATTTTTATATGAAATATATATTCCAATTGCTTCAACTAATGCTAAAACTATTGTTATCATTTTTGTATACCTATTAATTTTGTTCTTTCCTTCTTCTCCTCCTTCTTTCATAATTTTTTCTAAAGAAGGAATTATCATTCCTAAAAGTTGTACAACAATTGAAGCTGTTATGTAAGGACTTATTGACATAGCAAATATTGATAATCTAGAGAAAGCTCCTCCAGATATTGTATTAATAAGTCCAGATAAACTTGTAGTAGATGATTGCATTTGCTCAGAAAGAGCAAATGTATCAACTCCAGGTACTGTTATATAACAGCCAAATCTAAATACTACTATTAATAATAATGTATATAATAATCTTTTTCTAACATCAGGTGTCTTTAATGCATTTTTTATAGTTTTAAACAATTAAATCACCTCTATCTTTCCACCTGCAGCTTCTATTTTTTCTGCAGCAGCTTTTGTAAATCTCTTAGCTTTTACAGTTAATTTTTTCTCTAATTTTCCTGTAGCTAAAACAACTATTCCATCATTGATTTTTCCGATTATTCCTTCTGCTAATAAAGTTTCAGCTGTAACTTCTGTAGCTTTAGATTGGTTAAGCATACTTAATGTTACTTCTGTATATGTATTTGCATGAATATTCTTAAATCCTCTTTTTGGTAATCTTCTATATAATGGTGTTTGACCACCTTCGAATCCTCTTCTAACTCCTCCGCCTGATCTTGCTTTTTGTCCTTTATGTCCTCTTCCAGAAGTTTTTCCAAGTCCTGAACCTATACCACGTCCTACTCTTTTTTTAGTTGTTTTCTTTACTGCTGTTCTTACATTTCCTAGTTCCATCTATTCGCACCTCCTTCAAATTTTGAAGAATTACTCTTCTTCTATATTAATTAATTATAATATATCGCTTACTTTTTTACCTCTTTTTTTAGCTACTTGTTCAATTGTTTTCATTGATTTTAAAGCTTCTATTGTAGCATATACAACGTTTCTAGGATTGTTTGTTCCTATAACTTTTGTTTTTATATCTCTGTATCCAGCTAATTCTAATACAGGTCTTACGCTACCACCAGCTATAACTCCAGTACCTTCAGCACCTGGTTTTAATATAACTTTAGCAGAACCAAATTCACCAACATATTCATGTGGGATTGTTGTTCCAACGATTGGAACAGTAACTAAATTCTTTTTAGCTTCTTCTATAGCTTTTTTGATTGCATCTGGAACTTCTGCTGCTTTACCATTACCAACGCCTACATGTCCTTGTTCATCTCCAACAACAACAACTGCGCTAAATCTAAAAGTTCTACCACCTTTAACAACTTTTGCAACTCTGTTAATGGCAACAACTTTTTCTTTTATTTCTATAGCTTTTTCTTCCATGGATTAACCTTTCCTTTCTTATTAAAATTCTAAACCTGCCTCACGTGCTGCTTCAGCTAATTCTTTAACAACACCATGATATATATATCCGCCTCTGTCATATACAACAGTTTTTATATTTTTTTCTATAGCTCTTTTTGCTATTAAAGTTCCTACTTCTTTTGCTGCTTCTTTATTAGCTTTTTTATTTTTTACTTCTTTATCTAATGTTGAAGCTGCAACTATTGTAGCACCTTTTGTATCATCTATGATTTGTGCATATATATTGCTGTTGCTTCTGAAAATTGCTAATCTAGGACATTCTGTTGTTCCACTTATTTTAGTACGAACTCTTTTATGTCTTCTTATTCTTTCTTCTTTTCTATTTATTTTAGTAATCATTTTTTCTCCTTTCTAATGATCTTTATCATCATTAAAATATATTCATTAAATATTACTTATTATTTTTTACCAGCTTTACCTTCTTTACGTCTGATAACTTCTTCAGCATATTTAATACCTTTTCCTCTATAAACTTCAGGTGGTCTCTTTGTTCTTATAACAGCTGCTGTTTGACCAACTAATTCTTTATCGATTCCTCTTACAATGATTTCATTTGGTGTAGGTACATCAAATGTAATTCCTTCTGGTTCTTCCATTTCAACTGGATGTGAATATCCTAATGTAAGTATTAATTTCTTACCTTGTTTTTGAGCTCTATATCCAACACCGTTTACTTCTAGTTTTCTTGTATATTCATTTAATGTTCCTTGAATCATATTATTTATTAAAGTTCTTGTTAAACCATGTAAACTTCTGTTTTCTGGTTCGTTATCTGGTCTTGTTACTGTAATAACATTATTTTCAAGAGCTACATTAATATTTTTATGTATTTCTCTTTCTAATGTTCCTTTAGGACCTTTTACAGTAATTTTTTGTCCTTCTATTTTTACATCTACACCTTCTGGTACTGTAATAGGACTATTACCTATTCTTGACATTTTGGTATTCTCCTTTCCTTATATATAAGTTTGTTTATTTTTTAAGTATTACCAAATATAAGCTAATACTTCTCCACCAATTCCTAATTCTCTAGCTTTTTTATCTGTCATTATACCTTTTGATGTAGATATTAAAGCTATTCCAAGTCCGTTTAAAACTTGTGGTAATTCTTCTTTAGATGCATAAATTCTTAAACCTGGTTTACTAATTCTCTTTAAACCATCTATAACTTTGCATCCCTTTTCATCATATTTTAAATTTATTCTTATAATACCTTGATTATCGTTTTTTATTTCTTCAAAAGATTTTATATAACCTTCTTCAAATAATACTTCTGCTATAGATAATTTCATTTTTGATGCTGGAACATCAACTGTTTTGAATTTTGCACTATTAGCATTTCTTATTCTTGTTAACATATCTGCTATTGGATCAGTAATATTCACTTTTTTACCTCCTTTTTATATAATATTTTTATATTACCAGCTAGCTTTCTTTACTCCTGGAATTTCTCCCTTATGAGCTAATTCTCTAAAGCAAACACGGCATATTCCAAATTTTCTAATATATGCATGTGGTCTACCACATATTTTACATCTATTATATTCTCTTGTTTGATATTTTTGTTTTCTTGCACATTTTACTTTTAATGATTTTTTAGCCATTCTTTTTGACTTCCTCCTTTCGATAAGGATATTTTTTATTTTTAATTATATTTATTTAATTTATGCTCTAAAAGGCATTCCTAATGAAGCAAGTAATTCTTTTGCTTCTTCATCTGTTTTTGCTGTTGTAACAAATATAATATCCATACCTCTTAATTTATCTACTTTATCGTACTCAATTTCAGGGAATATTAATTGTTCTTTTATACCCATTGAGTAGTTACCTCTTCCATCAAAAGAATTTGCTGATACTCCTCTAAAATCTCTAACTCTTGGTAGAGCTACATTAAATAATTTGTATGCAAAATCATACATTTTTCCTGATCTTAATGTAACTTTGCATCCAATATTAGCACCTTCTCTTAATTTGAATGCTGCTATTGATTTTTTAGCTTTTGTTATAACTGGTTTTTGACCTGTTATAAGAGTTAAATCACCCATAGCATTTTCTAATGATTTTGGATTTTCTCTTATATCTCCTAATCCTATATTGATAACTATTTTCTCTAATTTTGGTACTTCCATTACAGATTTATAGTTGAATTTTTTCATTAATGCTGGAACTACTTCTTTTTCGTATTGTTCTCTAAGTGTTTCCATTAATTAATCCTCCTTTCTTATATTACTTTAATTTAGCACCGCATTTTTTGCAAACACGAATTTTTTCATCTTTTTTTATTTCAAATCCTACTTTTGTAGCTTTATTACATTTTGGACATACTACATTAGCTTTACTGCTATCTATAGAACATTCAACAGATATAATTCCGCCTTCTTCACCTTGTTTTCTAGGTTTGATATGTTTTTTTCTTATATTAACGCCTTTTACAAGTATTTTACCTGTTTTAGGACTAACTTCTAAAACTTCTCCAGTTTTATCTTTATCATTTCCAGATAAGATTTTTACTGTATCACCTTTTTTTATTCTCATTTAGGATTTCGCCTCCTTCTACTTCAATTTTATTATAAAACTTCTGGTGCAAGAGATAATATTTTCATATAATCTTTATCTCTTAATTCTCTTGCTACTGGTCCAAATATACGTGTACCTTTTGGGTTTCCATCATCACGAATTATTACTGCTGCGTTTTCATCAAATCTTACATAAGAACCATCTGCTCTTCTAGTAGGTTTCTTTGTTCTTACTATAACTGCTTTTACTACTTCACCTTTTTTTACAACGCCACCTGGTGTAGCAGTTTTAACAGAAGCAATTATTAAATCACCTACATGTGCAAATTTTCTATGTGATCCACCTAAACATCTGATACACATAATCTCTTTTGCACCTGTATTATCAGCTACTTTTAATATAGTTTGTTGTTGTACCATGACTAAAAGTTCCTCCTTCTTCTTATTAATTATCTATTATTTAATTTCAGCTTTTTCTACTATTTCTACAACTCTCCATCTCTTATCTTTTGATAGAGGTCTTGTTTCCATTACTTTTACTTTATCGCCTATGTTGCAAGCATTTTCTTCATCATGTGCTTTTAATTTATATGTGTTTTTTACAGTTTTACCATATATTTTATGTCTAACACTAGTTGCTACTGTAACAACTACAGTTTTATCCATTTTATTAGATGTAACTGTTCCTATTAAAGTTTTACGAAGATTTCTTTCTTCCATTTGGATTAATTCTCCTTCCTTTATTATTTGTTTGCTGTTTCAGCTAATTCTCTTTCTCTTATAACTGTTTTTATTTTTGCAATGTCTTTTCTCACTTCTTTAATTTTCATTGGATTTTCTAATCCATTTGTAGCTAGACTAAATCTTAATTTAAATAATTCAGATTTTAATTCATTTAATTCTTTTTCTAGCTCTGGTGAAGACATTTCTTTTATTTTATTAATCTTCATCATTATCACCACCTATACTAGTTTCTTTTGCTACGAATTTTGTTTTAACAGGTAATTTGTGAGCAGCTAATCTTAAAGCTTCTCTAGCAACATCTTCTGTTACTCCTGCTATTTCAAACATAACTCTTCCTGGTTTTACAACTGCAACCCAATATTCTGGAGCACCTTTACCTTTACCCATACGAGTACCAGCTGGTTTAGATGTTATTGGTTTGTCTGGGAAAACTTTTATCCAAACTTTTCCACCTCTTTTAATGTAACGTGTCATTGCAATACGAGCAGCTTCTATTTGGTTAGCTTTTATCCATCCAGCAGTTGTAGCTTGTAGTCCGTATTCACCTTCGTTAACTACATTTCCTCTTGTAGCTTTTCCTCTATTTCTACCTTTTTGCATTTTTCTATATTTTGATCTTTTTGGCATTACTGGCATTATTCTTTACCTCCTTCTGCTTTAACTGTTTTCTTTGTAGGAAGAATTTCGCCTTTATAAATCCAAACTTTAACACCTATTTTTCCATAAGTTGTATCAGCTTCATAGAATCCATAGTCTATATCAGCTCTTAAAGTTTGAAGTGGTATTGTACCTTCTTTATAGAATTCTGTTCTAGCCATATCAGCTCCACCTAATCTTCCTGATACAGAAGTTTTTATACCTAAAGCTCCAGCTTTCATTGCTTTTTGCATACATTGTTTCATTGCTCTTCTGAATGAAATTCTTCTTTCTAATTGGTTAGCTATATTTTCTGCAACTAATTGTGCATCTGTGTCAATATTTTTAACCTCTACAATATTTAAATTTACTTCTTTACCTATCATTTTTTGTAATTCAGCTTTTAAGCTTTCTGATAAGTTTCCGCCTTTTCCTATTACTAAACCTGGTTTAGCTGTGTATACATTTACTTTTACAAATTTTGCTGTTCTTTCGATTTCTATTTTAGAAATTCCACTAGCAAATAATTTTTTCTTTACAAATTTACGAATATTATAATCTTCAACTAAATATTCGCTAAAATCTTTTGAGTTGGCATACCATTTTGAATTCCAATCTCTTATTACACCTACTCTAATTCCATTTGGGTGAACTTTTTGTCCCATGTTATTTTTTCCTCCCTTCTTACATTCTCTCTCTAAGAACTATTGTAATATGACTTGTTCTTTTTCTAATTCTAACAGCTGAACCTTTAGCAGCTGGTCTTATTCTTTTTAGAGTTGGACCTTGGTTTGCATATATTTCTGCAACATATAGGTTTGCTCTATTCATAAAGTGATTGTTTTCAGCATTTGCTATTGCTGATTTTAATAATTTTTCAATTATTTCTGATGAAGCTTTTGGTGTAAATTTAACAATTGATAATGCTTCGTCTACATTTTTTCCTCTTAATAAATCTGCTACGATTTTAACTTTTCTAGCTGAAATTCTAGCATATCTAAGAGTTGCTTTAGCTTCTGCTACTGTTTGTACTTCTTGCTTTTCTTCCACTTTTATTTCCTCCTTTTTTATGGAATTTTTTTATAACCGATTTTATTATTTAACTTTTGTTGCTTTTTCTCCTGAATGACCTTTAAATGTTCTTGTTGGAGCAAATTCTCCTAATTTATGTCCAATCATTTCTTCTGAAATGTATATAGGAACATGTTTTCTTCCATCATGAACAGCTATTGTATGCCCAACCATTTGTGGGTATATTGTAGATGCTCTTGACCATGTTTTTAATACATCTCTTTTTCCTGTTTCATTCATAGCTTCTATTCTTTTTAATAATTTTTCAGATACGAATGGTTGTTTTTTTAGTGATCTTGACATTTAATATTTCCTCCTTCTTTTAAGTTTTATTTTCTTCTCTTAACAATGAATTTATTTGTTAAATTATTTTTCTTTCTTGTCTTATATCCTAATGCTGGTTTGCCCCAAGGTGTCATTGGTCCTGCGTGTCCTACTGGTGCTCTACCTTCACCACCACCATGAGGGTGATCTACTGGGTTCATAACAGATCCTCTAACTGTAGGTCTGATACCCATATGTCTTTTTCTACCAGCTTTACCTAATTTTACATTTTCATGATCAGAGTTTCCAATTGTTCCTATTGTAGCTCTACATCTAGCAAGAACTAATCTCATTTCTCCTGAAGGTAATCTTACATGAGCATATCTTCCTTCTTTAGCCATTAATTGTGCTGACATTCCAGCAGCTCTAACGATTTTTCCACCTTGACCTGGGTTTAATTCTATATTATGAATTAAAGTACCAACTGGTATGTTTTCGATTGGTAAACAGTTACCTGGTTTAATATCAGCTGTAGCTCCAGAAATTATTTTATCTCCATCTTTTAATCCGATAGGAGCTAATATATAAGCTTTTTCTCCATCTTCATATTCTATTAATGCTATATTTGCACTTCTGTTTGGATCATATTCGATACCTATAACTGTTGCAAACATATCATCTTTATTTCTTTTGAAATCTATTATTCTATATTTTTGTCTATTTCCACCACCTTGGTGTCTAACTGTTATTCTACCATATGAATTTCTACCTGCATTTTTCTTTTTTGTTGCTAATAAAGATTTTTCAGGTGTTTTCTTTGTTATTTCTTCAAATGTAGATGTTGTCATATTTCTTCTTGATGGTGTAAATGCACCATAATGTTTCATACCCATTTTAAAAATCTCTCCTTTATTTTTATTTTCCTGGTTTATTCCAGATATTTTATTTTAATTAAGCTCCCATAAATTCGTCTATTGAATCTTTATATTTCTTAGAAGCTTTTGTAGCTTTTCCACCTTTTCCTAAATATGTTTTTACTTCTGGATTTGTTTCTATAGATACTATAGCTTTTTTCCAGTCTGATGTTCTACCTTGGTGTACTCCAACTCTTTTTTCTTTTCCTTTTACAGTTACTGTATTAACTTTTAATACTTTAACTCCGAAAAGTTTTTCAACAGCTTTTGCTATTTCAACTTTTGTTGCTTTTTTAGCAACTTTGAAAGTGTACTTACCTTCTTGTATTCCATCATTACTTTTTTCAGTAATAATTGGTTTGATTATTATATCTTCTGCTACCATCTTAAGCATACACCTCCTCTATTTTCTTTATAGTATCTACTGTAAGAATTAAGTTTTTATGATTTAATAATTCATATACATTTAATATACTAACTGATGTTGTTTTAACTCCTTCAATATTTCTAGCAGATTTTTGAATTACTTCATTTTTTTCTGGTAAAACTATTAAAGCTTTTCCTTCAACTTTTAAATTTGTTAAAGCTGTAGCCATTTGTTTTGTTTTTATATCTTTAAAATCAAATTTATCTACAACTGTTAATTCTTTTTCTAATACTTTAGAGCTTAATAAAGATCTTATTGCTAATTGTTTTTCTTTCTTATTTACTCTGTATTTATAAGAACGTGGTTTTGGTCCTAAAGCTATACCACCTTTAATCCATTGTGGTGCTCTAATACTACCTTGTCTTGCTCTACCTGTTCCTTTTTGTTTCCAAGGTTTCTTTCCACCGCCTCTAACTTCAGCTCTTGTTTTTGTACTTTGTGTTCCTTGTCTTTGATTAGCTAAATAATTAACTAACACATTATGTACAACTGTTTCATTTGGTTCTATTCCAAATATTTCTTCTTTTAGCTCTACATCGCTAACCTTTTTACCTTCTACATTGTATACATCTATTTTAGGCATTTAATTTTCCTCCTTCCCTATTTAGATGCTTTTACAGCATTTCTAATTTTTATTACGCTACCATTGTTACCTGGTACACTACCTTTTACTAATATACAGTTTTTATCTAAATCTACTCTAACTACTTGTAAATTTTGAATTGTAACTGTATTTACTCCCATATGTCCTGGAAGTTTTTTACCTTTAAATACTCTACCTGGTGTAGATGTTGGTCCCATTGAACCTGGTCTTCTATGATACATAGAACCATGTCCCATTGGTCCTCTGTGTTGTCCATGACGTTTGATATTTCCTTGGAATCCTTTTCCTTTTGTTATTCCTTGAATATCTACAACTTCTCCAGCTGTGAATGTATCTACTTTAATTTCGTCTCCTACTTTTACATTTGATACATCATCTAATCTGAATTCTCTTAAATGTTTTGTTGGTTTTACATTTGCTTTTGCAAAATGTCCTTTACTTGGTTTGTTTACTTTGCTTTCTTTTACTTCGCCAAATCCTAATTGTACAGCGTTGTATCCATCAGTTTCAACTGTTTTTACTTGAACTACTGCACATGGTCCAGCTTCAATAACTGTTACTGGAATAACTACACCTTTTTCATCAAATATTTGTGTCATTCCAACTTTTTTACCTATTATAGCTTTTTTCATTTATTTTCCTCCTATTAACTATTGGCTGATAAAAACCATATCAGCTTGGTATTTAAGAAGTAAATTATATTTATCTTCTTATTTAACATTTGTTTTCAAATAATTATAATTTTATTTCAATTTCAACACCTGCTGGTAAATCTAATTTCATAAGACTATCAACAGTTTTTTGTGTTGGATAAAGAATATCGATAACTCTTTTATGTGTTCTCATTTCAAATTGTTCTCTTGAATCTTTGTGTTTGTGTGGAGAACGTAATATTGTTACGATTTCTTTTTCTGTTGGAAGTGGAATAGGTCCAGATACCTTTGCTCCTGTTCTTTTAGCAGTATCTACTATTTTTTCAGCAGACTGATCTAAAACAACAAAATCATAAGCCTTTAATCTTATTCTTATTTTGTCACTTCCTACGCCATTGTTTGATGTTGCCATTTTTTTCCCTCCTTAAAATAAATGTAACGGCAAGTTATTAACGCACCCTGGTGTTTCTTTTATAACCATTTAAAAATCCAAGAACTTCAACAATTAACTTTTGTATACGTGCCTGGATAAGTGTGCATTTTTCAAACTTATCGCCCGGTCTAAGCCAAGACATACTCCGCAAGAGTTCCCTCCACTTATAGTGTAGCCACATCTTGCTTCATCGCAAATCTATACGCAATAGTTATTATACACTAGTATCTATGTATTTGTCAACGTTTTTTTTACATTTTTGTTACATTTTGCCCAAATTGTTTTTTATTGGATTAATTTCATTTATTATTAAAACTTTTTTATTTAATATAATCTTATAAATTGCAAAAACGGACATTTAAAAAATGCCCGTTTAGATTAATATTATATAATTATTCTTTATAATTGTATCCAGATATGCTTAGTGATGTATTTGCTGTCCCTATCGAAACATTTGCCCATTCACTTTCTGAACCTTCATAATAGAATGTTGCATTTGTTAAGTTATAAAAAGTATAATTTCCTATTGATGTTATATCTTGGCTTATTATAATTTTCATTTCATTTTCTTTTGATTGATACCATGGGGTTCTTGTGTATGATGTATAATCATTTACTGATCTATAATCTAATCTTTCTCCTGTTCCTTTTGTTAAATAAACTTCTGTTATTCCTATACACCCTAAAAATCCACCTGGTCTTCCACTATCTAACGAAATTGGCATTGTCAACCTTGTCAATACTTTGCAATTTTGAAAAGCATAATCTCCTAATTTGGTTACATTCTCTGGTATTACTATGGTTTCTATACTTGTATTTGCAAAAGTATAATTTGCTATTATCGTTACTCCTTCTGGTATTACTAAATTTCCTCTTATTCCTGTACATCCATTAAATGCATATGCTCCTATTGTTGTCACATTCTGT